>JAZQZM010000052.1:0-96453 GCA_045634085.1 Bacteroidaceae bacterium
TTTCGACATGATGGGAATGAAACAGATTTACCTTGGAACAAAAGACAAGGGCTGTTCATTTGAGGTAAATGGCAAAGTTCTTACAATTACTCCATTCAACGCAATCAATACTCCGGGAGAGTACAAACTCGTAATCCCAGAAGGTCTTATCACACGCAAGAGCAACGGTGAGGCTGTAACAATGAACGGCGAATATGTATTTACAGTCAAGGAGCCAGTTGTTGAGCCTGAGACTCCATCAGCTCTTAACGAGACTGTAATCTTCGACTTCGTAAACGGCGCATGGGGTATCCCGACAATGGAGCAGAACAACTACAGCAGCATTAAGACAGCCGGTGAGTACACTGATGGTGCTTATACAATCCAGATTGACCCGACAGCAAACAAAGGTAGCTATATCTACGACAGCAAGGGCTTCTTGAATATATCTAAGCCTGGCACTAAGATTATTCTCCCTGCATTCGGTTTTGCAGTTGAGAAGATTGAGGTTGTCGGTCACTCAAGCGGAACAAGTTATGCTAATGTTGATATGAACGTATATGTTGGCGAGACTGCCGTAAGTACACCTTGCCTCGGAACTGCCGCAACATCTACATTCGAGATTGCAGCCGAAAACCAGGCTGCCGGCAATGTTTACGAACTCGTTATCGGTTCTAACGGCGGCAACTACTCAAGTGTAATGTACATCACATATATTAAGGTATATCCTGCCGAGAACAAGCTCGAGGCTCCGGTAATCGACCTCGCAAGCGGTGTATATGTTGGTGCACAAACAGTAAATGTACACTCTGCAACAGCAGACCTTGAGGGTGTTACAAACGTTACATACTACTACACAACCAACGGCAATGAGCCTACTGTTGAGGATGAGGAGACCGATGGTGAAATCACTATCGAGAACAGCTGTACTCTCAAGGTTATCGTGGAGCTTACATACGGCGACAAGACATACGTGAGTGCATCAACTTCGGCTGAGTACATCATCTCTGAGGCTGTTACATACCACAGAGCTGTTGCAGTTGAGAGCGGCAACTACTTCCTCGCGGCAAACGGCCATGTGGCAGCACCTCTTGCAAACAATGTCCTGCCTGCTGTTGAGACAACAATCGATGGCGACGATTTGACCGAGGCTGCATACTATGCTATTACCTTGGAAGAGGCTGCTGAGGCAGGAACATACTACATTAAGGATGTAAACGGCAACTATATCTACACATCTTCAATGTATGGTGCTTCCGGTCCGAAACTCAGTTCAAATGGAGCATACGTTCCAATGAGCAGTTGGACAATTACTATTGCCGATGATGAGAACAGCACAGCAACTATCGTAAGCGAGGGGTTGACCCTTGTATATGACACTGCTGCAAGTGCATTCAAGGTTACAGAGTCTGTTTCAGACGGTATGATACTCCCGACATTCTATGGTACACAGGCTACAGGCGTTGAGAACGCAGTTATCAACGGCGAGGCTATCGAAAGCATCTACGACCTCAATGGCCGCAAGCTTGAGAAGGTAACCGAGGGTGGTATCTACATTGTCAATGGCAAAAAGGTACTTGTAAAGTAACTTTTTGCCATCGGCGAGCCTTTTAGCGATTGGTCGCGAGCAACACGGCTCCAAGGTCGTGCCTCGCGGGTCGCTAAAAAAAAGCGAGCCAATGGGAAACAAAACAAATGGGCAGGGAGAAATCCTTGCCCATTTTGCATATAGTGCCTACACCTTATATACAGACCAAAAAAACGGACATTGTATTATATATATCGGGTGTTTGTTGTATATTCGCAGATTATAATAGACACAATAGAATATGATAAGGAAACTTTTGCTCTGCGCAGTAGCGTGCATGACACTCGCCACTGCAACAGCCGACGAGGGCATGTGGCTGCCCAACATGATAAAGGAACGCATCAAGGAGATGCGTAAGATGGGATTCAAACTAAAGACTGACGACATATACTCCGATGAAAAGGCTTCATTGAAGGATGCCGTGGTACAGTTCGGCGGCGGATGCACGGGCGAATTCATATCGGCCGAGGGTCTGCTGCTTACCAACCACCACTGCGGCTACAGTTCGATACAGAAACTCTCATCGGTTGAGCATGACTACCTGACCGACGGTTTCTGGGCAATGTCACGCAGCGAGGAACTGCATGTTCCGGGGCTCACCGTGAGCCTGCTTGTAAAGATGGAGGATGTCACTGGCAGAATTGCTGCCGGCGAGAGCACCCGTAGTATCATCGAGGAGGAGAGCAAGGGCGAGGGCATGCGCGCCGAAATACAGTCGATATACTACGGTAACCAGCATATATTGTACGTATACCGCACCTACCGCGATGTGCGCCTTGTCGGAGCACCGCCATCATCAATAGGAAAGTTCGGTGGCGACACCGACAACTGGGTGTGGCCACGTCACACTGGCGACTTCTCTATTTTCCGCGTATACGCCAACAGCAACAACGAGCCTGCCGACTATTCCGAGGAGAATATACCCTACCGCCCTGCACGTCACTTCAAGGTTTCGACCAAAGGTGTGGAAGAAGGTGATTTCACAATGATATACGGTTTCCCCGGCAACACTCAGGAGTATGTGACAGCCGATGCTGTGGAGTACGTTGCCGAGGTGTCGAACCCCATGAAGATAGCCCTGCGCACCATCCGTCTCGACATCATTGCCGAGGCACAGTCAAAGGATGTGGCAACACGCATTGCCTACGCGGCAAAGCACGCTAACATTGCCAATGCATGGAAGAAATGGCAAGGCGAGAGCCTTGGCCTTGACAAACTGGGCACAATTGAGAAGAAGAGAGAGTATGAAAAGGCCTTTGCAGCATGGGCTGCCGACAGGCCACAATATGCCACCCTGCTCGACTCGATGCATGCTGCATACCAGGAGGTCATTCCGCACTACTTTGCACGCGAACTCTTCAACGAGACAATCCTTGGCATGGAGTTCTTCAACTATGCATATTGGTTCTACACATACGATGCCAACGGACACGAGCTCACAGCCGACAAGCAGGCCGAGGCCCGCAAGAAGTATCTCAACGACTACAGGAAGGAGATTGACCATGCCATTTCGCGCCGCATGCTCAGCGAGTATATCTCACGCATGCCAAAGGAGGAGGTTCCTACCGAACTGTTGGCAGCAATAGAAGAGTACGGCAACCCCAAGGCGTTTGTAGACCACCTTTTTGCCGACACACAACTGTTGACTGAATATCCATTGACACGCGAGAAATACCTTGCCGACCCTATGGTACAGTTCGCACAGTGGTTCGCCAAGCCATTGGCGAAGAACCGCGAGTATGCATACCGCAACCTGAGCAACGTGCCAGCCATTGAGAAGTGGTACCGCACATACATGCAGGCACTGCGCGAGTGGGACAAGGAACGCGCCTTCTACCCCGATGCCAACTTCACACTGCGTGTGGCATACGGCACTGTGACCGGTTATGAGAATGCCGACGGCGAGTATCACACTCACCTCACTACCATCGACGGCATAATAGCAAAGGACAACCCCGAGATTTATGACTATGATATTCCGCAGACACTGCGTGACATATACAGGACAAAGGAATACGGACGCTGGGCTGTAGAGCACAACGGACGCAAGAGTGTCCCGGTATGTTTCCTTGCATCGAACCACACCACTGGCGGAAACTCTGGTTCTCCCGTACTCAATGGCAAAGGTGAACTTGTAGGCATCAACTTTGACCGCACATGGCGTTCAACCATGAGTGACATTGAATTCGACCCGTCAATATGCCGCAACATATCTGTAGACATACGCTACGTGCTGTTCGTAATTGACCGCATTGGCGGTGCGGGTCACCTTATTGAGGAAATGGGCATAAAATGATATTTATCTGACAGGAAAAGACAATGGAGTATCTTGAATCTCTGTTCATCGAGCACTCGGCGCTACAGGCAATAGTCGTGCTGTCACTCATATCTGCCATGGGACTTATGCTTGGCAAGGTACGCGTGTGGGGAATATCCTTGGGAATCACGTTCGTTTTCTTCATAGGAATCATTGCCGGACATTTCGGGTTAAGCATCGACGGGCAGATGCTCTTCTATGCCGAGACTTTCGGTCTGGTGCTGTTCGTGTATGCACTCGGACTGCAGGTAGGTCCCGGTTTCTTCAGCTCCATGCGCACCGAGGGAGCCAGACTCATTACCCCGGCACTCGGCGTGCTACTTACCGGCACAATCACAGCCATAACATTGAGCTACTGCTGTGGCGTATCAATGCCCGACATGTCGGGTATCCTTTGCGGAGCAACTACAAACACTCCGGCACTTGCTGCTGCACAACAGACACTGAAGCAGTTGGATCGTGAGGTCAGCGGCGCCGCTTTGGGATGCGCAATAACATACCCGCTTGGCGTTGTGGGAGTGATTCTGGCACTTGTGGTGTTGCGCAAGTTCTTTGTGCGCACCAAGGACATGCCTTCACCCGACAACAAGCACAAAAAGAACATATTCATCGCAAGTTACCGCGTAACCAACCCCGGCATATTCAGCAAGACCATTGAGGAGATTGCCGGCATGAGCCACAACCATTTTGTAATCTCACGTATGTGGCACAACGGGCATGTGCTTATTCCGATGTCGGACAGGATGCTCATGAAGGACGACATCCTGCTTGTAATAACCAAGCCCAACGAAGCCGCAGAGTTGGCGCTTGTATTCGGCGAACAGGAGCAGAAGGACTGGAATAGCCAGGAGATTGACTGGAACAAGATTGACAGCGAACTCATTTCGCAGCGCATTCTCGTTACCCGACCCGAAATAAACGGAAAGAAGCTTGCCTCACTAAGGCTGAGGAACAACTACGGAATAAACATCAGCCGCGTATACCGTTCGGGAGTGCAGTTGCTGGCAACCCCCGACCTGGTGCTGCAGCTCGGCGACCGCCTTACGGTAGTCGGCGAGGCAGCCGACATCAAGCGCGTTGAAAGCATCCTTGGCAATGCGGTGAAAAGCCTCAACGAACCTAATCTGGTTTCGGTATTCATTGGAATGATTCTTGGCCTGATGGTCGGTTCCATCCCATTGGCAATCCCTGGAATATCACTGCCTGTAAAACTTGGACTTGCAGGCGGCCCCATTATCGTAGGAATACTCATAGGCACTTTCGGTCCACGCCTGCACATGGTCACATACACCACGCAGAGTGCGAACATGATGCTGCGTGCACTTGGACTGAACCTATACCTGGCCTGTCTGGGACTTGATGCAGGAAAGCATTTCTTTGCCACCGTAATGCGCCCCGAGGGTGTGCTGTGGCTGGCTTTGGGAGTTATTATAACATTCCTCCCCGTGCTCATAATGGGAATAATATCCATGAGATGCATGAAACTCGATTTCGGTTCGGTGGCAGGCGTGCTGTGCGGTTCCATGGCGAACCCCATGGCACTGAACTATGCCAATGAGACAATCGATGGCGATAACCCGTCGGTGGCATACGCGACTGTGTACCCGGTGTGCATGTTCCTGAGAGTGGTAATAATACAACTTGTAATAATGTTCTTTGTATAGCCTATGGCAACAGTCAAAAGGACAGCCATTGCCGGAGGATACTTCATTGAACTGGGCAGCAAAGAGATTGAGATTTACAGCATTGCCCCCGACGGGAGCGGCGCACTCAAACGCGTCGATGACGTGCAGGGCACAATACGCAGGCTCACCGAGCTGGCCGGGATTGAAAGAGACTATAACCAGAGTTTCAGGCAACATGTAGCCAGGCTCATACAGCATATAAACAACAAAGACAACAAAACAACCTGATATGAAAAGGAGAAACACGCTAATCGCATTATTGTTTTGCGCGCTTGGATTGCAGGCGCAGAGTGACTACACACAGGGTCTGTCGGTATGGTTCGACAAACCGACCACACTCAACGGACGCAGTATATGGTACGGCGGACGCCCCGACAAGTGGGTGGGACGTGACAAGCCCGAGTGGGCAGGAGACGCCAACTACAATGCCGACAAGGAGTGGGAGTCGCAGTCATTGCCTATCGGCAACGGCAGCATTGGCGCCAACATCCTCGGTTCATTGGAGGCAGAACGCATAACTTTGAACGAGAAGACATTATGGCGTGGCGGTCCAAACACCGAAAAGGGAGCAGAATACTACTGGGATGTGAACAAACAGTCGGCCCACCTGCTCGACGACATACGACAGGCATTCCTTGACGGTGATGATGAGAAGGCGGCAAAGCTTACTCGCGAAAACTTCAACAGCACCGCATCATACGAATACTACGGAGAGAAGCCTTTCCGTTTCGGTAATTTCACCACAATGGGTGAAATCTATATCGAAACAGGACACAACCTTATTGGACTGGGCGACTACAAGCGTGCTCTCTCACTCGATTCGGCCCTTGCCGTTGTACAATACAACAGGAACGGTGTTGATTTTGAACGCAAATGTTTCGTATCCTACCCGGCCAATGTACTGGTCATGAAGTACAGTGCAAGCAAGCCAGGAATGCAGAACCTCAGATTCAGTTATGCTCCGAATCCTGTTTCTGAGGGCACATTGATACACGCAAGCTACGACCAGCTTCTATGGAAAGCAAAGCTTGACAACAACGGCATGGAATACACCGTTCGCATCAAGGCTGAAGCAAAGGGCGGACAGTATATCCTTGAAGAAAACGCTATAAGAATTGAAGGTGCCGATGAGGTATGCTTCTACGTTACCGCCGATACCGATTACAAAATCAACTTCGACCCCGACTTCAGCGACCCTAAGGCATACGTAGGTGTAAACCCGGAAGAGACAACAAAGAAGTGGATAAAGGAAGCCGTAGCTAAAGGATATGACGAGCTGTTCAAAGAGCACTATGCCGACTACTCGGCACTCTTCAACCGCGTACAGCTTGACATTAACCCCAACGCCCCCATGACACTTGAGTTTCCGGGCGTGAACAACCTGCCAACCCCGGAACGTCTCAAGAGCTACCGCACAGGCAAGCCAGACTTCGGCCTTGAGAAACTCTATTTCCAGTTTGGCCGCTACCTGCTCATCTCAAGTTCCCGCCCAGGCAACATGCCGGCAAACCTTCAGGGTATATGGCACAACAATGTCGACGGTCCATGGCGTGTCGACTACCACAACAACATCAACCTGCAGATGAACTACTGGCCTGCATGCGCGACAAACCTCGACGAATGCGTGCTGCCTCTCATTGACTTCATACGCACACTCACCAAGCCAGGTGCTGTAACAGCAAAGTCATATTTCGGCGCAAGAGGCTGGACTGCAAGCATATCAAGCAACATCTTCGGTTTCACGGCACCACTCATCAGCCAGGACATGTCATGGAACTTCAACCCCATGGCAGGACCTTGGTTGGCGACACACGTATGGGACTACTACGACTACACGCGCGACAGGAAATTCCTCAAGGAGACCGGTTATGACATCATAAAGAACAGCGCGATATTTGCCGTTGACTATCTGTGGAAAAAGCCCGACGGCACATACACTGCAGCACCTTCGACATCACCAGAGCATGGTCCCATTGACCAGGGTGCCACATTCGTCCATGGCGTAGTGCGCGAGATTCTGCTCGATGCCATAGCCGCAAGTGAAGTGCTTGGCGTTGATGCGCAACTGCGCAAGGAGTGGAAAGAGGTGCTTGCAAAACTGGCGCCATACAAGATTGGACGCTACGGCCAGCTCATGGAGTGGAGCAAGGATATCGATGACCCCAAGGACCAGCACCGCCATGTAAACCACCTGTTCGGCCTGCATCCGGGACACACCATTTCACCGGTAACAACGCCTGAACTTGCCGAGGCATCAAAGGTAGTGCTCGTTCACCGTGGTGACGGCGCTACCGGCTGGAGCATGGGCTGGAAACTGAACCAGTGGGCACGCCTGCACGACGGCAACCACGCATACACCCTTTTCGGCAACCTACTGAAGAACGGCACACTCGACAACCTTTGGGACACCCATGCACCATTCCAGATTGACGGCAACTTCGGCGGCACTGCCGGAATCACCGAGATGCTCATGCAGAGCCACATGGGATTCATCCACCTGTTGCCGGCATTGCCCGATGCCTGGGAAGAGGGCTCGATAAACGGCATATGTGCAAAGGGCGGCTTCGATGTTGCAATAACATGGAAGGAAGGCAAGCTGGTTGAGGCAATAATAACCTCGAAAAACGGAGAGAAGTGCAACCTTCGTTATGCAGGCAGCACATTGTCATTCGGCACAAAGAAAGGCAAGAGCTACAAGGTAGTACTCAAGAACGGCAAACTCAAGAAGGCATAAGGAGCATCCGGCCTTTAGACGTTACACGCAGAAAGCAAAAGGAGAATGGCAAAACGCAAGAAAAAGAAGAGCAGTATAAAGAAGTTTTTAGGTACAACACTGTTTCTGGTACTGGCACTGGTTGCCGGCTACTTCGCTGTCAACAACAGGGCGCCGGAAAGCAAAGCCGATATAAACCTTGAACTTGCCATACCAGAATTCACCAGGACAACAGAGAGCCAGGTAATTGAGCACATCGGGTACACAGTGTCATACAACAAGAAGTTCAGGGGGCCCAACTGGGTTGCATATGAACTGACTGCAGCAGAGGTAAAAGGTGAAGAACCGCGCAACGGTGATTTTATCCCCGACCCGAAAGTCAAGGGCATACAGGCAACCGATGATGACTACAAGCGTAGCGGCTGGGACAGAGGGCACCTTGCTCCGGCGGCAGACATGAAATGGAGTGAGCAAGCCATGAAGGAGAGTTTCTTCCTGTCTAATATCGCGCCACAGAACAACAACCTGAACCGTGGAGTGTGGAAATCTATTGAAGAACTGACACGCGACGTTGCCAACAGATATGGCAACGTACTTGTCGTCACCGGCCCTGTATTCAAGACCCCAAAGGGCAAGGGTACAATCGGCAAGAATAAGGTCGTGATACCAGATGCTTTCTACAAGGTGCTGCTGATAAACGACAACGGGTACAAAGGCATAGGTTTCTGGTGCGAGAATATTGCAGGCAAGAAGAAGCTAAAGACCTATGCAAGGAGCATTGACGAGATTGAGGAACTCACTGGACTGGACTTCTTCCACAGACTGCCCGACGAAGTCGAGAATAAGGCAGAAAGCGTATACGACTGGAACGTATGGAAATGAAGGTTCGGCATAGACATTGATGAAATCCGTTTTACAAATATTTGATGAAAAACTCCATATATAATCAAAAGTAGTTATATTTGCTTCATCGGTACTTTTGCTTAAAGTACTATTCACATACACAATGAATGTAGACCGACACTTATTATGAAAAAGTTCTTGCTAATCTCCTTTGCGGTATTGACCATGACCGGCTGCTCCGTTGTCAACAGGAATATATCAGCAACAGACTCTCTCCAGGCGGCAGCTTCTGAAAACATTACAGAAAAACTGGTCTCTATGATCAACGGTTACACCAACCAGATAAATGCAGCTGAGACTGTATATGACCTGTTCTTCATATCGGAAAAATGCTACAAGGACAAGATGTATTTCGAGAGGGATTATGCCGAGAAAATCAATACATTCAAGAACTCACTTACTAAAGAAGGAGAGGTTGCACACAACGAGGCTATAAAAAGCGCAATGGACGCATTTGAGGCGGCTGTCAACACAAAGGCTGATATACTGGCAGCCAAGAAGAAAGGATTGGAATTCCAGGACCTGACTCTTGAAAGAGCCATGGAGAAAGCCAAGGCCGAGGACAAAATGGTTTTTGTAAATTTCCACACCAATACCTGTGGACCTTGCAAAAAAATGGAAAAGACAGTATTCCCAAAGCCCGAATGCTGTGAATACATAAACAAGCATTTCATTCCAATAACGGTTGACGGCGAAGACAATGGAACCGGAACAGAGATTGCAAAAAAATACAATGTGTTCATTTATCCCACATACATGATTCTGTCAGCAAACGGCTTCAAAGAGGGCGAAGTGTTGGGAGCAGAATATGATGTCAACAAGTTCTTGGATATGCTGAAAACCATAATCCACGACAAATGATACCGGATGGACAAAGATAGAATTTGCGGGTGCTCCTTTATTGGTGCACCCGCATTTTTGTCATAAAGAGTCAACCATAACAGAAAATGACAGATTACTGTTTAAACAGGAGCCCCTCTATCTCCTCCCTCAACTGGGGTTTCCCCACCGCACCTTGAGTAATCCTTATGGGCCCATTCAAAGGGATGAACACAAGTGTAGGTATGGAACGTACACTAAAGAGTGATGCAAGCTTCTCCTCCTGTTCAACATCGACTTTATAAAAATCGACTCTGCCGGTATACTCTGCCGATACCTCCTCGAATACCGGTGCAAACATCTTGCAAGGAGCACACCAGCCTGCATAGAAATCTATAAGTGCAGGTTTGTCGCCGAGGAACTTGAATTCACCCGGATTCTTCTCATAATCGGCAATCCTCTTCATGAACTGCCCTTTTGTCAAATTAACTGTTGCCATAATACTCTATTGTTGTTAGAATTGCACATAAAGCACGCCCTTTGATGCCCAAGAAAGAGCATGTCCATGAGGAACAACAAAAACAAAGTATGTTTATGTCACGACAGCACGCAAATTAAGCAGACTTTTTTTGATTCTTTGGATTGTTTAGAGTAAATTAGCACCATATAAAATAAATTGGGGAAATATATTTCAGAATTATGGAGCAGCAAAGTATCTTAGGCAAGGTTTGGCGTCTGATACGCCATTACAACCGTTACATCAAAGTAGGCCTCATCTCCCTCGTAGCGCTGATAATTGCAATGTTGCCTACAGAGTTGTTATGCATCCCCGGACTCGACCCGATACAGCAACGCGTAATTGCGATATTCATCTGGGCTGCCTGCATGTGGATAGTGGAGGCAGTACCGGCATGGACAACATCGTTGCTCATCATAGTGATAATGCTGTTCACCGTTTCGGACAGTTCAATAAACCCTCTCATTAAGGACATAGACAAAAACATGCCTCAGGTTGACGGTTACCGCCTTGTAGTATACACCGGCGACGCCACTGAGGAGGCAAAGGAGGAGGCCATGAAAATGGGAGCCATAATGGAAGAGGCATTCCCGAAACAGAAGGCATACGTCATGCAGGACTCACTTGCTACCCAGTGCCTTTTCGGCGACTACCGCAAGCTGAAGGATGCCGAGGATGTCATGTACCAGAGCAAGGGCAAAGAGATAGCAAAAGAGATTGAGATAAAGAAGTGTACCGTAAACGCCCCTTGCAGGCTGTTGAGCTACAAGACACTCATGAACACGTTCGCCAACCCCACGGTAATGCTCTTCCTGGGAGGATTCATCCTTGCACTGGTAGCATCAAAGAGCGGTGTCGACGTGAGCATGGCACGCGTAATGCTCAAGCCGTTCGGTTCAAGGCCTAGCGTGGTACTTTTCGGTTTCATGCTCGTGACAGCAATCTTCTCGATGTTCGTGAGCAACACGGCCACTGCAGCCATGATGCTCACATTCCTTGCACCTGTACTGCGCCAGTTGCCGTCCACTGAAAAGGGCACGGCTGCTCTTGCACTCGCAATCCCCATCGGTGCCAACGTAGGCGGACTTGCAACACCTATCGGCACGCCGCCTAACGGCATTGCACTGCAGTATATCAACGGTGAACTCGGACTGAACGTGGACTTCGGAGAATGGACGCTGCTGATGACACCGCTCATGCTCGCAGTACTCATAATCTCATGGATTCTGTTGCGCATAAAGTATCCGTTTACCGCAGAGAAAGTGAACATGTGCATTGTAGGCGGAGCCAGAAAGGGCTGGAGGACTTATGTCATCTACGGCACGCTTACCGTGACAATCCTTTTGTGGATGTTCGAGAAGGTGACAGGCATAAACTCATACGTTGTAGCACTGTTCCCCATTGGAGTGTTTGCCATAACACGCATAATAAAGTCAAGCGACCTTAAGGAGATCGACTGGGCATGCCTGTGGATGGTGGCCGGCGGTTTTGCGCTTGGAGAAGGAATGTCGAAGACCGGACTTGCCGACAACCTTGTACAGGCAATTCCATTTGACGGCTGGCCGGTAATAGCGATACTGGTAGGCGGCGGACTCATCTGCTGGTTGCTCTCGCAGTTCATCTCCAACTCTGCAGCAACGGCGCTTATGGTGCCTATCATGGTAGCAGTGGGCAAAGGTATTGAAGATTCGCTTGGAGAGTATGGCGGAATAGGCACGATGATTATAGGCGTTGCCATGGCAGCATCATTCGCCATGTCACTGCCAATAAGCACACCGCCTAATGCAATCGCTTACTCTACAGGCCTTATAAAGACAAAACAGATGTTCACGACAGGCATCCTTGTGGGAGTCATTTCACTGGTTCTCGGATATGCACTCATCATAATGGTCGGCAGAACAGGTTATTTCGGATAATATAAAACTATCACACATATGAAAAAGACACTATTTGTTGCAGCACTGATGGCGATGTTCTTCGGTGGTGCCAAGGCACAGGAAAAACCCAGTGTAAAGCTCTACGGTTTCATACGCAACTACGCATGTTTCGACACACGCGAGAGCCTTACATCGAACAGCGAACAGTTCTACTACATGCCAAAGGACAAGTTCATTGACCCCAACGGCAAAGACATCAACGAGCAGCCCAATATGATGCTCCTTAGCATCACCACACGTTTGGGAGTGAACATCACAGGCCCCGAGTTCCTCGGTTCAAAGACATCGGCAAAGATTGAGGCCGACTTTGCAGGATTCGGTACAAGCAACACCGTACTGCGCATACGCCAGGCATATGCAAAGATGGACTGGGAGAAGAACTCGGTACTCGCAGGACAGGCATGGCACCCGATGATGGGCGACATGATGCCCGACGTGTTCTCGCTCGAGACCGGCGCGCCGTTCACGCCGTTCAGCCGCTCTCCGCAGGTGAGATATGACTACAAGAACAAGAACTTCACACTCACTGCTACTGCACTCTACCAGTTCCAGTACACATCGTACGGCCCCGACGGAGCTTCGTTCAACTACGCACGTAATGCTGCGGTACCCGAACTCTATTTCCAGGCGATGTACAAGAACGGCGGTTTCATGATGGGAGCAGGAGTTGACCTCCTCACACTCAAACCACGCCAGAGCTACACAATGGGCACACCGGTCAACCCTACAGACGTTCCGAACGGGAAAGACAGCAATGGTAATCCGACATACACGTACAAGTGCTATGAGGATCCTGTAGTAAGCATCAGCCCTACAGTATTCGCTTCGTACAAGAAGGGTGACTGGGGCGTCAAGGGACGTTTCACATATGCACAGAACGCTGCCCACTTGAGCATGATAAGCGGTTACGGTGTAACTAAGATAAAGGATAACGGCGAACAGGAGTACGGCACACTCAACAGTTTGAACGGCTGGATTGACATCACCAACAAGCAGCAGCTAAAGAAGGGCTACCTTACATGGTGCTGGTTCGTGGGATACACAAAGAACCTCGGCTGCAATGACGATATCGTAGGTCCTGTATACATGCGTGGCGAAAAGAATATGGACAGTATGTGGAGAGATGCACTGAGCATCCTTTACACACACAACGCGATGTCTGTCGGCCTCGAGTGGAACAGCACAACCGTGGCATACGGCAAGGCAGACAGCCGCTATAAGATGAGCGACACACACAAAGTTACCAACGAGCGTATATGCCTGATGCTCAAGTATAACTTCTAAGCAATAATTTTAAACCATATAATATGAACAAGAAAATCTTAACATTAGGCCTTATGCTCATGGCCGGAATGGGTGCCACCGCACAGGTGAGCCTTGTAAACCCCGTTCCACAGGAAGTTGCGGCCCAGGCAGCCATTTTCAAGGCTCCTGCACAGTGGACAATCAATGCCGACAAGAAACATCTTTCGGGCTACATCTACGATGCACTGATGACAGCATCGCCCGAGGCTGTAAAGAAAGCCGACTTCAAGGTAACACTCGGTGTACGCGGCGAAGGCAAGGTAAGCAAGTACAAGAAGAGCATCCCTGCTAAGATCGAGGGCTACTTCATGAAGGTAACCGAAAAGGAGGTTGTAATTGCCGGTAACGACGAGAAAGGTCTCTTCTACGGTGTACAGACCCTCCTTGGCATGATGAATGAGGGCAAGCTCGAGGCCTGCACAATCACCGACTGGCCCGATGTACCATTCCGTGGTACTGTAGAGGGTTTCTACGGAACACCATGGAACCACGAGGCACGCAAGAGCCAGCTCGAGTTCTACGGTCGCAACAAGATGAACGTATATATCTACGGTCCTAAGGATGACCCCTGGCACCGTGACAAATGGCGCGAGCCATACCCTGAGATAGAGGCAAACCGCATTGCCGAGCTTGTGAATGTGGCAAAGGCAAACGGTGTGAACTTCTACTGGGCTATCCACCCGGGCGTTGACATCAAGTGGAACGACCAAGACCGTGACTACCTCATGGCAAAGCTCGAGGTAATGTACCAGCTGGGCGTACGTTCATTCGCAGTGTTCTTCGACGACATCTGGGGCGAGGGTGCAAAGGCCGACAAGCAGGCTGCGCTGCTCAACTACATCGACGATAACTTTGTACAGGTAAAGAAGGACGTTGCTCCTCTTATCCTCTGCCCTACCGAGTACAACAAGGGCTGGGCAAACGAGCAGGGCGGTTACTTGCGCACACTCGGCAGCAACCTGAACAAGGGTATCGAGGTGATGTGGACAGGAAACTCCGTGGTTGCCTGCATCGACAAACCTACAATGGAGTGGATTAACGAACGTATCGAACGCAAGGGCTACATTTGGCTCAACTTCCCTGTAAACGACTTCGTACGCGACCATATCCTCATGGGCCCTGCATACGGCAACGGCCTTGACATCGCTACAGACGTGTCGGGCTTCGTAAGCAACCCGATGGAGTATGCCGAGACTTCAAAGATTTCACTCTACGGTATTGCGGACTACTGCTGGAACATGGAGGAGTATGACTACCAGAGCAACTGGGAGAAGAGCCTCAAGGATATCCTTCCAAGCAGCCACGAGGCATTGCGCACATTCGCACTCTACAACAAGGATCTTGGCCCCAACGGTCACGGGTTCCGTCGCGAAGAGGGCGATGAGCTCAAGGAGATTGTTGCCGCAGTTGAGAAGGGTGACTTCATGGGCGTAGCAATGCTCAACGTTGCATGTTGCGAACTGGAGACTGCCTGCGACATCCTGCTCAATGACAATAGCAACCCACAGCTGTTACATGAACTCCGTCCTTGGATTATCCAGGGTAAGAACCTTGCAGCCTATGGTAGAGCAGTCTGTACAATGAAGATGTTCTCAAGCATGAAGGACAACAGTGCATCTACAAGCAAGCTCATCAACTTCGAGAACCTCTACAAACAGGCACGTTCATTGCAGAAGCAGATGTTCGACCTAGAGAACAACAAGGCAATGCGTCACCCATACCAGATTGGTACAAAGATTGGTACAAAGGTAATGTTGCCTACACTCAACAAAATCTTTGCACAGGCTACCGAGGAGTACAACACTGTACACGGCACAGACCTTGACAAGAACGCTGAGTACAACCCATTCAAACTCACATCAACAGTGACACAGCTTGCACTGCTCCCAGTGAAGCTCAACGGCGACAGAGTGGAGATTGCATCGGCACTCGAGGTTATCAACTGGCAGGCAGGCGGCGAGCTCATGATTGAGAGTGAGACACCAGTTACATTCCAGGGCATGGACTTCAACTTTGGCGTGAACGGTGTTGCTAAACACTTCAAGCTTGAACTGTTCGTAAACGGTGCATGGAAAGAGGTTTCTCTGTTGCACTACAACGACAACGACCCTGTTATCCACACAGGCAACGAGCTCGGCGGCATGACAGCGACCAAGCTGCGCATCACCAACAAGAGTGGCGAGGAACAGAAGGTATACTTCAAGAACTTCAACTTCATCAGAAGATAATTATCTCTGTAAAAACCGATAAAAACGTGGGTGGCCCAAAAGCAAATGGGTCATCCACGTTTTGTCTTTACATTAATTATCACTATCTTCGCCAATAGAATATAAAATAGAACAGAATATGAACAAGACTAAACTATTCGGCTGTATTGCTGCGGCCATGATGCTGGCGGCCGGTGCTACAGCACAGGAGAACAAAGGAGGCATTGATGCAGGAATGCTTCAGGAACTGAAGGAGAGCTACAAGCCTACGACCTCGGAGAAGGCTCTGCAGAACATCATGTTGGCAAACTCGGTAAAAGTCCTCTCGGTAAACCAGGAGAATCTCAACGAACTGGACACCTACTTCAGCCACAGCGTGAATTCAAAGGGTATCACCGACCAAAAGTCATCGGGCCGTTGCTGGCTCTTTACCGGCATGAACGTGTTGCGCGCCAAGATGATTGCAAGCGAGAACCTCGGCGCTTTCGAGTTCTCACAGATATACAACTTCTTCTACGACCAGCTGGAGAAATCGAACCTATTCCTTCAGGGAGTAATAGACACACGCAAGAAGCCATACGATGACCGCACTGTAGAGTGGCTGTTCAAGCACCCGCTGAGTGATGGCGGTACATTCACCGGCGTGGCCGACAACATTGCAAAATACGGTATCGTACCCAAGGGAGTGATGAAGGAGAGCTACACAAGCGACAATACAAGCGCATTCTCGGCACTGCTTACAACAAAACTGCGCGAATTCGGTCTTGACCTGCGCGATGCACACGCAAAGGGCACAAAGGAGAAAGAGCTCCTGAAGATGAAGAAAGAGCAGCTGAAGGTTGTGTACAGAATGCTTGCCCAGGTATACGGCGTTCCACCTACAGAGTTCACATGGGCTCCGAAGGACGCGAACGGCAAATACCGCGAGGAGCCACAGAAGTACACTCCAAAGAGTTTCTACGAAAAATTCCTGAACATCAACATGCAGGACGATTATGTAATGTTCATGAACGACCCGAGCCGTCCCTATTGGAAGAGTTACGAAATCGAGTATGACCGCCACCTCTACGACGGACACAACTGGCTCTACATCAACCTGCCTATTGAAGAAATCAAGAAGATGGCGATTGCATCCATCAAGGACAGCACAATGATGTATTTCTCTTGCGACGTGGGCAAGTTCCTCGACTCGAAGCGCGGCACACTCGACATTGCCAACTACAACTACGGCGAGCTGTTCGGCATTGAGTTCGGCATGGACAAACGCGAGAGAGTGATGACATTCGACAGCTGTTCATCACATGCCATGACACTGAAGGCCGTCGACCTTGACAAGGATGGCAACCCCGTAAAATGGCAGGTAGAGAACAGTTGGGGTGCAAATTCCGGTTTCCACGGCACACTCATCATGACCGACGAGTGGTTCAACGAATACATGTTCCGCCTTGTTGTCGACAAGAAATACATCCCGGAAAACATTCTCAAGGTACTGGATGAGAAACCGACCATGCTCCCCGCATGGGATCCCATGTTCATGCCCGAGGAATAGCCCAACGGCAAACTGAACAAACAATGATATACATACAAGAGGAGCAAGGTCTTGCTCCTCTTGTATGTATATCCAACACATGACACCTTATGGTTGCCTGTTTGAGCCCACTTTGAAACCTTTCTATTGATAAAACCGATAGATAAGTTCACTTTAAACACTAAGACCTGATACTCCGACGAAAAAAAAGGTTGTAATTTTGCACGCCAAACATAAAATAGAGATGAAACAGAATTACAGTTTTCTTAGCATGATAAAGCGATATGTCAGCACCAGTGCTGTGCTTATCACCTTTACCATATTGGCACTGATTGTAGCCAACTCGCCACTCAAGGATGAATATTTCGCATTCTGGCAACAGAAGGTAACGCTGTCTATCGGAGGATTCAACTTCTTCAGCCACAACGGACATGCAATGACACTGCTGAATGTCATCAATGACTTCCTCATGGCAATGTTCTTCCTGTCGGTAGGACTTGAAATCAAACGCGAGATTCTTGTTGGAGAACTCTCCACATGGCAAAAAGCGCTTCTGCCGATAATAGGAGCATGCGGCGGTATGATTATCCCCGTACTCTTCTTCTGGCTCACAAGCGACAATAACCCTGACATGATACGCGGTGTCGCAATCCCAATGGCAACAGACATCGCATTCTCGCTGGGTGTGCTTTCAATATTCAAGACACGCGTACCCATTGGCCTGAAGATGTTCCTTGCAGCCCTTGCCGTTGCCGACGACCTTGGCGGCATATTGGTTATTGCAATGTTCTATTCACAGAGTCTTGAATGGACATATGTGCTCATTGCAGCCCTTTGCGTAGTACTGCTGGCTATCGGAAACAATTTCAGGATAATGAAAAAGGGATACTACCTGGCCGTGGGTATTGTATTGTGGTATGCCATGCTTAATTCGGGAATCCATGCTACCATAGCCGGTGTAATCGTTGCATTCTTCATTCCGGCGTCACAGCGCAAGGGCTCGGCATACTACATTGAACGCATACGAGAGAACATCAACACATTCCCCGTAACACAGGTTACCGGCAAGCACCATACAATGATTCTTACGCACAACGACATACACAAGTTCAAGAGTATTGAATCGGCTGCCGACCAGCTGATAAGCCCGCTGCAGGAACTGGAGGACAACCTGTACAAGATTATCGGCTACATTGTAATACCGTTGTTCGCATTCTCGAACGTGGGAATAGACTTCTCGGCAATGAGCATCGGTGATGTAGTAGGCGGCGTGAGCCTATCGGTAATGACAGGCCTGGTGCTCGGCAAGTTCATCGGGGTATTCACATTCTCGTGGGCTGCCATTAAGTGCAGGATTGTGGAACTGCCCGAGGGCAGCAACTGGAAATCGTTCGCATCGGTATGCATGCTCTGCGGCATTGGACTCACAGTGTCGATATTCATCGCCGACCTGTCATACGCATCACTTGAGAACGGCGCCCCACTCCTCAACGAGGCTAAAGTGGGCATTCTGTGCGGCTCACTCATATCGGCAATAATAGGATGCATACTGCTCGGCACTTACCTGCCTAAAGGTGTTGCCGACGAGAAGTGACATCAATAATCGCGCACATTGGCCAGGCGCCACACACAAAGAGCCGCTGCACGGATAATGTCGGTAAGTTTTGGATAATCAACCTTGTCGGCACTGTCTGTCACACGATGAAAATCGGGATGTCCCTCGGTGTGGTACCACACAACAGGTATCTGCTTTCTCGCAAAAGGGGAGTTGTCACTGCCGCCGACAAGATTCTCCGATGGAGAATACCTTGCATCAAAGCAGAATCCATGCCTGTCTACATCCTCACGCAACCACTCCCCGAAAGCCGGGTTAGAGGCAGTATAAAGATAACTCATGTGCCTGGGGTTATTCTCCGGACCACGCCCTACCATATCGAAGTTCATGTAAGCAGAAATCTCCGATAAAAAGGCACAATTCTTGACAAAATAGCGCGAACCGAGCAGCCCTTTCTCTTCGCCATCCCATAGAGCAAAAATTATTGTACGGCGCGGCTGTTTGCCCGACACTTTTACAGCCCTCGCTATCTGCAACACAGCAGCCACTCCTGAAGCATTGTCATCGGCACCGTTATAGCAACTATCACCCTCAAGTGTCGTGTCAATGCCTATGTGGTCATAATGCGCACCTACAACTACCATACCTTCCCCTGTTCCCGGTATCACAGCCAGAACGTTCCTGAGTGTGCGATTCTCGCAGCCTTTCTCAAGTAACGCCGACAAATCCAAATCGGCTTCAGTAAGCCAATTGTTCTCATTCTTGACTGCAAGAAACGGCTGGAAATAGTTTTCGCCCAATGGCTCTATCCCCCATTCCCTGAACATTGAAACAATATATTCTGCAGCAAGAGTACCGCCACGGGTTCCGGCCTCGCGTCCTTCGAGCAGGTCACTTGCAAGGAAGCCCACAATGTTGCGCGCCCTCTCCTCTGTAATGCCAGAATACCCTCTGGCTGGAAATTTCTGTGCAAGGAGAGATGTTGTACACAAAAACGGAATGACAGCCATAGCAAGCATCCCCAATACCCTATTCTTTCTCATACCATCTGATTTTTTTGTAAACATAACAATTTTTCGGCACAAGACAATATCATATCACCTTCCATTACATAAAGCCACATTGCCCCACACTGCAAACCACAGCAACAAGATATTTATTCTCAGCAAAATAGACACCAAATGCAATATCAACAGGGTGTTGAAAACTTTATTGAAAATAATTGGAAGTATATTGTGGGGAATTGTGGGGAATTGTGTAATTTTGGAACAGATTATATAAAATAGAGATAGAATATGCGTTTCATCGGCAACATAGAGGCAAAAACAGACAGCAAGGGAAGGGTTTTCCTGCCTGCATGTTTCCGCCGTATCCTTCAGCAGAGTGGCTGCGAAAAGGTAATGCTGCGCAAGGACGTATATCAGGACTGTCTTGTCATCTACCCCGAAGAGAGCTGGAACCAGCAGCTCAACCAGCTTAGAAGCCGACTTGACAAGTGGAATGCAAGACACCAGATGATATTCCGACAGTTTGTTGCCGACGTTGAGGAGCTCTCCATAGACAGCAACGGCCGCATACTGTTACCCAGGAGATATCTGGGCATGGCAGCCATAAAACAGGAAGTGTGCTTCATTGGCATGGATGACACCATAGAGATATGGGCCAAAGAAAAACGTGAACAGCCATTCATGGCACCAAAAGAGTTCGGATTCGAACTTGAAAAGATAATGACCACCGAAAAACCATCCGGAAATGAGTAACATGGAGGTATACCACACACCGGTGTTGCTGAAAGAGAGTGTAGACGGAATGGAAATAGCTCCCGGCAACACATGTATTGACGTCACTTTTGGTGGCGGCGGACACTCGCGCGAGATACTGAGCCGCATGGACAGCAACGGACGCCTGTACAGTTTTGATCAGGATGCCGATGCCGAGCAGAATGCGCCCGACGACAAGCGCTTCACCTTCGTGCGCGGAAACTTCAGATTCATCTACAACTTCATGCGCTATCACGATGTAAGCGGAGTTGACGCAATACTTGCCGACCTTGGTGTTTCGGGACACCACTTTGATGATGAGACACGTGGATTCTCGTTCCGTTTCGATGCCGACCTTGACATGCGCATGAACAAACGCGGAGGAGAGACTGCGGCCGACCTGCTCAACAAAGCCACTGAAGAGGAACTGGCAAGAATCTTCAAGCTGTACGGCGAGTTGAACTGCGCACGCAAACTTGCTGCAAGAATAGTCAAGACAAGAACCGAAAAACCGATAAGGCGCGTGAACGACCTCATTGAAATCGCCAAGCCTTTCTGCCCTCCGCAGCGCGAGAAAAAGGAGATGGCAAAGGTATTCCAGGCTCTGCGCATTGAGATTAACAAAGAGGTTGAAGCCCTTCAGGAGATGCTTGTCAGCGCCAAGGACCTTCTTAAGCCAGGCGGCAGACTCGTTGTAATAACCTACCATTCGATTGAAGACCGCATAGTAAAGAACTTCATGAAGAGTGGTAACTTCGAAGGTGTTGTAGAGAAGGATTTCTTCGGCAGGGTAAATTCTCCTTTTGAAACAAAGAAGGTCATTGTACCCAGTCAGGACGAGTTGGAATCAAACCCCCGTTCACGCAGCGCCAAGTTGCGCATAGCAATTAAAAGAGAGGAGGTATAATATGGACGACGGAGAAGTAAAAGAGATATCCGTAACAACGGAAACAAAAAATAAGAAGAAAAAAAAGAAGAAAAAAAGGGGCGGCATCATCAACACCATAATGGGTGGCAAACTGTTTACCAACGATTTGGTACGCCGCAACATCTCACTGATTGCACTCATCGTCTTCTACTCATTCATATATGTAAGCAACCGCTACGAATATGAACGCGAGATGAAGCAGATTGAATATCTGACAAAAAAGAGAGACACACTCAAGAACAACCTGCTTACACTGAAGAGTGAGTTTGCATCAAGAAGCAGGCAGACTGAACTTGAGAAGATTCTCAAAAGCCGAGACAGCAGACTCGAAACAACAAAGAAACCAATGTACTCAATCAAGAAATAGCCGACATGTTCAAATTCCGTTCAGACTCATTATTCCGCTTCTACATCCTGGTGGTGTTTGCTTTCGTAACCATGGCATTGGTTATCGTGGGCAATACTGTGTCCACCATGTTCAAGGACAGGGAAGTCTGGACCAAAATCAAGGCAAGATACATACAGGACAACATTGTACTGCAACCCGAGAGGGGAAGATTCCTTGACGACAAAGGCAACGTGATTGTAAGTAGCCTTCCATATTACAGATTAAGAATTGACTTTGTGTACACCAACAGTGACAATCCTGAAAAGGCCAAAGAGGTGAACGCAAAGAGAGACAGTCTCTGGAGGGCCGACATGAACAAGGTGTGCGAGGGGCTCAACCAGATTTTCCCCGGAGAGAGCACCGAGAGTTTCAAAAACCGACTGACAAAAGCTTTCGACAAAAAAGAACGCTATTTCAGACTCTACAACGGAAAGATTTCGTATACCCAGTACAACCGTCTCATGAGATTGCCCATCTTCAGCCTGGGAAAGAAATACAGCGGACTCTTCTTTGAGAAGGATGCCGACTTTGTAGAGAAATCTCAAAAGAAAACAGTTGTCAACCGTGTAAAGACCGACCGTAAGAGCATCTTCGGCGATGTAGGCCAAAGCACATTCGGCATCTACAGGGAGACCGTCAAGGACGGAAAGCAGACAATGGAGATGAGTGGCCTTGAAAAGAAGTATGACAAATACCTGAAGGGTGTTCCGGGATTGGGACGAAAGGAAAGCAACAAGAAGGGCGAAAGCATAACAAAGGTAAAAAAAGCCCCTGTGGCAGGAATGGACGTGCAGACGACCATTGACATTGAGATGCTCGACATTTGCGAAAATGCCCTTAAGAAACTTCTGGCAGAGCAACAGCTTCCAGCCGGTTGGGCAATGCTCATGGAGACCAAGACCGGCGACATCAAAGCCATTGTCAATCTGGTAAAGAATGTCAAGAAGAACGGTGCTATAGAGTATTTTGAAACTGCCGCTGTGCACCCGAACAACCCGACACCGAACCACGCATTCTGCCGTATGATGGAGCCCGGTTCAATATTCAAGACCGTTGCCATCACAGCAATGCTTGCCGACGGCAAGGTCACAGTGAACGACTCTGTCATAGCATATCCTTCCAAAGTGCACAACTTCAACAAGAAACTGGTGAGGGACGAGATGTACCGCGACAACAAAACAGGCAAATACAGTATGGCCGAGGTGCTGAAATACTCATCGAACATAGGAATGGTGCAATACATAAAGAAAGCCTACGAAAAGACCCCTCGCGAATACACGAACACTCTGCAGAGATTCGGGCTCACGCAGAACTACGGTCTCATTGAAGGAGAAGCCACTCCATACATAAACACGCCTGATGACAAGCTATGGAACGGACAGGCCCTCAATTCAATGTCCTACGGCTATGCCGTACAGATGACCGGAATAAACATGCTTGTGTTCTACAACACCATAGCAAACGGAGGAAAGCAGATGCAACCGCGCCTTGTAAAGGCCATACTCAAGGATGGAGAGGTTGTCGAGGAGTTCCCGACAAAGGTTATAAACCCCAGTGTCTTCTCAAAGAAGACCGCCGACGACGTAACATCACTGTTGATAAATGTAGTCGAAGGCAAGGGACTCGACGGCCTCTACGACGGAACCGGCAAACGCGCACGTTCCGAGATAATGAAAGTTGCCGGCAAGACAGGAACAGCTGACCTCATAAATCCAAGAAACGGACAGTATGACGGTTTCGGCAAGATGATGAGCTTCTGCGGTTTCTTCCCGGCCGACAACCCGCAGTACACTCTGCTCGTGCAGACAATATACGAGAAGGAACAGGACACCCGCCCCGAAGGCCAAAGAATAAAATTGGGTGGAGCAAGTACCGGTGCTGTTGTCTTCAAGGAGATAGCCGAGAAGATTATGGCAAAAAGACTGAAGACCGATATCTCCGAAGCCAAAGAAGATGAGAACCCCGCTTTACCAACCATAAAGCACGGCAACATGAACGACACCGATTTTATACTCTCAATATTAGGTATCGGTTCCGGAAACATGCTTACCAAAGGTGCAAAATGGAGCAAGGTGAGCAACAACAAGCAAAATGGATACAACTGCACCCCAATCAAGACTACGGAGAACAGAATCCCCGACGTAGTTGGAATGGGAGCAAAGGATGCCGTTTATCTGCTACAGGAACAGAATGTGGGTGTAAAACTCAACGGATATGGAAAAGTAAGGGCGCAAAGCCTCCTCCCCGGCAGGAATGTCTATCCTGGCGATACCGTTGTGCTTACACTACGACCCTAATATAAGAAAAGAACAAAAGAAGAGAAAAATATGAGACTCAGTGACCTTTTAAGAGACATACAATACAGCAGACTGGTACTTCCCAAAGAGGAAGTTGAGGTTCTTGGCGTAAACATAGACTCCCGCATAGTACAGCATGGAGACATGTTCATTGCCGTAAAGGGCACCCAGACCGATGGACACAGATACATTGCATCGACCGAAGAGAAAGGCGCAGTAGCAATCGTCTGCGAGACCATACCTGAAAAGCAGAACCCCGAAGTGGCATACATTGTGGTACCTGACGCACAGGCTGTAACAGGAAAGCTTGCAACGACATTCTACCGTAATCCCTCGACAAGCCTGAAACTTGTGGGCGTTACCGGCACAAACGGCAAGACAACCATAGCAACGTTGCTGTATGAGCTGTTCCGTGCAATGGGCCACAAATGTGGCCTGCTCTCGACAGTGTGCAACTACATTGACGGCAAGGCATATCCGTCAACACACACCACACCCGACGCGATATCGTTGAACAGACTGCTTGCGGAGATGGTTGACGCCGGATGTGAGTATGCATTCATGGAGGTAAGTTCACATGCACTTGCACAGGAACGTGTCGGAGGACTTGAGTTCGCCGGAGCCATATTCACGAACCTTACACGTGACCACATGGACTTCCACGAGACTATGGATAACTACCTTAAGGCAAAGAAAAGCCTTTTCGACAATCTTCCACGCAATGCCTTTGCCATAACCAACCTTGACGACAAGAATGGGCCGGTGATGGTACAGAACTGCCGCGGCGATGTAAAGAGTTACTCAACCCGCACAATATGCGACTACAAGGCGCGCATTGTCGAGACACATCTTGACGGCATGATACTGGAGTTCAACAACCGTGAATTCTCGACCATGCTGACCGGCCGCTTCAACATAAGCAATCTTCTTGCAATCTATGGCGCGGCAGTAGAGCTTGGCAAGGAGGGCGAAGAGGTACTGAGAATGATGAGTACACTGAAACCCGTTTCAGGCCGTTTCGAGACCTTGCGTTCACCCGAAGGCGTATCGGCAATCGTCGACTACGCGCACACACCGGACGCACTGAAGAATGTACTGAGCACAATCAACGAAGTACTGCATGGACGAGGCAATGTCATTACTGTTGTGGGAGCAGGAGGAAACCGTGACAAAGGTAAGCGCCCGATAATGGCAGCCGAAGCCGCAAAGGGAAGCAGCCGTGTGATACTGACATCGGACAATCCGCGCAACGAAGAGCCACAGGAAATCATCAACGACATGCTTGCAGGCCTTAGCGATATACAGAAGAAGAACGTGATATCGATTGTCGACCGCAAGGAGGCCATCAGAACGGCATGCGCCCTGGCACAGAAAGGAGATGTAATCCTTGTCGCAGGTAAGGGACACGAGGATTATCAGGAAATAAAGGGCGTAAAGCACCATTTTGATGACAAAGAGGTTATTAGAGAAATTTTCAACTCATAGAACTTTATAAAAGATGTTGTATTATTTGCTTGACCTGCTAAAGGATTTGAACATACCCGGTCTGAGACTGCTCAATTACGTCTCATTCAGGGCTTTGCTTGCTGCTGTAATCGCACTTGTTGTATCGGCCTGGTTCGGCAGCAGACTCATAAAGTTCTTCAAGAAGAAACAGATTACTGAGACACTGCGCGATTTTGACAAGAACAACCTCAAGGCCGGAGTCCCCACCATGGGCGGCATCATCATCATTATCGCAATCCTTGTCCCATGTCTCTTGGTAGGAAAGTTGGAAAACGTATACATGATTCTGCTCTTAATCACAACCGTATGGTTGGGAGCC
This sequence comes from Bacteroidaceae bacterium, assembly GCA_045634085.1. Classification (GTDB taxonomy): domain Bacteria; phylum Bacteroidota; class Bacteroidia; order Bacteroidales; family Bacteroidaceae; genus HGM04593. Next base: position 26,252 of record JAZQZM010000052.1, read on the forward strand.
CTGGGTTTTGTCGACGATTATATAAAAACCTTCAAGAAGAATAAGGACGGAATCCCCGGAAAGGTAAAGGTGGCTGCACAGATTGCAATTGGACTGGTTATCGGACTGACTCTCTGTTTCAGCCCGCAAACGGTAATGCGCGAGAACATCACTGTAAACAACGGCAATATCGAGGAGGTACAGCACCGCAAGGAAGCTACCAAGGAGAACAAGACCACAATTCCGTTTGTAAAGGACCACAACATCAACTACAGCGAAATAATGTCCTTCTGTGGAGATTACAAAGAAGAGGCGGGCTGGGCGCTGTTCGTGATTGTATCCATATTTATCATCACCGCAGTTTCCAATGGTGCAAACCTCAATGACGGCATGGACGGAATGTTGGCAGGAAATGCAGCCATAATCGGTGTCACACTCGCAGTACTGGCCTACGTGTCGAGTCACGTCACCTGGGCCGAATATCTGAACATCATGTTCCTCCCTGGAGGCGAGGAGGTGGTAATCTTCACTTTTGCCTTTATTGGAGCACTGATAGGATTCCTATGGTACAACTCATTCCCGGCACAGGTATTCATGGGCGATACAGGAAGCCTCGCCATTGGAGGCATAATTGCAGTAATCGCCATACTGTTGCACAAGGAACTGTTGCTTGCATTGCTTTGCGCAGTGTTCGTAGCTGAGAATCTCTCGGTAATAATGCAGGTTGCATACTTCAAGAAAGGTAAGAAAAAGGGTATAAGACAGAGGATATTCCGCCGCACACCACTCCACCACCACTACAATGTAGAGGACGAGAAACTTGACAAGGAGTGTACATATGTACTTAAAGGCCCTGAACGTCCGATACATGAAGCAAAGGTCACAGTACGTTTCTGGATTGTCACAATAATAATGGCAGTCCTGACACTTATGACACTAAAGATAAGATAAATGGAGAAAAGAATTGTCATATTAGGAGCCGGCGAGAGTGGTTGCGGAGCAGCTGTTCTTGCAGACAAACTTGGGTTCGATGTATTCGTGTCGGACTTCGGTGCCATTGCCGACAAGTACAAGGCAATGCTCAAAGAACGCAACATTCCTTGGGAAGAGAAACAGCACAGCGAAGAACTCATTCTTAATGCCAGTGAGGTCATAAAAAGTCCCGGCATCCCGAATGAGGCACCCATCGTCAGGAAGATTGCCGAGGCGGGTATTCCTATAATTTCAGAGATTGAGTTTGCCGGACGCTACACCAGAGCCAAGATGGTGTGTATTACCGGAAGCAACGGAAAGACAACTACTACGTCACTCATATACCACATATTCCGTGAAGCCGGACTTAATGTAGGACTTGCAGGAAATATCGGCCAAAGCCTTGCCCTGCAGGTTGCCGAAGGGGACAAGGACTACTACATCGTGGAACTCAGCAGTTTCCAGCTTGACAACATGTACGATTTCCGCGCAAACGTTGCCGTGCTCATGAATATTACCCCCGACCACCTCGACCGTTATGGATATGACATGCAGAACTATGTGGATGCGAAGTTCCGCATACTGCAGAACCAGCAGCCCGACGATGCATTCGTATTCTGGAACGACGACCCCATAATAAAGAGTGAGTTGCCCAAATACAGCCACGGAAAACTCTACCCATTTGCCGAGGAAAGACACGAGGGCGCTGCGGCATACACTCATGAGGAGAGCCTTGTTTTTACCGAACCGACGCCATTCAACATGGAACTTGAGGAACTGTCACTGACTGGCAAGCACAACCTCTACAACTCCATGGCAGCCGGAATTTCGGCAAACGTCGCAGGTATACGCAAGGAGACAATACGCGAGGCGCTGAGCACCTTTGCCGGTGTCGAGCACAGACTTGAAAGAGTTGCAAAAGTCAACGGCGTAGAGTACATAAATGACTCAAAGGCAACAAACGTGAACAGTTGCTGGTATGCCCTGCAGAGCATGAAGACAAAGACGGTACTCATCCTCGGAGGCAAGGACAAGGGCAATGACTACAGTGAGATTGCAGAACTTGTCAAGGAGAAATGCAGTGCGTTGATATTCCTTGGGGCAGACAACAGCAAACTAAAGGAGTTCTTCAAGGAGTTCGATCTTCCGATGTTCGACACCCATTCGATACAGGAGTGTGTAGAACAGGCTTACAAAACAGCAAAGAGTGGCGAGACCGTACTGTTGAGTCCATGTTGTGCCAGTTTCGACCTGTTCAAGAGCTACGAGGAGAGAGGACGTCTTTTCAAAGAGTGCGTCTGCCGACTATGACATTAATGACATGACACATCAGAGAAGAACACTATATACCGTTTCTATCAATGGAAAATGAGAAATTAAAAAGAATATTATTCAAAGGAGACAAGATAATCTGGGCCGTCTTCTTCATCATCTGCGCAATTTCTTGGGTGGAAGTGTTCAGTGCGACCAGCCGTCAGTTGAGTGCCAATGAGAACTATTGGCTTCCAATCATCAAGCACACGGCATTCCTCATTGGCGGAATAGTGGTCATAGTAGCAATACAGAACTTTAAATTGCAACTAATAAAGAAGATGACCAACACGTTCTATTGGCTTGGACTCATCGGACTCATCGTGGCACAGTTCTGCCCGCCGATCAACGGCAGCCACCGCTGGATTGATTTCGGATTCTTCACGATACAGCCGATGGAGATCGCAAAGATTGGAATAGTCATGGTAACGGCAAGGATTCTATCCGAGAACCAGCACGAAACCGGAACCAGTTGGATTGCAATCAAGGACATACTCAAATACAGCATATTGCCTGTGCTCATAATATTCAAGGAGAACCTCTCTACAGCAGCCCTCATCGTCTTTGCCATTGGCATGATGATGTATATCGCCAGATGTCCGAACAAACTGCTGCTAGGTATCAGCGGTTCCTTTATCGTATCGGCAATGTTGGGTGTAGGTGTATTGCTTGCATTACCCGACTCTGTTGCAGACTGGGGAAGTTTCGGCAGTAAGGTCATAACATGGAAACACAGAGTACAGGCAATAGGCGACAGCACTCCTATCGACCCTGAGACATATAAGATTGAGGATGACCAGAGAGCACATGCAAATATGGCAATCGCCTCAAGCCACTTCTTCGGATGCGGCCCGGGCAACTCAATGCAGCGTGACAATATCCCGCATGCATATTCGGACTTCATATACGCCATAATCATTGAAGAGCTGGGACTAATTGGAGGCGTAACCGTGATACTGTTATACCTCACGCTACTCTACCGGTGCGGCAAGATTGCCGAAAAAAGCGAGGATGCATACTCGGCCTACATGGCTATGGGATTCGGAATAATCATTACGCTGCAGGCCATGCTGCACATGTATATCTCTGTCGGTGACTTTGTTACAGGCCAGCCGTTGCCACTTATAAGCCAGGGCGGAACATCTGTAGCCATCAACTGCATATACATTGGAATGCTGTTATCCCTGAGCAGACATGCCAGAAAAAATGAAGCCGAAGCCAAGAAACAGACAATAACAAGTGACAACCGATAAAAAATGGGCACTATGAAAAAGGAGTACAGAATCATTATAAGCGGAGGAGGTACCGGAGGACACATATTCCCCGCCCTTTCCATTGCCGATGCCATAAAGAGGAAACATCCGGCAGCCAAGATACTGTTCGTGGGAGCAGACAACAGGATGGAAATGCAAAGAGTACCCGATGCCGGTTACGAAATCAAGGGACTGCCTATTGCCGGTTTTGACCGTAAGAATCCGCTGAAGAACATAAAGGTGCTGTGGCTTATACTCAAGAGCCAACGCATGGCAAAGAAAATCATCAAGGACTTTGCGCCACACGTAGCAGTGGGAGTAGGCGGATATGCCAGCGGCCCTACACTCAAGATGGCAGCAAGCATGAACATTCCTACACTCATACAGGAACAGAACTCATATGCAGGTGTCACAAACAAGATTCTTGCAAAGAAAGCCAAGATGATTTGCGTGGCGTATGATGGAATGGAACGTTTCTTCCCACACGAGAAGATCAAGCTTACAGGCAACCCTGTACGCAAGAGCCTCATTGACATGCGTTCGAACCGCAAGGAGGCGATGAAAGAGATGGGACTCGACGAGGGCAAGAAATGCGTACTCATTGTAGGCGGAAGCCTTGGTGCACGCAGTGTCAACGAAAGCATTATGGCTCAGATTGAACTGATAAGAAAGAATTCCGATATACAGTTCGTGTGGCAGACCGGCAAGCTTTATTTCGAAGAGATGAAGAAAAGGGTTGCCGAAGCCGGTGCACCCAAGAACCTTATTGTCACAGATTTCGTGACAAACATGGCCAATGCACTCAGCGCGGCCAACCTTGTGGTGTCACGTGCCGGAGCCGGTTCTATTTCTGAATTTGCCTTGCTGGGCAAAGCGGTCATTCTTGTACCTTCGCCGAATGTATCCGAAGACCATCAGACTAAGAATGCCATGGCCCTTGTAGATAAGGGAGCCGCAATATATGTTGCCGACACTAAAGCCAAGGAGGAACTTGTTGCAAAGGCAATAGAAACCGTAAAGAACGACTCGCTGTTGGCAAGCCTTGAAGAGAACATAGAAAAGATGGGCAAGCCAAATGCAGCCGAGGAGATTGCAGAGGAGGTAATGATGCTCGCCGACGCATATATCGAGAAAGAGACAAGACGCATGAAAGAGAATTTGAAATAACGTACTGTCAATGGAATTAAAGGATATAAAAGCAGTATACTTCCTCGGTGCAGGAGGAATTGGAATGAGTGCACTTGTAAGGTACTTCCTCAACGAAGGCAAATTCGTTGCAGGATATGACCGTACACCGTCTGCCTTGACCGATAGGCTCATTGAGGAGGGTGCACAACTTCATTTTGAAGAAAACATGGATCTTGTGCCGGCGGAGTGCCGGCAGCCGGAATCGACACTGGTCATATATACACCCGCCATACCCGCCGACCACAAGGAGTGGGCACTTTTCAGGAACGGTGGCTTTACCATAAAGAAGAGAGCCGAGGTGCTTGGCATCATCACCCGGGACAGAAAAGGAGTATGCGCTGCCGGCACACACGGCAAGACGACTACCTCCACAATGACCGCACACCTGTTGCACCAGTCGACAGTCGACTGTGCAGCGTTCTTAGGAGGAATATCCAAGAACTACAAGAGCAACCTCATACTCAGCGACAGGAGTGACCTGGTAGTTATTGAAGCCGACGAGTATGACCGTTCATTCCTGCATCTGGAGCCGTATGTAGCCACAATAACATCGGCCGACCCGGACCACCTTGACATCTACGGGAACAAGGAGAACTACCTTGAGGCCTTCGCCCAGTTTACCGAAAAGATACGCCCTGGCGGCTATCTCATCATGCACGAAGGACTTGAAGTCACACCGCGTACAAAGGCAGATGTGACCACGTACATCTACGGCAGGGAAAAAGGAGACTTCCATGCCGAGAATATACGAATCGGCGGCGGAACAATCATCTTCGATTATGTATCGCCCTGGCAAAGGATTGATGACATTGAACTTGGTGTACCCGTGAGCATAAACATCGAGAACGGTATTGCCTCAATGGCAATGGCCGAGATTTGCGGCGCCACAGCCGAGGAACTCAAGCGCGGCATGAAAAGTTTTGCAGGTGCCGACAGACGTTTTGACTTCCACATAAAAGAGGAGAATCTTGTACTGCTGAGTGACTATGCCCACCACCCCGACGAGGTAAAGGCATGCGCAAGGTCAATAAAAGAACTCTACAGCGACAAGAAGGTCACAGTGCTTTTCCAGCCACATCTCTACAGCCGCACGGCCGATTTCTACAAGGAGTTTGCCCAGAGCCTCTCCCTCTTTGACAAAGTTATCCTTGTCGACATATATCCGGCAAGGGAAAAGCCCATACCGGGCGTCACAAGCAAACTTATATATGATAATCTCGATGCAGGTGTGGAGAAAAGCATGTGCAGCCGTGCCGACGTGCTTAAGATTGTAGAAGAGGAAAAGAATAACATTGAAGTACTCGTATCACTGGGAGCTGGCGATATTGAGAACGACGTTCCCGAAATGGAAAAGATACTTAGAAACAGATAATGCTAAAAAAGATAATCAAATTCCTATTCTGGGGTATGGCCGCATGCTATGCCGTGTTTGCATTCATCATAACCCCGAACATTCCCGACAGCAGCCTGTGCAGGGGAGTGCTCATCACTGTTGCCAATGACAATAACGGCAACCTTACCGATGAGAACATAAATGAAATGCTCAAGAAAAATGGGCTTGACCCCACCAGGAAGGAGATGGAAAAGATTGACAGTCACGGGATTGAAGAATTCATTAGTGGCATCACATTGGTAAGGGATTGTCAGGTATACAAGGGTAAGACAGGCTACATAAATATTGATATCGAGTGCCGCACCCCAATAATGAAGGTTCATGAAAATAGCGGTAAAAGCTATTACATAGACGCAACAGGCGACACTATTGTAGGCATACACAAGGCACTGCATCTGCCGGTTGCCAGTGGACACATAACACGCGAGATGAGGAAAAATGAGTTGAAGGACATTGCCAAAACAATATACAACAATCCGTTCTGGAGAGCACAGATAGAACAGGTATACTTCAACGAAAGGGGAGAAATAATACTGGTTCCCAGAGTCGGAGACCACATAATCGAGTTCGGCAACACAGACCATGCTGCCGAAAAGCTCAGCAAGCTATATACGTTCTACTCAAGAGGACTGAATACCATCGGGTGGGACAAGTATGAGAAATTGAACATCGAGTTCAATGACAAAGTTATAGGTACAAGAAAAAACAAGTAAATATACAGGATATGGGACAGACCAATTACATCGTAGCAATCGAACTCAGTTCGTCAAGGGTAACCGGCGCTGCAGGAATTGAGACGCACAACGGAATGAAGATTATTGCAACGGCAAGCGAACGCGTCGACGACTTCATTTCCAAAGGTATCGTACGTAATGTCGACAAGACAAGCGAAGCCATTACAAATGTCATCAACAACCTTGAAACCTCTCTTTTTGAAGAAGCAGGCGAGGGAATAACCATCAAGAAGGCATACATTTCACTCTCGGGACTTACCCTTCAGAGCAGACACTCGCAGAAAGTACGCAATTTCGGCACACACACAAAAATAACAGCCGACCACATAAACGAACTTGCCATTGAGAATGACCGCACATTCCAGATACCCGACGGTTATATAAAGGTAGATGTGATTGAACAGGAGTTCAAGACTGACGGCAAGGTGAACCGCGACCCTATTGGCGCCCCCGCCATGACCATTGAAGGGAACTATCTGAATATCATTATAAGGAAACAGTTCCTTGACCAGCTGTACGAGAGTTTCAGCATGGCAAAGACCGAAATTGCCGAGCTGTTCATTGCCGCACGCATGGATTCCGACATAATACTCCCGAAGGACGACCGCCGCAACGGTTGTGCACTCGTCAATATCGGCGCCGACACTACTACCATAGCCGTATACAAAAACGACCAGCTGCGCAAGCTTACTGTGGTTCCTTTCGGCAGCAGGAACATAACACGCGACATGTGCTCCGAAAAGATATCCTTTGACCAGGCCGAGGCCATCAAGATTGGACGCGGCTACCGTTCGCAGACAACAGAAAGTGACCCCATTGACAACGGCACATTAGACAACATCATCAGTGGCCGCATGAGTGAGATACTGCAGAACGTAAAGTACCAGATAAACGAATCGGGAGAAATCATCAACACGATTGTTTTCACCGGCGGAGGTTCAAGACTGAAGAATCTGGACCAGCTGCTCGAAGAGTATCTGCCCGATTTCAAGACAAGCATACAGTCCGACCCCAAGCTGGCATTTGAATGTGTACCCGGAGTCAACACCATAGGCATATTCACAACAGCACTGTACGGCCTGCTGAATCATGGCAAGGAGAACTGTTGCGAGGTCATCAACCAAACACCGCCACCACTCAGCGGAACACTGTTCAGCAATGAACCTGTAGTTAATGAAAAAACGCAGAAGACAGTTCCCGTTAAGGAAGAACCCAAGGAGACACCGAACAAGACTCAGCAAAAAGATACAGTCAAGAAAGTGAAAGAACCTAAGAAACCGAAGCCAAACCCACTCGGCGATCTTTTCGGCAATTTCAAAGAATTCCTGATAAGCGCTACAAGCGAAGACCCTGAGCAGGATACAGACAACGACGAATAACAAATGATACAAAACAATACAGATATGGACGAGCCAATAAAGAAGACACTTCCTTTTGCAATACCGACCGATGGTCCAAGAATAATAAAGGTTGTTGGTGTAGGCGGTGGCGGCAGCAACGCCGTGCACAACATGTACCGTAAGGGTATACACAATGTATCATTTGCGGTATGCAACACCGACATGCAGGCCATGCAAAACTCACCCATCCCCAAAAAGGTACAGCTAGGTGTTGAGATAACCGAGGGCCTTGGAGCCGGAAATGACCCAGAAGTTGCCCGCAAGGCAGCTGAGGAGAGCCGTGAGGAGATTATGCGCCTCTTCGACGACGGCACAAAGATGGCATTCATCACTGCCGGCATGGGAGGCGGTACCGGAACAGGTGCAGCCCCAGTGGTTGCAGAGATAGCCAAGAATATGGGAATCCTTACTGTAGGTATTGTAACGATACCGTTCAAGTTCGAGATGACCGGAAAGATTAAACAGGCACTCCGCGGTGTCATCGAGATTTCAAAACATGTTGACGCACTGCTTGTAATCAACAACCAGCGTCTCATTGACATGTACCCCAAACTCAACGTCACCGAAGGATTCCTCATGGTGGACAACGTGCTTACTACAGCCACCAAGAGCATTGCCGAGATAATAACCGCACGCGGTACCATCAATCTCGACTTCCGCGACGTGAGGAAAATCCTCAAGAACGGCGGCGTGGCAATAATGAGTTACGGCATCGAGAAGGGCGAAAGACGTGTATCAAAGGCATTTGAGAGTGCACTTCATTCACCCCTGCTCAATGACAACGACATCTACAAGTCGAAGAAGATTCTGTTCAACATCTATGAGAACCCCAATGACCCTATCCGCATCGAGGAAATGGCCGAAGTCGAGGCTTTCATGGCCAAGTTCAGGGAAGATGACATCGAACTCATCTGGGGATACAGCAAGGACCACAACCTTGAAGAGGGAGCCGTAAAGGTAACCGTACTTGCCACAGGATTCGGTATGAAGGACATTCCGGGCATGGAACCGGTAATCGACGAGGAAACCAGACTCCAGAAAACAATATCACTCGCCGACCAGGAGAAAAAAGAACGCGAGGAGAAGGAACTTGAAAAGATGGCCAGCGTATTCTACAAGTCGGAGTACAAGGTCTACATATTCAAGGGCGACGAGATGTACGACGACGAGTTCATTGAGGCACTTGACAATTCCCCCACATACAAGCGAACAACAGCAGAACTTGAGAGGATTGTAGAGAGCCTGGTACAGCATCCCGCAGCCGTTGCCCCGACAGTAACCGAACAAGAACCTTCGGAAAATGTTGAAATAGCAGAGGTCATAGCCGAAGAGCAGCAGCCCGAAGACAACGAAGAAGCGATAACACCAGACAATATATAATATGGAACTATTTGACATCATCAGCAACGACATCAAGGAGGCCATGAAGGCAAAAGACAAAGTCGCCCTTGACACCCTCCGTAACATAAAGAAAGTCCTGCTTGAGGCAAAGACCGCCCCCGGCGCAAATGACACCGTAAGCGATGAGACGGCCATAAAGATTATCCAGAAACTTGTCAAGCAGGGCAAGGAGTCAGCAGAGCTCTACAGCAGCCAGAACCGTCCCGAACTTGCAGCTGAGGAACTTGCACAGGTTGCAGTAATGGAGAAATACTTACCTGCACAGATGAGTGAAGCAGAGATTGCTGCAACCGTAAAGGAGATTATTTCCAACGTAGGCGCCTGCGGTCCGCAGGACATGGGCAAGGTAATGGGAGTTGCAACAAAACAGCTTGCCGGCAAGGCCGAAGGCAGAATGATTTCAACAATCGTGAAACAGTTGCTCAGCAACTAATCGAACAGTTCCCTGAGTACATCCATGGACTTAAGCTGAGGAAAATCAGGGATATGCAGACGGTAATATTTCAACAGGATTGCGAGGTACTCACCTCGCAATTTTCTGTTAAGTGAGAGCATATGCATTGAATCGTACCCTGTGCGCAACAGTCCGACAAAAGGAGCTGAATCCTGCGGCATCAGGAAATCGGGGTGCAACGGATGCTCGTTCACCGCACATCCCTGCAGAAGGTCTACATAACTGCGCAGAGTGTAATTCTCAAGGTTAGGATAAATACCGATGTAACGCAAAAGCTGCACCATAAAGACCAGATGGAAATCGGCATAACAGTTTTCGAGACTGTCAAAGAGGGTCAAGGAACGGTCAAGGAAATTGAACAGAGCCTCATCTTCACCCTCCTCACGCAAGGAGTAGACAAGCAGTTCCGAGAGAAAAAGAGCAATGGAAGACTTTACCACATTACCCTGCACTGAGGAGTAGAGCATATAAGGCTGTACATCAGAGATGCGCGCCAGCGATTTCCCCTTTTTATAGTTTGCGGTAAACGAAATCATTGAAAGCGGTTGCAGAAGAACACGTCGCGCCCTGCCACGGGAACTGGATGAAACAGGAACAAGAAATGAGAGGCGGCCATGGGTACGGGTGTATATGTCAACAATCATCAGATTGTCGCTATACTTGAGTGTCCGCAGTACAATACCTTCAAAATTTTCCATTATCGGCTGTAAAAAACCTCTTTTTTATCAAATTACAACGATTTATAAGTGCAAAAATATAAAAAAAACGAGAAATCCTTTGTCAATTCAAAAAAAGGTTATACCTTTGCATTCGCTTTGGCAAACAAACGCCGTTCAACAACCCTCAAAAGGGGTTTCTTCAAGCAACGGCCCATTCGTCTATCGGCTAGGACGCAAGATTTTCATTCTTGAAAGAGGGGTTCGATTCCCCTATGGGCTACAATTAAAACTAAAAAACAATATAAAGAGATGGCAAATCACAAATCATCACTTAAGAGAATCAGACAGACAGAGAAGAGAAATCTTCAGAACCGTTATTATGGCAAGAACATGCGTTCTGCAGTTCGCAGTCTTCGTGCTATGACAGACAAGAACGAGGCTTTGGCTAAGTTCCCTGAGGTACAGAAGATGCTTGACAGAATGGCTAAGCGTGGTCTCATCCACAAGAACAAGGCTGCAAACCTCAAGTCAGGTCTTTGCGCTAAGATTGCAAAATTAGCCTAAATTTTGACACATATATTTACCGAACAGGAGGCTGGATTTACATCCAGCCTTTTCGTGTATACCCACCCCACGCATTAAAGCATCATAAGCCCACTTCAAACCATATCTTCGGCATACTTTAAAGCGCAGATTCATGCACCGAAAGAGACCTTTCCCCAACAGCGCCACCTCATATCAGCCGCAACAGTTCAAAAAGTGCCAAAACAACATTTTTTGCATCATTTTTTCATAGAAAAAAACTTGCTAAAAAAGGCAGTTTTCATTAACTTTGTTCAGTTTATTTGACTAGAAAAATCAGTTATGAGCGAAGATATCAACAAGAATTCTACGGCGAGCTATTCAGCCGATAGTATCCAGGTCCTCGAAGGATTGGAGGCGGTCCGCAAACGCCCTGCGATGTACATTGGAGACATCAGTGAAAAGGGTCTTCACCACTTGGTATATGAGGTGGTAGACAACTCTATTGATGAGGCGATGGCCGGATTCTGTACACACATCAATGTAACCATCAACCCAGGAAACTCAATCACTGTTCAGGATAACGGACGCGGTATTCCCGTAGACTGGCACGAGAAAGAGGGCCGTTCGGCACTCGAGGTCGTAATGACAGTGCTGCACGCCGGCGGTAAGTTCAACAAGGACTCATACAAAGTGTCGGGTGGTCTGCACGGTGTAGGTGTATCTTGTGTGAACGCATTGTCAACACACATGAAGACCGAGGTTTTCCGCGACGGCAAGCACTATGAGCAGAACTACTCTTGCGGTAAGCCACTCGACGCAGTACACTGCATCGGCGAGACCGACATCAGAGGAACAAAGCAGACATTCCAGCCCGACGGTTCAATATTCACAGTAACAGAATACCAGTATCAGATATTGGCAACACGTCTTCGCGAGCTTGCATATCTGAATGCAGGTATCACAATCACATTGACCGACGCACGCGAAGCCGATGAGGAGGGCAACCACAAGAGTGAGACATTCCACTCAACCGAGGGTTTGAGAGAGTTCGTGCGCCACATCGACGCATCACGCATTCCATTGATTGGCAATGTCATCTACCTGAACACTGAGAAGAACAATATCCCCATCGAGGTTGCCATCCTGTACAACACCGGTTACAGCGAGAACGTACACACATACGTAAACAACATCAACACATACGAAGGTGGTACACACCTTGCTGGTTTCCGTCGCGCCCTTACCCGCACACTCAAGAAATATGCCGATGACACAAAGGCTCTTGAAAAGGCGAAGGTAGAGATTTCGGGCGAGGACTTCCGTGAGGGTTTGACAGCCATTGTATCAGTAAAGGTCGCTGAGCCACAGTTCGAAGGCCAGACAAAGACTAAGCTCGGTAACAGCGAGGTTACAGGCGCCGTAGACCAGGCGGTGGGCGAAGCACTTGCATATTACCTTGAGGAGCACCCCAAGGAGGCCAAGATGGTTGTCGACAAAGTGATTCTTGCAGCCACAGCGCGTATTGCCGCACGCAAGGCACGCGAAAGCGTACAGCGCAAGAGCCCGATGGGCGGATGCGGATTGCCCGGCAAGCTCGCCGACTGCTCAGACAAGAATCCTGAAAACTGCGAATTGTTCCTTGTCGAGGGTGACTCTGCGGGCGGTTCAGCAAAACAGGGACGCAAGAACAAGTTCCAGGCAATTCTTCCGTTGCGCGGTAAAATCCTGAACGTGGAAAAGGTAATGTGGCACAAGGCTTTCGAAAGCGACGAGGTGAACAACATTATCCAGGCCATTGGAGTACGTTTCGGACTTGATCCTGAGGACAGCAAGAAGGCAAACATCGAGAAGCTCCGCTACCACAAGATCATCATGATGGCCGATGCCGACGTCGACGGTGCACACATCGGTACACTTATCATGACACTCTTCTACCGCTATATGCCGGAGCTCATTGAGGCCGGCTACCTCTACAAGGCAATGCCGCCACTCTACCTCTGCTCAAAGGGCAAGGTAAAGAAATACTGCTACGACGACAAGGAGAAAGAGGCATTCATCCAGGAGTATGCAGGCGGCAACGAAAAGGACATCAACATCCAGCGCTATAAGGGTCTTGGTGAGATGAACCCGGAGCAGCTTTGGGACACTACAATGAACCCCGAGACACGTACATTGAAGCAAGTAACCATCCGCGACGCACAGGAGGCCGACTACATCTTCTCAATGCTCATGGGTGACGATGTAGGTCCACGCCGCGAATTCATCGAAAAGAACGCTACATACGCCAACATCGACGCATAAAATAAATAAACAGACAATAGAATTAAAGCAGCGATTTTTTAATCGCTGCTTTAATTCTATTGTCTGTCCGCACTTAGCATACGGGGCAATGCATAGTATTCATCAATCTTCACCCCGCAGACTTCTTATATGCTGCAGTATACCATCAAGACGCCTCTTGTTTGCCTTCTGCTGACAGTATCCCCAAATAGCCGACAATCCCATAGCGAATGTAGTTACGGCAATAACCTCAACACTCCAGCTGAAGCCCGATGCAACAAGTATTGTCCAGGCAATCAGTGCTATGTACGGCGGCAACATAATCTTGCCTGTCATGGAACGGAGACGTTCATGGCCCAGAACCTTCTCCTGCGCCTCGGTCATTGTCATTGACGGCAGACGGTCAATGTCAAGAGCCTTGTAACACCTGCGGTTCAGAAAATATTCCAACATGCTTACCGCCAAGATAAAAAGACTGAAGCCCCAATATTCAACACCCCTGTCAATATACATGGCAAAGAACACGATACTTACTACGGGGGCCGAAATCAACGAAATACGGAATCGGTTCCTGTACCACTTCTCGACGTGAGAGAGTTTTTCCTCAATTGCCCCGTTTACTATATCCTCACTAATTATACGCTGTTTTTCCAACTTTTCGTCGAGAAGACCAAACTGTTTCTTAAGCTCCTCGAACTCCTTGAAATCTATTTCACGCTGTGTCATAGTTGCTGTTTTTAATTGTTAGACATTGATTTCAACTGCTCCTTTATACGGAACAGCCTGGTGGTCACGTTTGACAGTGTAATACCGACAACGTTGGCTATATCCTGATAGCTCATATTCTCCAGCCAAAGAAGAATGATTGCCCTATCGAAGACATCGAGACGGTTGATCCTGTCATACAGCATCTGAATCTGTTTACTGTGTTCGTCCTCATCGTGGTACAGGTCAATGTCAACCAGTAGAGGAACAGTCTGTACACTACTCTTCTTCTTCCGTTCCTGGTTACTGCATGTGTTCAGGCTGACACGCCATATCCAAGTTTTTATATCACTGTCTCCACGGAAGTCCTTGAACCCCTTCCAAAGATTTATCAATATCTCCTGAAAAAGGTCATTGACCTCTTCCTTGTCGTTGGAAAAGAAGTAGCAGACAGTATAAATTGTCTTGCGGTACTCCTTGACCATTTCAGTAAATTTACGTTCAGTATTATCCATCAGTTTTTGTGTTTTAGAAGCTTCTTGTTTCTACTTGCTTAGACACACAAGAGAGAAGAAACTTTCATAAAAATGGAATTATTTTCAAAAATAGATAGAAAAAAGATGAAAAACATGAAAAATTAAAGCCTTATCATTCAAATGAGGTGTCAATCAAAGCTTATTTTCTTTGAAATTACAATTGCATGCGCTGTTCGTTTTCTACATCCACAGGAAAGCGTTGTCAGCACTGGTGCGCATTAAAGCTCTTAGCAAAATGAGTGTCAGCTTTTTGGGCGACGCGTTTTTATCATTTACTCAATGAAAGAAGATAAAAGAAAGAATTTTATCACTTGATTATCAGGTCATCCAGACGCACCTTAGGTACACAGTGCACACCATCCTCACGATAATAAGCATGCGGTTCGTCAGCCGCAATCTCAACAATTCGCTGCTTCTCGGCACTCTTGCCAATTGCAACAACCATCAACGGCTCAAGAGTAATACCCAAAGCCTCTTTAATCTTCTCTTTATCGAACGAAAGTATGCACAGACCGTTAAGACCTATTTCAACCGCCTGCAACAACATGCTCTGCACCGAGATTCCAAGATCAATATAAGTACTTGTACGCGACTCTATAGAAGAACAGACAACGATAAAGGCCTTCGGTTCAGTACCTGGGAACGGCAGCGAAAGCTCTTTCAAGGCACTTCCCATTGAAATATGAGGCAACACCTTGTGAGCCTCATCATGCTTCACGATACGGAAACGCAGCACCTGTCCATTACGCGCCGATGCAATTTTGGTATTCACGGTAACAATCCTGCGTAGCTGGTCCTCACGCACGACAAAGGAACCGTCATAGCCACGCGTACTGCGATTCTTCTCTAGAAGCGATACAAGACCGACCTTCGCTTTTTTATTACCACCGGGCACCTGCGCACGATGCTGCTCCATCTTCTTTTCCAAATAGTTGTCTGCCATATCGTAGAATAAAATCGTAGAAACGAAAAAAGAGCCTCAGCAGACTGAAGCTCTTTGAGGTACCTGGCGGATTCGAACCGCCGTACATGGTTTTGCAGACCACTGACTAAGCCACTCATCCAAGGTACCGGTTGCATTAGCGATGACAAAGGTAAGACATTTTTTGTGAACAACAAACAAAGATGCCCATTTTTTACCTTTTTAAGCCTTTTTTGAGCAAATATTCAGCCATTTGAGCCGGTAATATGCTTTAATGACCTATCTTCGCAGATGAAATCATGATACACAAGGTAGAGAAATACATTGCAACCAACAAGTTGCTGAAGCCGAAAGGCAAGGTTCTTGTGGGACTGAGCGGAGGAGCCGACTCGGTAGCATTGCTCATTGTTCTCACCCGGCTCGGTTACGGTTGCGAAGCCATGCACTGCAATTTTCACCTCCGCGGTGAAGAGAGTCACAGGGACGAACAGTTCGTGAAACAATTGTGCAAGAAAACCGGCACAACACTCACTGTCGTTCATTTTGACACGGCAGGATATGCCAAGGAGAAAGGCATATCAATTGAAATGGCTGCACGTGAATTGCGTTACAAAGCTTTTGAAGAGCAAAGAACCGCCTGCGGTGCCGATGCCATAGCCGTAGCCCATCACCGCGATGACTCCGCCGAAACCCTTTTGCTGAACCTTATACGAGGAACTGGCATAAAGGGACTACGTGGCATACAACCGAAGAACGGCCACATTGTGCGTCCGCTACTGTGCGTCGGACGTGCCGATATCATAGACTACCTCAAATGGCGTGGCGAGGATTATGTGACCGACAGCACAAACCTCACGACAGACTACACACGCAACAAGATAAGACTTGAACTCTTGCCGCTGATGGAGGAAATAAACCCGTCAGTACTTGAAAGCCTCTCGGCCACAGCCGGTAGAGTTTCCGAGGCCGTACTCATATATGAGAATGCCATGGAACAGGCGGTATCAAGAGTGAAAGAGGGTAACATTATTGACATAATCAAGCTAAAGAAAGAGATTGCACCACAAAGCATACTGCACACTATACTCTCCCCTCTTGGTTTCAACAGCTCACAGATTGAGAATATTGCAGGAGCATTGGATGCAGAAAGCGGAAAACAGTTCCATGCACCAGGTCACAGCCTTGTAAAAGACCGCGACAGATTTGTTCTGATATCCAAGGTTGCAGATATCATTCAAGCAACAGAATTGCCCGCAGAAGGAGAATTACACATTAATGACGGCGTGTTGAAAGTAACTGCATGTACCTTTGACGGAATTGTATCAAAGGAACTCAATATAGCCACACTTGACACGGAAAAACTCCGTTTTCCTCTTACATTGCGACAGGCAAGGAACGGCGACCGTTTCGCGCCATTCGGTATGCGTGGTACCAGACTCGTCAGCGACTACCTGACCGACCGTAAGAAAAGCATAATTGAAAAACAGCAGCAGTTGGTTGTGACAGATGCCTGCGGAGAAATAGTGTGGCTCGTTGGCGAACGCCCCGCAGCCCCTTTCTGCATAAACAAAAACACAAAGGAAGTTCTCAAGCTTGCCTGGGAAAAGGCATGATTCCCTATCAGTACAAATATCAATTGTTAAGATAGACAAGCGCCCTTCTTGCCTCTTTTGAACCCTCGCTATAGGCTTTCTTAAGCAGTTTCACCCCTTTTGAACGGTCTGTTGCAACACCTTGTCCATTGTAATAACATACTCCAAGATAGTACTTCGAATCGGTGTACCCTTGCTCCGAAGCCAATGTAAACCACTCAACAGCTTTCTCATAGTCCTGTTCAAGTCCCAACCCCTCATAACAGCATACCCCCATGTTGTGCCGTGCACGGGCATTCTCCTGAGCAGCCGACTTGGCGAACCACATAACTGCAGCCCGGACATTCCCGGCAACACCTTTCCCTGTGAGATAGCAGAATCCCAGGTCACACTGGGCATCGGCATGTCCAGCTTCAGCAGCCTGAGTAAACCACATTACTGCCTTTTTATCATCCTTTGGCACAATAGTTCCATCGGAGCAGATTTGTCCCAGAGTATACTGGGCATCGGCATGTCCAGCTTCAGCAGCCTTCTCAAGCCACTCCACGGCAAGTTTCCTGTCATTGCCGCAATCTGCATCAAGATAACAGAGAGCCAGGGCATACTGCGCCTCGACGAAACCCTCTTTTGCAGCTTTCTCATACAGGTCCATAGCCACCCAACTGTCACCTTCAATACCCACGCCCCACTCATAACAGTAGGCAAGATTATATATGCCTTCAAGATTGCCGTTATCAGCCGCCTTGCCATACCACTTGACAGCCTCATATTCATCCTTTGTCACAGCATATCCGTTGGCATAGCACGTACCAAGGTAAGACTGCGCCTCGGCATTATCCTTCCCGGCAGCACGTCTGAGCCATTCTACAGCAACCGAATAATCCTGCTCCACGCCCAAACCGCTATAATAACATATGCCCAAGGCACACTCGGCATCGGCATGCCCCTGGGAAGCAGCCATCGTATACCACTCGATAGCATCCTCGTGCGAAGGTCCAATTCCATAACCATACTCGCAACAGTATCCCGCACTGAACTGGGCATCGGCAACACCATCTACGGCAGCCTTTACAAACCATTCAAAAGCCTGGTCATAATCCTGTTCTACGCCGGTTCCATTATAGAGACAGAGCCCGTAATCATATCTTGCCATTGCATGCCCACCCTCTGCAGCACTTCTCCACAAGGCTGCAGCCGCAACATACTCCTCGTCATTGTAAGCCTCAACGCCCTCAATGTACATCGCCTCAAGGGAATCTGTTTCAACAGTAGGAACTGCTACCGGATGAGAATATGCCAGTGCCGAAAAGCAACTCAGCAGCATGAGGAACATACACTTTTTCATAGCAAAGAAAGATTACTGTTACTGCGCAAATTTAAAGTGCTCTACAAGGGAATAAAAGGGAAAAAGCCTAACCCTAAGTAGGATTTTCCCTATTTGAAACACTATTTTTTAAGTTCTTCAAGTTTATTTTCGGCATCGGGATGTCCAAGAACGACAGCTCTCTGCAGATTCTCTTCGGCCAACGGCTTATTGCCCGATTTCAAATATGCGCAACCAAGAAGATAATATATATCAGAAGCTTCATTGGCAAATCCCTTGGCAGTCTCAAGCGCAGCTACCGCATCGTCAAGCATATTGAGTCTGTAACACAACAGACCTTTCTCGAAATGATACAAAGCATAATCGGGAACCATCGATATCGCAGTTTCAAGGTCATTGAGTGCCTGCTGGTACATCTTGCATTTTGACTCGGCCTGAGAACGGATATAATAGAAATTCGCACCTAATGCATAGGGCGCATTCTTCTCGTAGAAATTATAATCCATGACAGCCTCACGGAAACGGCCTACGGAATCATTCATCAGCCCGCGGCTGAATACCAGCGGCAAAGCATCATCGGTACTCCTTACCAATGCATGGTTCACGGCGCTGTCCATAAGTTCTATCGCAACATCGTAATTCTTCATTACACGTTGGCATTGCGAAGCGTTGACAAAGACCCTATCCTGCTCCACGCCACTCTTCCCTACAAGCGACATATAACCGTCATAAGCCTCATCATATCTGCCGGCATCATAAAGATGGTCGGCCTTGTAATATACATATACAGGCAGGCTATCGGCTGCAATTGCCTTGTCAAGCAACGACAGGACATTTTCAACAGCAATTGTAGGATGCGGTGCACAATCACCATTACGAATGACTGACGCTATAGTCTTTGCCTTGCTGAAGTAGACCTCGGACGGCTTGACGGCAAACGAGAGGGATTTTTCCCAGGCAGCATCGGCTGCATCAATATCATGGCAATACACCGCCTCGAACTCTGCTTTGCAAAGATAACCTTCATAACTTTTCGGATAGGCCTTTACAAACTCCTCCACCACTCTGCCATATGATGCACTGTCACCTATTACGCCCTGCATATACATACAGGAGAGGGCAACCTCCTTTTCTCCGGGCAACAGCGTACGGATACCCATACCGCTGTGGTAACCTCTACCGTATGTCACCGATGTCGTTACAAGTTCATTGGCAATTGTCGCCGCTATGGCATAGCAGCATGTATCACCGGTAGTCATCGGCTGTATTATTGCCGCAAGTTCACCGTTGGCGTTCACCAACGGCAATCCCTCGTAGCTCTCATCCATCTTCACATCAAGAGTGAAATATGCATTGGAGTAGAGTGAATCAACAGAAGAGACAACCATCCTTGTCACAGCACCTGTACCTTTATTTCCATAGGTGAGCATATAAAGTTCATCACCTACCGATGCACCAAATACAGAAAGCGGCAGATGAACCGGTTTCTTCCCAGCCGGCACACGCATCCTTACACAATCGTACAGATTATTGAGTCCAACGATTCCCGATACGGAATGCACCTTTCCTTTGGCATCTATCACTACAGCACTGTCGACACCGCACATCAGGCCATACGAGACAATAACGTCGCCCTCACCACCTACAAAGACAGCAGTACCGTTCTCCTTGAGTTGCCCATCCTTGTAAGTGAGAACTTTCGCTACAGCCGCACGTGCCTTCTCCACCTTCTTCGGCAATTTGTCGGTAGCCAATGCTGCAGTGGCTACAAACAAAGCAAAGAGAAGAAACAGCCTCCTTTTCATACCCATAAATTACTGGAGATGACGCTGGCGTACAGCCTCATAAAGTATCACACCGGTTGCCACCGACACATTAAGTGACTCGATATTTCCGAACTGAGGTATTGACACCCAGTCATCGCAAAGTGCAAGATGCTCGCGGGGGATACCAGTGTCCTCAGCGCCCATAACAATGCAGATTGGCTCGGTGAAGTTCGCCTGTGTGTAGTTCATGTCGCCTTTCTCTGTAGCACAGACAATACGTATACCCGACTCTTTAAGATATTTCAGTGTCTCGGTAATGTTCTTCTCGCGGCACACGGGAAGCGTATGCAATGCACCTGCCGAGGTCTTTACAGCATCGGCGTTCACAGTAACGCTGTTATGTGCAGGGAGTATGATTGCATCTACACCTGCACAATCACATGTACGTGCTATTGAACCGAAGTTACGGACATCGGTTATACCATCGAGAAGCACAAGGAATGGTACTTTACCCTCCTCATAAAGAGTCGGCACAAGAGTATCAACATGGGCATACTCCACAGCCGACATATATGCAATGACACCCTGGTGGTTCTTGCGTGTAATACGGTTAAGTTTCTCTACCGGTACACGGACAACCGGTATGGTACGTCCTTTGAGAGCCGCAAACAACTCACGCGAAAGTTCACTCTGGATATCACGCTTCACCAATATCTTGTCAATCTCCTTACCGGCCTCAAGAGCCTCGAGAACGGCGCGTACGCCGAAAATCATTTCATTTGTGTTTACCATAAAGCAGGCAACTGTTTAATATTCTATAAATAATTGTTTTCATTCCTTTGAGAGCAGGCCGCGGGCATTGTCAAGCGCAGCCTCGCTGAGCACCTCGCCACTCATCATCTGCGCAATCTCACGTACACGCTGCTCCTGCTCAAGCCTTACGATGTGCGTTACTGTACCCTTGTCGGTCTCCTCCTTGTACACCTTGTAGTGATTTGCACCCAAAGCCGCCACCTGAGGCAGATGGGTTATGCTGAGCACCTGACAGAAACCGCACGCCATCTGTTGCATGATGCGTCCCATACGTTCGGCAAGTATACCGGAAACACCGGTATCAACCTCATCGAATATGAGAGTTGGCTGCTTGGTGCTTGATGCTATGAGTGATTTCAATGCAAGCATCACACGTGCCATCTCACCACCCGATGCAACATCGCAAAGCGGCTGCGGAGCACTGCTGCTGTTTGCCGAGAAGAGAAACACCACATCGTCACACCCCGACGGTGTAAAGCCTTCGACAGGCATGAAATCCACATCGAAGCGTATCATCGGCATTCCCAGATTCACAAGAATCGCCTTTATCTTCTCCTGTAGTTCCAAAGCACTCGCCTTGCGCTTTGTAGTAAGTTCCACAGCTTTTACTGTAAGTTTATCGGCTACAGCCTTTATCCTGTTCTCGAGTTCCCTTATACCGTCATCACCCAAAGCAATACAATCGAGTTTTGAACTGTACTCTGCAGCAAGCGCAACAAGTTCATCCACACTCTCCACCCTATGTTTCTTTATTAGTGAATATATCTGCGCCACACGGTTCTCCACGAACTCCAGGCGGGCAGGAGCAAACTGCACACGACCGGCACGCTGCTGCATCTCATCGCAGCAATCCTTCAACTCGATATAATTACTCTCGAGTCTTTCGGCAAGTTCCTGCGCAGCGGGATAATGCACAGCAATGCGTGAAAGGGCCGATGAAGCTTCGCGCAGAGCCTGCAACATACTGCGTTCATCGCCGTCAATGGCACTGCATGCACCGTACAGCGCTGCCTGTATATCCTCGGCATGCGAGAGTTCCTGCAGTTCCTGTTCAAGTTCCTCGAGTTCCCCGTTCTTGAGTGAAGCTGCCTCAAGTTCATCAAGCTGAAAACGGAGCCACTCCTCATCGCGCCTTGCAGCCTCGAGAGTTTTCCTACGTTCGACAAGTTCGCGCTGCAGTGCAAGATAGCCGTCATACTCCTCCTTGTAAACGGCAAGACGTTGCCTGTTGTCGGCAAGCACATCAAGCACTCCAAGTTGATAAAGACGGTCACCGAGCAGCAGGTTCTGGTGCTGCGAATGAATATCTATAAGCCTTGCTCCCAGTTCCTTGAGAACCGAAACATTCACAGGGGAATCATTCACGAAAGCCCTGCTTCGGCCACTCGAGGCAAGTTCGCGGCGCACAATACACTCCTGGTCATAATCGATGCCGTTCTCTTCAAAGAACGGTTCAAGCCCGAAGCCTGTAAGGTCAAAAATACCCTCAATGACGCAACGGTCGGCACCTTCACGTATGGCCTTCACATCGGAACGCTGCCCCAGCAGCATGGCAACTGCACCAAGGAAAACGGATTTTCCGTGACCGGTCTCACCCGTAATGACAGAAAAACCGGCAGAGAAATCAATCTCTACCTTCTCAATGAGTGCAAAGTTACGTATAGAAATATGCTTAAGCATTTATACTCAGTTATTGTTCTTGGTTATCTTGTCCCACTCCGAAGACAGCGAGGGGTTTATCTCTGTGAGAATCTTCACGACATCCCTCTTCTCATCGGGAGTACACTTTGAGTAGACGTTCACAATCTCATCTACCTTATACTCGGTAAAAAGACGGGTAAAATATGCCATAGGACGGTCATCGTAAGCCTTCTTCAAAAGCGAAAGACTCTCAGTCACAGCCTTGCGCCCGTCATCGGCATTCTTGAACATTGTATCAAGCCCCAGTCTATGATACTTGTACATGAGTTTGCGTACCGGTTCAAGAGCACCGTTCATGTAGTCATCAATTATCGAATAGCGGTTATTACTGTTGCTACCGGCTCTCCACCCCGCATCTCCAAGGTTCTGGGCATTGCCGGCAATCATAAGAGCCTTGTTCAGAAATTCACTGCCCCCGAGTTCCCCCATCGAATCAAGGTCCATACCAATAATCGTATATACATAAAACGCTATCACGGCTGTGAGGTTGTTGTCAAGATTGTCCTCGACAAACTCAAGACGGTCATATGGCTGATATTTGAACTTTATGCTTGCATCTTCATATTTGAAGAGCATGGAATTGTACGACGAACCGAATACCGGGCGTGTGGCCTGCACCATCAGCGAGCAGTCGAACGAACCGTCATTGGAGTACGAATTCACCACAAAACTGAAGTTGCACATTATGCGTTCGTTCTCCTCGTAGGTGTTGCTTGTCCATCTGCGGCTATTTATGAATTCCGTGACGGCATCCTGCAGCATTGTAAAGACCTCGGTATTGGAACCCTGAACCTTTGAGGCATTGAGACTGACCGTTGCGTTCAGTTCCTCTCCCTCGGCGCTTGCCACAGATGGCAGGAACATAAGAGCCAGCACTACAAGCAGTTTTGAAAGATGTGCCACGACATCCTTTGCCACATCGGCCTTGCTCTTAAGCGGATATTCACTCTTTCCCTCACGGTCTATAATAGTAACCTTGTTCGTGTCACAGGAGAAACCAGCACCCTTGTCCTCAAGGGAATTAAGCACAATAAAATCAAGATTCTTCTTCTCAAGTTTCAGGCGCGCATTGGATTCAGCATCGTTTGTCTCAAGAGCAAAACCGGCAAGACACTGCCCCTCCTTCTTAGCTTTGCCAAGGGTTGCAGCGATATCCGGATTCGCCTCAAGTCCTATTGTCATACCTTCACCCGTACGCTTGATTTTGCTGCTTGCCTGAACCGCCGGACGGTAGTCGGCAACGGCAGCCGAGAGCACAGCCGCATCGCATGACGGGAATGCACCTACAGCAGCCTCACACATCTCTCGCGCCGACTCAACATCAATGCGCCTGATTGAAGGATGAGGTGTAGGCAACGAAACAGGGCCTGCAACCAGAGTAACATCGGCACCGCGACGTGCACACTCAGCAGCTATGGCAAAGCCCATCTTGCCCGACGAGTAGTTGCCGATGAAACGTACCGGGTCAATCTTCTCGTACGTAGGGCCTGCAGTAATCAGTATCCTCTTGCCGCACAGTTCACATCCGGTCAAAAAAAATCCTTCAGCACCTTCACAATATTCTCAGGCTCCTCCATGCGTCCCTTGCCGCTGAGATGACTTGCAAGTTCACCGGCTGTGGCCTCAATTATGTGGTTACCGTATCCTTTCAGCGTCGCAATGTTCTTCACCGTCGACGGGTGGGCATACATATCGAGGTCCATTGCCGGAGCAACGAATACCGGTGCCTTCATTGACATGTAGGTTGTCACAAGCAGATTGTCGGCAACGCCGGTAGCCATCTTGCCAAGTGTGGAAGCCGTTGCCGGAGCCACAATCATGGCGTCGGCCCATAGACCTAGTTCAACATGGCTGTGCCATGAACCGCTGTCATTGTTGAAGAACTCACTCAACACAGGACGTCCCGACAAGGTGGACAAGGTAAGCGGAGTAATGAACTCCTTTGCGGCAGGAGTCATAACCACCTGCACCTCGGCACCCTCCTTGACAAGCAGGCGCACCAGCAGCGCAGCCTTGTAGGCCGCAATACTGCCTGTCACACCCAATACTATCTTTTTTCCTTTCAGCATCTGAAGTAAAACAATATCATTTGTTCAAGCCACGCAGCTTGATTCTTGTAAGAGCCTGTTTGGTATTCAAAGGGAACTCGCCGTTCATCATCCAGCCATAATAGCCGGGGTCACGGGCAAGCACCTCATCAACAGGCATACCCTTGTACTTTCCAAAGTTGAATACCTCGCGTCCGTTGTCATCATACACAAAGCGGCCTGCAAAATCAACGTTCCTTGTAAATGACGACTCCTTTGAAAGAGCCTCCATATCGTTTTCAAGGTCATTGTAGTAATCAAGTTGAGCCTTGAGCACATTATATGTGGCACGTGTATCGGCAAGGGCGCTATGCGCGTTCTCGAACTCGGTACCACAATAGAACTTGTGCGCAGCGGCAAGTGTGCGGGGCTCGCGCTTGTGGTAGAGTACCTGCACATCAATTGCATTGTGACGCGACAGGTCAATGTCAACCTGCGCACGGAGAAACTCCTCGGCAAGCATCGGAAGGTCGAAACGGTTGGAGTTGAAGCCGGCAAGGTCACAACCCTCGAACTCGTTTGCAATCTCACGCGCAACCTCCTTGAAAAGGGGACAATCCTTTACATCCTCGTCATATATGCCATGCACCGCCGAAGCTGCCTCGGGGATATGCATTCCGGGATTGATGCGCTTTGAGTACTCAAGTTCGCAACCGTCGGGCCACACTTTGATGTAGCATATTTCCACAATGCGGTCCTTTGAGACATCAATACCGGTAGTCTCAAGGTCAAAGAATATGATAGGTTTCTTTAAGTTAAGTTCCATATCCGGTATTATTCAGTAAGCATCATAGGCATCAGCAACATAAGAAGTTCCTGCTGGTCAACCTGCTCGGCAGGAACAATCACGCCGGCGCGTGAAGGATCGGCAAGCTCAATCACCACATCCTGACCAGGAGTGTTGTTGAGGATATCGATGAGGAACGATGCACGGAAACCGATATTCATTGAAGTACCCTCGTAGCTACATGTGATGCTCTCCTCGGCCGATGTAGAGAAGTCTGTATCCTGAGCCGAAATCACCACCTTGTTATCCTCAATGTGCAGCTTGATGAGACTTGCCTGCGAAGAGAAGATTGCCACACGACGGAGTGTGCTGATAAGAGCCACACGGTCAACAGTGAGCTTATGAGGGTTATTCTGTGGAATTACAGAGTTGTAGTTAGGATAACGGCCCTCGAAGAGACGTGAAACGAGCTTGTAGTCGCCAAGATCGAATATAGCAAAGCGGCCGTCGAACTCAACCGCAACAACCTCCTGCTCCTCCTTGCCAAGAAGGTTCTTGAGCAATGTTGCAGGTTTCTTTGGGAGAATGAACGCCGACTTCTCGGCACCTGTTACAGAATAATCGCGGCAACGCACGAGCTTGTGACCGTCCGAAGCTACTATTGTGAAGTTCTCGGGAGTGAAATCGAAGTACACACCGCACATTACCGGGCGAACCTCGTCATCGGCTGTAGCGAACAGCGAGCAAGTGATGCCGCTTGAAAGCACCTTTGTAGGGATATTGATTGCAACAGCACCCTCACCAAGAACAGCAGCCGAAGGATACTCATCGGCATTCTGGCCAACCATGCTGTACTTACCGTTCTGGTAGTAGATAGTCATCTCATATGTCTCCTTCTTCACCTCAAAACGCAAAGGCTGCTCCGAAATCTCCTTGAGAGAGTCAATAAGTATCTTTGAAGAGATAGCAAAACTGAAGTCCTCGGAACAGTCAACAACCTCAATTGAAGTAGAAAGTGTGTTGTCGGGGTCAGAAGCTGTAAGCTTAAGAGTGCTGCCCTCAAGCTCAAAAAGTATACAATCAAGAACAGGAATAGTATTCTTTGAGTTTATAACACGACTGATTGTCTGCAGACGAGACGACAGCAAGGAACTTGATACTGTAAAGTTCATAATATTTAGAATTTAGTTGATTAATCAAAATTAAAACTTTGCGCACGCGCGCGTATTACTCACAAAGATAAAACTAAATAGATGAATTTGTACAAAAAATTATAGAAAAAATTGCTTTTCGGGAATAATTAGACTATTTTCGCCACCGAATTTTGAAGACGATTATGGAAATAACAGGAAAAATCATTGCAGTGCTCCCCGAAAGAGGTGGCGTATCAAAGACAGGAAACGAGTGGAAAACACAGGAATACGTGATTGAGACACATGAGCAGTACCCAAAGAAAGTTTGTTTCAACGTATTCGGTGCAGACAAGATAGCACAGTTCAACATCCAGGCAGGCGACGAATTGACAGTATCGTTCGACATCAACGCACGTGAGTACAACGGCCGTTGGTACAATGACGTACGTGCATGGAAGGTAGAGAGAGGAACAGCCGCAGCGGCACCAATGGACATCCCCGTCATTGATGCTCCAAAGGTAGAGGTCCCCGACTTTGGCAAATCAGCCAACGACCCCGACGACCTGCCGTTCTAAAATAACAGAACTAAATAGTACAAATAAACTGCCGGCTCCTGTTTGGTAGGAGCCGGCAGTTTATTTATAATCAATTTTATATACTCTTTAAACCATTATCAACCCATTGATAATAAAAAACATTTATCCAAATTCTCCAAGAATTTTGAGTTTAATGGTACCACAGATATTTATTTGGAACGAATAAAAAGATAAAATTCAAGGCTTGTGAAACCAAAGAAACCGCAGTTTACTTGAAGTAAATGAGGATTTATTTGGTTTCATATAACACAGAAGTTTGCTTTTTAGTCATTTCAAATCAAGAGTTCATGCTCATAAGAAACTCATCATTATCCTTCGTCCTCTCAAGACGGTCCTTGACGAATTCCATAGCCTCCATCGGAGTCATATCCGAGAGATACTTGCGCAGAATCCACATGCGGCCAAGTGTCTGGCGGTCAAGCAACAAATCATCGCGGCGTGTTGAAGAAGCAATTATATTCACAGCCGGGAACACACGCTTGTTTGCAAGCGAACGGTCGAGCTGGAGCTCCATGTTACCAGTACCCTTGAACTCCTCGAAGATAACCTCATCCATCTTTGAACCGGTACCGATGAGTGCTGTTGCAATGATTGTAAGCGAACCGCCGTTCACGATGTTACGCGCAGCACCGAAGAAACGCTTTGGCTTGTGCAGCGCATTGGCATCGACACCACCCGAGAGCACCTTGCCCGATGCCGGAGAAACAGTATTATATGCTCGTGCAAGACGGGTTATCGAATCAAGGAATATTACTACGTCATGACCGCACTCCACCATGCGCTTTGCACGTTCAAGCACAATGCCGGCAATCTTCACATGGCGTTCAGCCGGCTCGTCGAAAGTAGATGCAATGACCTCGGCATTTACCGAACGTGCCATGTCGGTAACCTCCTCAGGACGTTCATCTATGAGCAGCATAATCATGTAAGCCTCGGGGTGATTGGCAGCAATAGCATTTGCTATATCCTTGAGCAACATTGTCTTACCAGTCTTTGGCTGCGCCACAATAAGACCACGCTGACCCTTGCCAATTGGCGAGAAGAGGTCGACTACACGTGCCGACAGATTATCGTAGCTGCCACTGCAGAGAGTAAACTTCTCATCGGGGAACAATGGAGTAAGGTTGTCAAATGAAACCCTGTCGCGCACAAGTTCGGGCGAAGCTCCGTTTATGCTGTTTACCTTGACAAGCGGGAAGTACTTCTCGCCCGCCGATGCAGGACGGATTATACCTTCGACAACATCACCGGTCTTCAGACCGTAAAGCTTTATCTGTGACTGTGATACATATACGTCATCGGGCGACGCAAGGTAGTTGTAGTCCGAAGAACGCAGGAAACCGTAGTTATCGGGCATGATTTCAAGCACGCCCTCGACACGGAGCACATCAGCAAAATCGTACTGAGGCTTTACCGGAGCATGTTCCTCGTTATTCTCCTGACGCTTGTCACCATACTGTTGACGCTGACCGTTGCGGTCATTCTTCTGCTGTTTCCTGTTCTTGTCGAACTTGCCTACAAGTTCTGCAGGAAGTTCTGCCGGTTCGCTTGGCAACTCCTCTATGGCTACAAAAGCCTCGCCTTCGTTCTCTGGTTCGTTCTTATCATCGGCAACCTCTACTGTTTCGGTTACTTCAGTTACCTCAGCGGGCTTTTCGTTCTCTTTTTTCGCCTTGCGGCCACGTTTCTTTGGTTTGGGCTCTTCGGTTTTTGCCTCCTCTGCCACAACTGTATTCTCAACAACAGGTTCAACAACCGGCGCAACCTCCTCTGTAACCGCCTTCTTGGGCTTGCGGCCACGTTTCTTTGGAGCAGCAACCTCATCGGCCTGTACCGGAACTGCAACAGTCTCAACTGCCAGAACAGTCTTTACCTCTGTTACAGGTGCCTCACTCTTAGGTTTCTCCTGTTTTGGAGCCTCGGGCTGCACAGCCTTTTTGTCCTTGTTCCTATTCTCGTCCTGGTCGAGTTTGACAGCCTTGTCACCTGTTGCCGTGTAGACCTTGCTTGGTGAATCGGCATGAATACGATGACGACGATGTTCACGACGGTTCATCCTGTTCTCCTCCTTTACGACTGCCGGTGCGCCGGCCTTGCTGTTCTGCATTGCCTGGCCATCGAGAATACGGTAAATCAACGAATCACGGTCAAGAGAATTTATCCCTTTGATACCCAGTTCCTGAGCTATCGATTGCAACTCGGCAATCTCCTTGCTCCTCAATTTTTCAATATGATACATAAATTAGAATATGGAACATGTTTGCCTGCATGGGCAAATGTCCATAGATTTGGAATATCTATAAAGATTAATGAATAATGAAAATACGCGGTTGAATGCCTCGCGCATAAAAATACAATGCAAATATAGCGGATTTGTTTAGAAAAAGATGCACAATTCGCCAGTTTTTTGCATTCCGGAATACAAAATGTCCTGTTTTAGCCTTTTTAAAAGGGTGTTTATAACGATGTATTGATGTCGTTTATGTACTGGAGAAGTTCGTCGCGGCCTGTCGCATTCTCCGACGAGGTGACAAATACCGGAGGCAATTCCTCCCACTCCTCAAGCAGACGCTTTTTATAGGCGGCAAGATTGCCTGCAAGCTGCACCTTGCCGAGTTTATCGGCTTTAGTAAATATGATTGCGAAGGGAATGCCGTTCTCGCCGAGCCACTGGATAAATTCAAGGTCAATCTTCTGTGGCTCATGTCTGCTGTCAATGAGCACGAACAGAAGGGTCATCTGCTCACGTCCAAGTACATAGTCCGAAATAATTTCCTGAAGTTTCTCGTTCTGGGTCTTGCTGCGCTTGGCATAGCCATAACCGGGCAAATCGACAAGATACCACTCGTCATTGATAATGAAATGGTTTATGAGCAATGTCTTTCCGGGGGTTGCCGATGTCATTGCCAGTTTCTTGCGCCGCGTGAGCATGTTGATAAGACTCGACTTGCCTACATTGGAACGTCCTATGAATGCATACTCAGGCTTGCCATCCTGGGGACACTTGCGTACATCACTGTTGCTTATGACAAATTCTGCGCTTTTAATAACCGGGGTGCTCATAAAGTGAAAATATTTTCGGTTCTGCGATGCAAATATAATCAAAGAGGCAAGAACTCACAAATATTCCCACACATCAACATGATACAATGCGACAATAGGGATGTTTTACAGCACGCCATTACAGAAATTATGAGTATATTAGCAACGTTCAACCGTACAACAGCTACAGACCATGATTCGCCGCAACAGTTTTGTCATTTCAAGGGCTATGAGGTACTTCCTCAGCGCATCGGTCATGACATCGCTTGCAGGACAGCTTGCCGTCACCACCGATGCAGTAATAGTAAGCCACATGGTTGGACCCGATGCCCTCTCGGCAATAAATATGGTCATGCCGCTGACAATGCTGTTCAGCTGCGCCAGCATACTTGTTGGCCTGGGAGGCAGCATACTTGCCGCAAAGGCCATAGGCAGCCACAACAAGGAACGGCTGAACCACACATTCACAATAGCACTTATAATGCTTGCATTTGCGGGCATAGCCATATCCACATTTGCATACAGCAACAGTGGAGCCATTGTAGACCTTATTTGCGACGATGCGCGCATTGCCCCTCATGCACTGGAATACACAAGAATCATCACTGCAGGAGCGCTGTTCCTGGTCTTTTCAAACGGAATAAACTACTTTGTAAGCACAGACGGCAGCCCCGGACTGGTAACCAAGGGTGTGGTCGCCGGTGCCATAGCAAACGTGGTACTCGACATCATACTTGTCAAATTCATGGGCATAGCCGGTTCGGCATGGGCTACCATAATAAATTATATCATAACGCTTATTGTAGTATCCACACACTTTTTCAGGAAGAGCAGCAGTTACCGTCTTGTCAATCCCTTAAAAGGAGCCGTAGGGTACATTATCAGCAACCTCTACGAAGGACTCCCACTCATGCTCGGGAACCTGCTTCTTGGCAGCGCAGTATTCATTATCAACAGTATGATACTTGAGGCAGCAGGAGCCGATGGCATATACATCTGGGCAGTATGCCTGCAGGTACTAATGCTCACATTCGTAATATTGAACGGTGTGGGCAATGCCATGCTCTCTATTGGTGGGGTACTTGTAGGAGAGAAAGACTATCGTGGAATAGAGATACTGACCTCCCTGTCACTGAAGCTTGTAGGAGGGGTACTTTCACTCTTCATGCTGCTTGTACTGCTGTTTCCGGAAGTGCCGACATACATGTTCGGAGCTGATGAAGCACCGGCAAATATCGATATTGAGAACCCGTTGCGCATATTCTCACTGCTACTTGTTCCATTCGCTGTGACACTTGTGATGAGGTTCCTGTTCCAGATTCTTGAGCACCGCATACTGAGCCTTGTAATGTCGGCAGGACAACTGGCGGGCATGATTACCTGCCTGTGGATA
This sequence comes from Bacteroidaceae bacterium, assembly GCA_045634085.1. GTDB lineage: Bacteria > Bacteroidota > Bacteroidia > Bacteroidales > Bacteroidaceae > HGM04593. The sequence goes on from JAZQZM010000052.1 coordinate 58,138, forward strand.
TATACAGAGGTTGCACCAGAAGTTCTTTGGTGGAGTTTCCCTGTATCGGCCGTAGCGCTAATACTCATACAGTTGGTTGCAACATCCGTAATATACCTGGCTAAAAGGGACGTTTCGCCGGTAACCCTTATTCCAAAATACCACGCAGGTGAGTCATCGGCCGACTTTTCAGTAGCCTACAACAACATGGCCACAAACCATGCAATTGAAAAAATTGACGAATTCCTGAGACGGTGCGAAGTGACTGCTGAAAAGATACAAATATTCAAAAGTGGCTGCAGTGAAATCATGCACAGCCTGGAACAGCATGCCGGGGAGAATAAAAAATGCTTTGACATACACATACGCGTCTGCGGTGAGGAGATACATGCAATACTGCGCGACGCTGGTAGGAGAATCACTCTGCAACCCCTACCGAAAGAAATCCCGGCTACAATAGAGCACAAATACATGTACGGACAGAATGTCCTGTTCATACACTTCTTCAAGAAATATGACTTTCGGGAGAATTAAAATTTCCCAATAATATGACAGGAGGCTGCACATTGTGTAGCCTCCTGTAGTTATTATCAAGGATTAACTGTATTACTCCTCAACCTTTGCCTTGATGAACTCGCGGTTCAGACGGGCAATATTGCTGATTGAAACACACTTGGGGCACTCAGCCTCACAAGCACGTGTATTTGTACAGTTACCGAAGCCGAGCTCGTCCATCTTGGCAACCATAGCCTTTACACGCTTTGCAGCCTCAACCTGACCCTGTGGAAGGAGAGCAAACTGGCTTACCTTAGCCGAAACGAACAGCATGGCTGAACCGTTCTTACAAGCAGCTACACAAGCACCGCAACCAATACAAGCCGCAGCATCCATAGCCTCCTCGGCAATATCCTTGCCAATGGGGATTGCGTTGGCGTCGGGCATACCACCGGTGTTGATAGACACATAACCGCCAGCCTGCTGAATCTTGTCGAACGCTGTACGGTCAACCATAAGGTCACGGATTACAGGGAAGCCAGCTGAACGCCATGGCTCTACTGTAATTGTGTCACCATCCTTGAAACGGCGCATGTACAACTGGCAAGTTGTAGCACCTGTTGCAGGACCGTGAGGATGACCGTTCACATAAAGTGAACACATACCGCAGATACCCTCGCGACAGTCGTGGTCGAACGCGATAGGCTCCTTGTTCTCATTTACCAACTGCTCGTTAAGGATGTCGAGCATCTCAAGGAATGATGTATCGCCAGGAATATCCTTCATCTGATAGGTCTCGAATGCACCTTTAGCCTTAGGACCTCTCTGACGCCATACCTTCAATGTAAAACTTATATTTTTATCCATTGTTACGATTTTTTTTAGTTCTTGTAGTTACGTTGCTGTACCTTAATGTACTGATAGTTGAGGTCCTCTTTGAGAAGCTCTGGCTCCTGACCCTCGCCGGTATACTTCCAGCAAGCTACATATGAGAAGTTCTCATCGTCACGCTTAGCCTCACCCTCCTCGGTCTGGTGCTCCTCACGGAAGTGACCACCGCAAGACTCCTCACGGTTAAGGGCATCGTATGCCATCAAGCGGCCAATCTCGATGAAGTCGAGCAGACGGAGAGCCTTCTCGAGCTCAATGTTAAGAGTGTCAGCCTCACCAGGAATACGCAGGTCACTCCAGAAGAGTTTCTCAACGCGGTCAATCTCCTTGATAGCCTTCTCAAGAGACTCCTTGGTACGTGCCATACCTACATTGTCCCACATTACGAGACCGAGTTCCTTGTGCATAGGATCTACGCTGCGCTTACCCTTGCTTGCCATGAGTTTCGCAATCTTGTCATTGACAGCCTTCTCGGCAGCAACGAATTCAGGAGCCTCAGTGCTGAAGCGTGGAACCTGAATCTGGTCGGCAAGATAGTTCTGTATTGTATAAGGAAGAACGAAGTAACCGTCGGCAAGACCCTGCATGAGAGCCGAAGCACCAAGACGGTTCGCACCATGGTCGCTGAAGTTAGCCTCACCGATAGCGAACAAGCCTGGAACAGATGTCTGCAACTCGTAATCAACCCAAATACCACCCATTGTGTAGTGGATAGCAGGGAAGATCATCATAGGCTCCTTGTATGGGTTTGTATCGGCAATCTCCTCGTACATGTCGAAGAGGTTACCATAACGCTGACGTACAACGTCCTCACCAAGACGCTGGATAGCATACTTGAAATCGAGGAACACGGCAAGACCGGTGTTGTTTACGCCGAAGCCCTTGTCGCAACGTTCTTTTGCTGCACGTGATGCAACGTCACGTGGAACAAGGTTACCGAATGCCGGATAACGGCGTTCCAAGTAGAAGTCACGGTCCTCATCGGGGATATCATTAGGATGCTTTGTACCGGCCTGGAGTGCCTTTGCATCCTCAAGCTTCTTTGGAACCCAGATGCGTCCGTCGTTACGGAGTGACTCAGACATAAGAGTAAGCTTAGACTGCTTGTCACCGTGAACGGGAATACATGTAGGGTGAATCTGTGCGTAGCATGGGTTTGCAAACCATGCACCCTTACGGTAGCACTGGAGAGCAGCAGAACCATTGCTACCCATAGCATTTGTAGAAAGGAAGTAAGCATTACCGTAACCACCGGTACCGATAACAACAGCGTGGGCTGCGAAGCGTTCTACCTTACCAGTTACAAGATTACGTGCGATGATACCGCGTGCACGACCGTCAATGATAACAAGGTCGAGCATCTCGTAACGTGTGTACAGTTTGACTGTACCCTGGTTTACCTGATAGTTGAGTGCTGAGTATGCACCGAGGAGGAGCTGCTGACCGGTCTGGCCGCGGGCATAGAATGTACGCGATACCTGAGCACCACCGAATGAACGGTTAGCCAAAAGACCGCCGTACTCGCGAGCAAAAGGTACACACTGCGCTACGCACTGGTCGATGATAGCACCTGAAACCTCGGCAAGACGGTGAACGTTAGCCTCACGTGCACGGTAGTCACCACCCTTGATTGTATCGTAGAAGAGACGGTATACAGAGTCACCGTCGTTCTGATAGTTCTTTGCAGCGTTGATACCACCCTGTGCAGCAATTGAGTGTGCACGACGTGGAGAATCCTGGATACAGAAGTTGAGAACGTTGAAACCCATAGCACCGAGTGATGCAGCTGCCGAAGCACCGGCAAGACCTGTACCTACAACGATGATATCCAACTTACGTTTGTTGGCAGGGTTCACCAATTTCTGATGCGCCTTATAGTTAGTCCATTTTTCAGCCAATGGGCCTTCGGGAATTTTAGAATCCACTTTTACTGAACTTATTTTAGCCATAGTCATATTTGTTTTTATTGTTTTAGAAAAATAGTGTCATCATGCTGCAAACGGACATACGACCTGAGTTGTTGTTGCAGGAGAAATAACACCTGCTGCACCGGCAACGAGCACTGCAAAGAAACCGAGAACAACGATTGTAGCGAAGATATTACCGATAACCTTCCAACGGCAGAACCATACCTTGTTGTTCCAACCTAGTGTCTGCATTGCACTCCAGAAACCGTGTGTGAGGTGGAACCAGAGAGCCGCCAACCAGATTACGTAAAGTGAAGCATAGATTGGGTTCTGGAATGTCTTGATGATGTAGTGTACACCGTCCTGTGCATAAGTAACATCTACATTCATGCCAAGCATGTGAAGTACCTCGGGCAACTGCATGTTAGCCCAGAAATTGAAGAGGTGAAGACCCATACCAAGGATGACGATGATACCGAGAGCAAGCATGTTCTGCGATGCCCAAGTCACGCCCTTTGGTCTTTCGTTGACAGCATAACGCTGAGAACCACGAGCCTTTCTGTTCTGAATTGTAAGGATGAAAGCATAAACGAAATGCAGAAGCACAAGACCGGCAAGACCGGCTGTAGCAATCAAAGCATACCAGTTTGCTCCCAGGAGCCTACAAATCATGTTGTAACCCTCGCTGCTGAAAACAGCAACCAAGTTCATTGACATATGGAAAAAAAGGAAGAGTACAAGGCCTACACCCGATACACTCATAATTACCTTTCTTCCCACAGAAGATTTAAATAACCACATAATGAATTGATATTAAATTATATAATAAATAAATAGTTCACTCGTAGGCACAATACACCTTTTTACAAATGACAAAAATAAACTATTTTTTATAAAAAAAACGAAATTGACGAATAATTTTAAGCCCGTGGCAGTTTTGAAACTCCTGTACCACTATAATAAACGAGGCAATGATATCGACTGTTTACAACAGACGAAGTCCTTTAATACAGAACAGGAATAAGAATGAATATGGCATAACAGAGCTGTTTTGGCAAGAATGTCAAGGAAAACCTTGCCATTAAAATCCTCTTTTGCTACATTTGCGGTATCATGGCTTATTTTGTATTATTGCAAGCCTGAACGGTTGCACAAAGAGACGACAAAACATAACAACAATAAAAAAAGATGGCAACACTAAAAGAAAAAATCGGCTATGGATTCGGCGACATGGCCTCGTCAATGTTCTGGAAGGTATTCAGCGCATACCTGCCAATGTTCTACACCTATGTTTTCGGACTCGACCTCTCGGTAGCAGCACTGCTGTTCCTTGTTACAAAGATCTGGGATGCAGTATCGGACCCCATGATGGGTATTATCGCCGACCGCACAAGCACCAAATGGGGCAAGTACCGTCCCTACCTGCTATGGATTTCGGTTCCCTTTGCCATTTCGGGCATACTGCTGTTCACAACACCCGACCTGGCTGAGACAGGAAAGAACGTGTGGGCGTTTGTAACATATATCTTAATGATGACCGTATATACAGCAATAAACGTGCCTTACGGTTCAATGCTTGGCGTGATGACTGAAGACTCCGATGAAAAGACTGTTTTTTCATCGTACAGAATGTTCTTCGCGTATACAGGTTCGTTCATCGTACTTGCCCTTTGGGAACCGCTGTGCAACATGTTCGCTGGAGAGACCGGCAAACTTACATATGACCCTGCCGCATGGCAATGGGCAATGGTTGTCGTGGGAGTGACATGCGCAGCACTGTTTGTGCTTACATTTGCAATGACAAAGGAGAGAATAAAATCCACAACCGAGAAGAAGAACACCAGCGTCATGAAAGACCTGTTCTCACTCTTCAGGAACGGACCATGGTGGATTCTGCTCGGCGGAGTACTCTTCTTCAACTTCTTCGGAGCAATAAGATATGCTGTAATTCCTTACTACTTCACTACACTCATCGGGGATGGCAACACATTGTCGTTCTTTTCGATTGAGTTCGCATTCTACGCAGGAATTTTCTTTACAATAGGTGAAATTGCCAACATGGCAGGTGTTGCCATGGCAACTCCAACAACATTCAAATTGGGCAAAAAGAGCACATTCCTGTACTCACTGTTCATAATCATGGCACTCTGCATCGCATTCTATTATGTACCTACAAGCGGAAGCACTGCATACTGGACGCTGCTTGCACTGCAGATTGCGACCGGCATTTTCACAGGTATCATATCACCGCTTGTGTGGAGTATGTACGCCGACATATCGGACTACGCAGAACTCAAGTTCAAGACAGCATCGACAGGACTCATCTTCTCTTCATCATCAATGGCACAGAAGTTCGGCGGCGCATTCGGTACTGCAGCCGTACTTTGGTTGCTTGCTGCATTCGGTTTTAATACATTCGCCACACAGGGTGCGTCATTTGTCGAGAACAGCAACGTTATTGAGATAAGTTTCAACGATGACATAAGCACACAGCCTGCCGACGGACTGACAATTACAGGAGAGAACGGCTACACTGCACCAGTCAAGATTGAAAGCGACAGCAAGACACTGAAGGTTGACCTTGGCGAGAGCATCTGCCAAGCCGGCACCTACTCAATTGCCATACCTGAGAATATGGTTGTGCGCAAGAAGGACAACTCACCTTTCGCGGGTACTGTTGAACTGAAGGCCGATACAGACAAAAAGGTTGAGAGTGTAGATGTAAAGACCGTAACAAAACAGACCGACGATGCAATTGAAGGCATACGCCTGCTCATCAGCTGGGTTCCGGCCGGCATCGCAGCAATTGCAGCACTCTTTATCTTCATCTACCCGCTTACCACCAACCGCATGAAGGAAATAAACGAGGAACTGAAGAAGACAAGATAACAACGACACATTCCTTGTTTTATATGACAAATGGCGTGCTAACGGCACGCCATTTGTCATATAAAACCAAAGCCAGACCTGGCTAAACAACAATTTATCGTCAAAACCATTCAAGCGAGTTCCTCTTCGTACATGATGTAATGGCACTCAGTCATACCCACACTTTCGTACACTTTCTGAGCCCTCGTGTTTTTCTTGTCTACATACAGCCTCACCCAAGTTACACCCTGCTCCAAGGCCATCTCCTTGACCTTGGAATACATTGCACGGTACACGCCCTTCCCGCGATGTCCGGGAACAACATACACACTCTGTACCCACCAATACCACACACAGTTCCAGTCACTCCACTCGCGTGTAACCATCAGGCTACCCACTGGAACGCCGGCACTCCTTGCAACCATATAAAGACCTTTGGCCGGGTCCTCCACTACAGCACGCACACCGCGCTGTACACGTTCAAGGGAGAGAACTGCACCTTCGGACTCCATTGCCATTTCCACCTGAAATGCCGCAAGAGTTCCAATATCATCAACACCACCCGGGGTAATCATGTATTCATCCATTCTGCTATGCTTTTCAAATATACACCGGCTGTAAAGATACTGTTTACTTCCGTTTCGCGCAAATTTTATTACACCGTGCACATTATGCGCAGCCGCGCACGTTTAAATTATTATTTTCAAATTTTGCGATTGCCACTAAGTTATATTATTTTTGTACATTATAATTTGGGGTAATATGGTGTTACCCCGGCAAAAGAGGAGGAGTAACAAGGTGATTTTCGAGTACGACATACTGGTTATAGGCGCCGGACATGCAGGCTGCGAAGCAGCTGCCGCGGCTGCGAATTTGGGCAAGAAGACATGCCTGATGACTATCGACATGAACAAGATTGCGCAGATGAGCTGCAACCCGGCCATTGGCGGCATTGCAAAGGGACAGATTGTAAGGGAGATTGACGCGCTTGGCGGTTACACCGGCATTGTGACAGACAAGGCATCCATACAGTTCCGCATGCTCAACCGTTCAAAGGGTCCGGCAATGTGGAGTCCGCGTGCACAATGTGACAGAATGAAGTTTAGCCAATATTGGCGAGAAATCCTTGAAAACACTCCCAACCTTGAAATGTGGCAGGACATTGCCACCGAACTTATAGTAGAGGGTGGAAAGGCCGTTGGAGTAAGAACGCAGATGGGTGCGGAGTTCCGTGCCGCATGCACAATTGTGACTGCGGGCACATTCCTCAACGGAGTCATGCACATAGGAAAGGTACAGATTGAAGGTGGACGCACCGCCGAACCTGCAGCCAAAGGATTGACTGAATCCATAACTGCACACGGCATCACATCGGGACGTATGAAGACAGGAACCCCCGTACGCCTTGACAGACGTTCAATAAATCTTCAGCTTACCGACATACAGGAGGGAGACAACGATTTCCACCGTTTCTCATACAGCAACACACAACGCACGTTGAAACAGCTGCCATGTTGGGGATGCTACACAAACCCCGAAGTACACAGAATCCTCAACGACAGCCTTGATGACTCACCTCTGTACAATGGGCAGATTCAGAGCATAGGCCCGAGATATTGCCCAAGCATAGAGACAAAGATAGTGACCTTTGCAGAACGCGACAGACATCTTCTTTTCCTTGAGCCCGAGGGAGAGACTACCCAAGAGATTTACGTCAATGGTTTCTCATCATCACTTCCAATGGAGGCACAGCTGACAGCACTCCGCAAAATTCCCGCACTTGAAAATGCCGTCGCCTACCGTCCCGGCTACGCAATAGAATATGACTATTTCGACCCCACCCAACTGAACCACACACTTGAGTCAAAGATTGTAGCGGGGCTCTATTTTGCCGGCCAGGTAAACGGAACTACAGGCTATGAAGAGGCCGCCGGACAAGGTATCATCGCAGGCATAAATGCGGCACTCAAAATCGACGGCAAGGAGTCTTTCGTGCTCCGTAGAGACGAAGCATACATTGGCGTACTCATTGACGACCTTGTAACGAAAGGTGTAGACGAACCGTACCGCATGTTCACATCAAGAGCCGAGTACCGCATACTGCTCCGTTCGGACAACGCCGACATGCGCCTTACCGAAAAGGCTTACAGCATAGGACTTGCAACCGAAGAACGCTACCAGAGACTTTGCGCAAAAAAAGAGATGATTGCAAAGCTTACCGAGTTTATTGAAAACTTCTCGGTAAAGGCCGACCTCATCAATAAGGGCCTTGAAGAACTGGGCACCACCCCACTTGCCCGCGGTTGCAAACTCTCTTCAATAATAGAACGCCCACAGGTGACAATCGAATCTATATCGGAATACATAGTGTCTTTGAAACGCGAACTTGACAGACTTGGAACCGACCGCAACGAGATTGTCGAAGCAACCGAGATTGGAATCAAATACCGCGGATACATTGAACGTGAAAGAGAACTTGCCGAAAAGATGATTCGTCTTGAAAATGTACGCATCAAAGGCAAATTCGACTACAACAGCATTGAGTCATTATCGACCGAAGCGCGCCAGAAACTGACAGCCATAAACCCAGAGACACTTGCACAGGCAAGCCGCATCCCTGGAGTATCGCCAAGCGACGTCAATGTACTGTTGGTACTCGTGCGGAAATAAACAAATGTTCCACGTGGAACAATGCCACAAAACAACAACACAGAACAACCAAAATATTAAAGCTATGAACAAAGAACTTCTGCTGAAAAACCTGAGAAACATCCCCGATTTCCCAATACCGGGAATCCAGTTCAAAGATGTGACATCTCTTTTTAAGAACCCCGATTGTCTTCGCGAAATGGACGATGCTCTCTATGAACTTTACAAAGATAAAGGCATCACCAAAATCGTTGGCATCGAGTCACGCGGTTTTGTAATGGCATCTTCACTTGCACTCAGACTAAACGCAGGTTTCGTACCCATCCGCAAGCCAGGCAAGCTCCCTGCTGAGACAATAAGCGAGACATACGGTAAGGAGTACGGACGCGACACTATCGAGATTCACAAGGACGCCATAGACGAGAACGATGTAGTACTCATCCACGACGACCTGCTTGCAACCGGAGGTACAATGCTTGCTGCATATCACCTTGTGAAAAAACTCAACCCTAAAAAGGCAATGATAAACTTCCTTATAGAACTTGAAGGTTTAAAGGGCAGAAACACATTCCCTGCCGACGCAGAGATTGAGTGCCTGCTAACTCTTGAAGGCAAATAATGGAGAAGGAGAAGAGAAGCGAAAGAGAGGAATATCTGAGGGGAATTGTAAACAACCTCCCCGACTCACCTGGCTGCTATCAGTACCTCAATGATAGCGGTGCTATAATTTATGTAGGAAAAGCAAAGAATCTCAAACGCAGAGTCTCTTCTTACTTCAACAAGGAACAACAGACATTAAAGACAAAGCTTCTTGTCGCAAAAATTGCCGACATACGCTATGTCGTTGTAAATAGCGAGGCCGATGCACTGCTTCTTGAGAACAACCTCATAAAGCAGCACAAGCCTCGCTATAACGTTCTTCTGAAAGACGACAAGACATACCCGTCAATATGCATCACAAACGATTACTTCCCGAAGATTTTCAAGACACGTAAGATAATCAAAGGTGCAGGACGTTACTTCGGCCCCTACACAAATGCAGGCGCCCTACATGCTTTACTTGAACTCATAAAAGAACTCTACCCGCTACGCACATGCAACCTGAGCATAACACCCGAAGGAGTACGCAATGCAAAATACAGCGCATGCCTTGAATACCAGATAAAGAAGTGCTGCGCACCATGTATTGCCAAGATTTCCCGCGAGGATTATTTGAAATATATTGATGAAGTGACATCCATTCTTAAAGGAGACATAAGAGTACTGCAGGAAAAACTCCTTGGCGAAATGAAAGAAAAGGCAACGGCACTTGAATTCGAGGAGGCACAGAAAATAAAGAAAAGGTACGAACTTATCGAGAACTTCAGGACACGTAGCGAGGTTGTCAGCCAGTCAATGACAAACATTGACGTATTCTCAATTGAAAGCGACGAAAAGAGTGCATTCATCAATTTCCTGCACATAACAAATGGTTGCATAAATCAGGCTTTCACCATAGAATACCAAAAAAGACTCGATGAAAGTGATGAAGAATTGATTTCAATGGGCATCATTGAATTGCGCAACAGGTTCGGTAGCACTGCAAAAGAGATAATACTCCCCTTCCCCATCGGAAGCATAATTGAAGATACTACAATAACCATTCCACAAAAGGGTGAAAAAGCACGGTTGCTGGCACTCTCAAGACTGAATGTAAAACAATACAGAGCCGACCGCGTAAAGCAAGAGGAGAAACTCAATCCAGAACAGAAGACGACCCGCATGATGAAGGAGATTCAGGAGGCGCTTCATCTTGAAAAAATGCCGATGATTATTGAGTGTTTTGACAATTCAAATATCCAGGGAAGTGACGCAGTTGCTGCGTGCGTCGTTTTCCGTAAACTGAAACCCAGCAAGAAGGATTACAGAAAATACAACATCAAAAGCGTCATCGGCCCCGATGACTATGCATCGATGCGAGAGGTTGTAATGCGACGCTACAGCCGCATCATCGAAGAGCAGGGAGAACTCCCCAATCTTATCATTGCCGACGGAGGCAAAGGGCAGATGGAAGCTATGCGTTCAGTAATTGAGGACAGACTTGGACTACAGATTCCTATAGCCGGACTTGTGAAAGACGGGCGGCACAGGACATCGGAACTGCTCATTGGAAAAAGTGACGAGGTGATAGGACTCAAGCAGAACACCCCACTCTTCCGTCTGATGACACAGATACAGGACGAGGTGCACCGCTTTGCAATCACCTTCCACCGCGACAAACGCAGCAAAAGACAGACTGCATCGGAACTGGACAGTATAAAAGGCATTGGAGAAAAGAGCAAACTATCTCTTTTACAACACTTTAAGAGTATAAAAAGAATTAAAGAGGCCAGTTTTGACGAAATTTCATCGGTCATCGGAGATGCAAAGGCAAAAATAATTCAGGACGCGCTGAAAAAATAGGAAAGCTTTGACTACCTTTGTGCAACATACGATACAAGATGAGAGTACTTATACAGAGAGTAAAAAGGGCGTCAGTAACAGTTGACGGAAAACTTATATCAGAGATTACACAAGGCCTGCTGGTGTTTGTGGGAATCTGTGATGAGGACAGCAACGATGATATCGAATGGTTGACAAAGAAGATAGCCAACATACGCCTATTTGATGACGAGAACGGAGTAATGAATCTGTCGGTTACAGACATAGGCGGAGAGCTGCTTGCAGTGAGCCAGTTCACCCTTATGGCGTCAACTAAAAAAGGCAACCGCCCGTCATACATAAAGGCGGCTAAACCAGATATCTCAATCCCGCTGTACGAGCAGTTCTGCAATGAAATGGAAATTGTACTGAACAAACCAATAAAAAGGGGTGTTTTTGGTGCAGATATGAAGGTCGACCTACTCAATGACGGCCCCGTAACAATATTCATTGACTCAAAGAACAGAGAGTGATGGAAAGAACATCAATAACCATTCAAGAGGCACAGGAACGTGTCGACAAATGGATAAAGGAGTACGGTGTCCGGTACTTTAATGAGATGACCAACATGGCCATACTCACTGAGGAGGTAGGTGAGATTGCACGTATAATGGCACGCACATACGGCGAACAGTCCTTTAAGGATGGCGAAAGAAAAGAACTGGGAGATGAACTTGCCGATGTATTGTGGGTACTAATATGCATAGCAAACCAGACCGGAGTGGACCTTACAGAGGCATTCGAGAAGAACCTCGACAAAAAGACAGCAAGAGACAGGAACAGACATATTAACAACAAAAAACTTATATGACAATGAACGAGAACTGTAACTGCGGATGCGGTGGACACCACCACCATGCAGATGAAGAGAGCAAGTACGAGTTCGTTTTGAACGAATACAGCCAGACAATGAGTGACGAAGAGGTTGCTGCTAAAGTCAATAAACTTATCGATGAAAAGGTTGAGGAAAACAATACACTCGAGGTAAAGAAGTTCCTTTTCAACTGCATTGACCTCACTACCCTCAAATGCACCGACAGCGAGGAGAGTGTAATGGCATTTACAGAGAAGGTCAACGAGTTCGACGACAAATACCCACACCTCAAGAACGTGGCCGCAATATGCGTATATCCCAATTTTGCAAAGATTGTAAACGAGACACTGCAGGTTGAGAACGTAGGCATTGCATGCGTGTCGGCTGGCTTCCCGTCATCGCAGACATTCCAGGAGATAAAGGTTGCCGAGACTGCTATGGCAATACATGACGGTGCTACCGAAATCGACATAGTACTGAGTGTAGGAAAGTTCCTCAGCGGCGACTACGAGGGCGTGTGCGATGAGATACAGGAACTAAAGAGTGTCTGCGGTGAAAAACACCTTAAGGTCATCCTTGAGACAGGAGCACTGAAGAGTGCCGAGAATATCAAAAAGGCATCGATTCTGTCGATATATTCCGGTGCAGACTTCATAAAGACATCAACAGGCAAGGAATCCCCTGCAGCAACACCAGAGGCTGCATACATAATGTGTAGCACCATCAAAGAGTATTACCAGAAAACAGGCCGCAAAATCGGCTTTAAGCCCGCTGGAGGCATTAATACTGTTCATGACGCACTCGTATACTACACAATAGTAAAAGAGCTCTTAGGAGAGGAATGGTTGACTAATGAACTTTTCCGCCTTGGTACAAGCCGTCTGGCAAATCTATGCCTCGGCGAAATCACAGGTGAAGAGACAAAGTTCTTCTGATACAGTCACAATAAAAGCGATGGCAGCTATCATGATAGCTGCCATCGCTTTTATTGGTTACCTATTACTTTTCTCTTTTAATAACGTAATCGATATACGCTACAAACGCGTCATTTATATCCTGTGGAATGCCTTCAGGAAGCACTGCAAGCGCCTCGTTACGGTAGTGTTCAATCATCTTTTCAGCATAAGCTATACCACCCTCCTCAATCGATATTTTTATGAGCTGTCCTATCTCATTGTCATCAAGAGACTCTGCACTTGCCAGTTTCAGACGTATCGGTTCAAGCAAAGGATTCACACTCTCACGCAAAACGTACAATGCAGGAAGTGTCACCTTACCCTCACGCATGTCACTGCCGGTAGGTTTACCTACATCGTTTGAATAGTAATCGAAGATATCATCCTTTATCTGGAAACATATTCCTACGTTTTCACCGAACTTTTTGAATCTCTCCAACATATCAGCATCACCATCGCATGAATAGACCGCACACGCACAACTGTACACAAACAAAGAAGCAGTCTTGTTCTTTATGACATTTATATAATTCTCTTCACAATAATTGCCATTGTGCTGCAACTCAACCTGCATGACCTCACCATGTGCAAGTGATTTTCCCAATACAGCCACATCTTTAACAATCCGGCAATCACCGGTCTCAGCAGCATTATGTATTGATTGTGCCAATATATAATCACCGGCAAGAACTGCAACACTGTTTTTATATTTCGATTTTACAGACTCACGTCCACGTCTTTTGTCACTCTCATCAAGTACATCATCATGAAGAAGACTTGCTGTATGCAACAACTCCATAGCAGAAGCAGAAGCCAGGACTTTAGCATCTACACCACCAAGGCATTTCGCTACCAACAACAACAGGATAGGGCGCATTTTTTTACCTGTACCCTCTTTGACATATGTCAAAACCTCCTCAAGCATCGGCAGGTTACTTTTAAACTGAGAATCGAAATAACTGTTGAACATAGCCATCTCTTTCTCTATCGGTCTCGTTATTATATCCAACATAACTGAAAATTGATATAAAAACAAAATGTCAAGACAATAGTTCGAACACCATTGACCCTAACTAAATTAGACAAAAGTAACAAAAAAAACTGTCAGGTAGCAAAAAATGTGTATTTTTACGTTTGATTACAATAAAAAAATGGAAAAGCTATTTTTACTTGATGCGTATGCACTCATTTACCGTGCATATTACGCATTTATCAAAAACCCCAGAATAAACTCTAAAGGTTTCAACACATCGGCCATCCTGGGCTTTATAAACACTCTTGAGGATGTACTCAAGAAGGAGAATCCTACGCACATAGGCATAGCCTTTGACCCTAAAGGTCCCACGTTCCGACACGAGGCCTTTGAGCAGTATAAGGCACAACGTGAGGAAACGCCCGAGGTTATCAGGGAATCGGTACCGGTGATAAAGGAGTTCATTAAAGCCTATAATATCCCCATTTTCGAAGTTGCAGGATATGAAGCCGATGATGTAATCGGTACACTTGCAAAAGAGGCGGAGAAAAGGGGAATTATTACATATATGATGACCCCAGACAAGGACTATGGACAGTTGGTTTCGGAGACCACATTCATATACCGTCCCAAATACGGCGACAAGGAGTTCGAGGTGATGGGCGTTGAAAGAGTCAAGGAGAAGTTCGGCATACAGTCGACCCTACAGGTCATTGACCTTCTTGGACTGATGGGTGACTCAAGCGACAACATACCAGGTTGCCCAGGTGTTGGAGAAAAAACAGCACAAAAACTGATTGCACAGTTCGGAAGCATAGAGAACATGCTTGAAAATACAGACGAACTCAAAGGAGCACTCAAGACAAAAGTTGAGGAAAACAGAGAGAAGATTCTCTTCAGCAAATTCCTTGCAACAATAAAGACCGACGTTCCAATCAGACTCGACATGGAAGCTCTCAAGAGAGAAGCACCGGACGAAGAGAAACTCACTACCCTACTCGACTTCTACGAACTTCGAGCTCTTAAGGAGAGAGTTAAAAAGACAAATACCGTTCCGTCACTTTTTGATGAGCCCGAAGAGACACCCGCTTCACCTTCGGCTGCCGGTAGAAAGAAAGAGGCAAAAAATGCCCCGCTTCAAGGCTCTCTCTTTGATTTATTTGCGACCGAATATACAGGTGATGAAAAAAAATCGAGCCATTTGACGTTAAAAGAGGTGGAACACACCTACAAACTCATTGATACAGAAGATGATATAACAAATTTAATACTTGCTGTAAAAAAAATCAAATCAGTATGTTTTGACACCGAAACGACGAGTACCACAGCTCTTGACGCAGAATTGGTAGGAATAAGCCTCGCTGTAAAGGAAAATGAGGCGTTCTACATCCCGATGCCTACCGACAGAGAGAAAACCGAAAAGAGACTCTCGATCCTAAAGGAAATCTTCGAAAACGAGGAAATCGAGAAGGTTGGTCAAAATATGAAATACGACATAACCGTATTGGCTAATTACGGCTTAGAAGTAAAAGGTCCTCTTTTCGACACAATGATTGCACATTACGTCCTGCAACCCGAACTTTATCACGGAATGGACTACCTTGCCGAAATTTATCTTGGCTATGAAACGATAAAGATAGAGGAACTCATCGGAGAAAAGGGTCGCGGACAAAAGAACATGCGAGACATCTCACCCAACCTTGTGTGTGACTACGCATGTGAGGATGCCGACGTAACACTTAAACTCAAGAACATCCTGCAGCAGGAACTGAAGAAGGAGAACGCAGAGGAACTGTTCTACAAAATTGAAATGCCTCTCGTTCCTGTCCTTGCCTACATGGAACGGAACGGAGCACGCATAGACACCGCATCCCTCAAAGAGACCTCTACCCTGTTCGGTAAACGTCTTGATGAGATTGAAAGCGAGATATACTCACTTGCCGGAGAGTCATTCAACATTGCATCACCCAAACAGGTGGGAGACATTCTGTTTGGAAAACTGAAGATTGTCGACAAGCCCAAAAAGACAAAAACAGGCCAGTTCGTGACATCAGAAGATGTTCTTGCACAACTACAGAACCGCCATCCTATTGTTAAAAATATTTTACAATACCGAGGCCTTAAAAAATTGCTGAGCACATATGTTGACGCACTGCCTACATTGGTAAATCCAAGAACCGGAAAGATACATACGTCATATAACCAGACAGTGACTGCAACCGGACGACTAAGTTCAAGCAACCCTAATCTCCAGAATATTCCTATCCGTGACGAGGATGGTAAGGAGGTGCGCAAGGCATTCGTTCCCGATGCTGGTTGCCAGTTCCTCTCGGTCGACTATTCGCAGATAGAATTGCGTATTATGGCGCATCTGAGTGGCGACAAGAATATGATTGAGGACTTCCGCGGCGGATACGACATCCATACCGCAACGGCAGCAAAAGTATACAAGAAACCTATAGAAGAGGTAACAAAAGATGAACGCCGCAAAGCAAAAGTAGCCAACTTTGGCATAATTTACGGTATATCGGTATTCGGTCTTGCCGAAAGAATGAACGTTGACCGCCGCGAAGCAAAAGAACTCATCGAAAACTATTTTGCCACATACAGCGGGGTGCAGCAATACATTGAAAAATGCAAACAAGAAGCAAAGGCTAACGGGTATGTCGAGACCATATTCCACCGTAAACGTTACCTGCCAGACATAAACTCGCACAACGCCGTCGTACGCGGATATGCCGAACGAAATGCCGTCAACGCACCCATACAGGGAAGTGCCGCCGACATAATAAAGGTGGCCATGATAAACATCTACCGCCGCATGAAGGCCGAGAACATGCAATCGACAATGATTCTCCAGGTGCATGACGAATTGAATTTCAACATAGTTCCCCAGGAGAAGGAAAGAATGCAGGCACTCGTCCTTGAAGAGATGCAGAATGCATTCGCAATGAGTGTGCCGCTTGTTGCCGAGTACGGTTGGGGAAACAACTGGCTCGAGGCACATTGAACGGCCTGAAAAGAGAAGTGAGACTGCACCGCATTTCGCAGTACGGAATTTATTCACTATCTTCGCGGCGGAAAATGAAGTATATAATTAAAATTAAAGATATTTATGGCTCTTAAAGCAGGTATTGTGGGCTTGCCCAACGTAGGAAAATCTACACTTTTCAACTGTCTTTCAAGTGCAAAGGCACAGGCAGCAAACTTCCCGTTCTGTACAATCGACGCACAGATGGGACAAATTACCGTACCCGATGAACGACTTAACAAACTGGCTGAACTCATACACCCCGACCGCATTGTTCCGGCAACATGCGACATTGTTGACATCGCAGGACTTGTAAAGGGTGCAAGCAAGGGTGAAGGTCTTGGAAACCAGTTCCTTGGTAACATCCGCGAGACAGACGCAATCATACACGTACTCCGTTGCTTCGACAATGACAATATCGTACACGTTGACGGCTCAGTGAACCCTGTCCGTGACAAGGAGATCATTGACCTTGAACTTCAGTTCAAGGACCTTGAGACTGTTGAGAACCGTATCAAGCGCGTTGAGAAACAGGCACGCGTGGGCGGTGACAAGCAGGCAAAGCTTGAGTACGACGTACTCATGAAGTTCAAAGAGGCTCTGGAGGCCGGAAAATCGGCCCGTACAGTGGTTTTCGACACCGAGGATGAACAACAGATTGCAAAGAACCTTTTCCTGCTCACATCGAAGCCAGTGCTCTATGTATGCAACGTTGATGATACATCAGCTGCAACAGGAAACAAGCACGTAGAGGCCGTTCGTGAGGCTATCAAGGACGAGAATGCAGAGCTCATCATCATTTCGGCACAGACAGAGGCTGACATCGCTGAGCTTGAGAGTTACGAAGAGAAGCAGATGTTCCTTGAGGATATGGGATTGAAGGAGTCGGGATGCGACCGCCTTATCAAGGCCATCTACTCACTTCTTACCCTGCAGACATACATCACAGCCGGCGTAATGGAGGTAAGGGCATGGACATTCCGCAAAGGCTGGAAAGCTCCACAGTGTGCCGGTGTAATCCACACCGACTTCGAGAAGGGTTTCATCCGTGCCGAGGTAATCAAATACGATGACTACATTACATATGGCTCTGAGGCAGCCGTAAAAGAGGCCGGAAAGATGAGTGTCGAGGGGAAGGAGTATGTTGTACAGGACGGCGATATAATGCACTTCCGTTTTAACGTATAAAGAATATGAACCCAATATTGAGTCATATTGTCTGGGAACCGTCAGTAGCACCGTTTTCAATATTCGGTTTTGAAATACGCTACTATGCCCTGTGCTGGCTTGCCGGATTGGTATCGGCATACTACGTTGTAAAGACTGTTTACAAGAAAGGCGGTATAAAGGAGGAACTTTTTGACCCTCTCTTCTTCTACTGCTTTATTGGAATACTGGTAGGAGCACGCTTGGGACATTGTCTGTTCTATGAACCCGAATACTACCTTGCAAACCCCATTGAAATGTTGCTTCCTATAAGAGAAGTAAACGGAGCATGGAAGTTTACAGGATATGCCGGACTTGCAAGCCACGGTGGAGTAATAGGAGTAATAACAGGCATGTTGCTGTATCTAAAGAAGACAAGACTTCCATTCCTATGGGTACTTGACAGTCTTGGCATTGCTGCTCCCATTTTTGCAGCATTTGTGCGTCTTGGCAACTTCATGAACAGTGAAATCATTGGCCTGCCGACTGATGCCCCATGGGGTATAGTGTTTGCAAACACCGGCATGACAACCCCTTGTCATCCCGCACAATTATATGAATCAATCGCATACCTAATCGTCTTTATT
The DNA here is from genome assembly GCA_045634085.1 of Bacteroidaceae bacterium. Lineage (GTDB taxonomy): Bacteria > Bacteroidota > Bacteroidia > Bacteroidales > Bacteroidaceae > HGM04593. Next base: position 76,954 of record JAZQZM010000052.1, read on the forward strand.
GCAATAGTATTGCTTTACGTGAAATTCAGGAATAAGGTAGGTACAGGACTCTACGCAGGCTTTACACTGTTCACGATATTCACATTCCGTTTCTTCGTTGAATATATCAAGGAGGTGCAGGTAGATTTTGAGAACGGCATGTTCATGAACATGGGACAGATACTGAGCATCCCATTGATAATAGCCGGAGGATATCTTATTTTACGAAGTACCAAATGTAAAAAAGCATAGCATGAGGCTAACCCAAAAGTAAAATGTGTTAGCCTCTCTTGTTGAGGTTTGAATAAAAAGAGCTGTTTTTAGGCTTGCGAAGCCTCCAAAGCCGCAGTTTACTTGAAGTAAATGAGGATTTGGAGGCAAGCGTAACGACAAAAGAGCCTTTTTAGTCACCCTCACCTTGTAGCATCAAGTCTCTCTTTCTCACTCATTGAAGCTAGTCTCACAACCTCTTTGATATCGAGTTTCATGGCTTCGGCAAGACGTGTTCCGTACCTTTCATCAGCCAAATAGCAATGCGCCGCATGACGGTATTTTATATTGTCGGTGACAGGCATCATATCCTCGGCTGTGTTGGCTATCAACAGTGTACGTTTTTCCTCACTCATGAGGCGATAGAGATTGCCAGGCTGATAAAAACAGTCATCCCTCCTGTCCTCGTAAGGATTGTATCGCATTGACTCCCCAGTAACTGCTGAATGGAGATACAGGGCATCTGCAACATTCCACTCCCCGATACTGTTTGGAGAATATCCCTTTGTAGCGCCGTTATTTCCATCGACACGCATTGTACCGTCACGATGGAAACTGTGTACCGGGCAATGAGCCTTGTTCACAGGTATCTGGTCATGGTTGACACCGAGACGATAGCGTTGGGCATCTCCATAAGAGAAGAGACGGCCCTGAAGCAATTTGTCGGGCGAGAGTCCTATTCCCGGCACAATATGTGACGGGTTGAATGCAGCCTGCTCGACCTCGGCAAAATAATTCTGTGGGTTACGGTTCAACTCCATCACACCCACCTCAATAAGCGGAAAGTCCTTATGGCTCCACACTTTTGTAATATCAAACGGATTCTCTCGGTAATGCATTGCCTGTTCTTCGGTCATCACCTGGATATAGAGTTTCCAACGTGGAAATTCTCCCTTTGCTATAGCATTGAAAAGGTCGCGTCCATGGCTCTCACGGTCCTTGGCAATTATTGCAGCAGCCTCGGCATTAGTCAGGTTCATTATACCCTGCATGGTGCGGAAATGGAATTTTACCCACACACGTTCTCTATGGCTGTTGACCATACTGTAGGTATGTGAACCGAAACCATGCATATGCCTGTACGAAGCCGGTATGCCACGATCCGACATGACTATCGTAACCTGATGCAGTGCCTCGGGGAGCATTGTCCAGAAATCCCAGTTGCTTTGCGGTGAACGCAGATTGGTCTGTGGGTCACGTTTTATAGCATGGTTAAGGTCGGGGAACTGCAAAGGGTCGCGCAAGAAAAACACCGGAGTATTGTTGCCTACAAGGTCCCAATTTCCCTCATCGGTATAAAACTTCACTGCAAAACCGCGTATGTCACGTTCGGCATCGGCAGCGCCACGTTCACCTGTAACGGTTGAAAAACGCACAAACAGTTCTGTTTCCTTTCCAATCTTTGAGAATATCGATGCACAGGTATAATGCGTAATGTCATGCGTTACGGTAAATTTACCGAATGCCCCGCTACCCTTTGCATGCATACGCCTCTCTGGTATGACCTCGCGGTCAAAATGTGCCAGTTTCTCGATAAGCCAGTTATCCTCCAGAAGAATAGGTCCACGTTCGCCAGCTGTCAACGAATTGGTATTGTCGGTAACTGGTGCACCGACTTCATTTGTCAAGTTTTTTTTCATATAAAAGAGAGTGTTAAGTATTCACATGAATTCTCAACACTCTCCCGGCTTATATTGTTCGGATAACCTACCTACCCTTTACAATGCGTTTAATGTCATTGAGTTTATTCAGTGCCTCAAGCGGAGTGAGGTTGTTGACATCAATACCGAGAATCTCGTCGCGCACCTGTGAAAGCACAGGGTCATCGAGCTGGAAGAAGTTGAGCTGCAACCCTTCACGGCTGTCGGCAATCTCCACAGTTGGAGCACCCTTGAGCTCGCCACGGTTATTGCTCGCCTCAAGTTTCTGCAATATCTGTTCCGAACGCTTTACAATACTCTTCGGCATACCTGCAAGCTTGGCAACATGGATACCGAAAGAGTGCTCGCTGCCACCGGGCATCAGTTTACGGAGGAAGATTACCTTACCGTCAATCTCACGTACCGAAACGTTGAAGTTTTTTATACGCGGAAAGTTCTTCTCCATCTCATTGAGTTCATGATAATGAGTGGCAAACAGAGTGCGTGCCCTACCCTTCGCAGTCTCATGGATATGCTCCACAATAGCCCAGGCTATAGACATACCGTCATAGGTAGATGTACCTCGTCCAAGCTCGTCGAAAAGCACAAGACTCTTTTCGGAAAGGTTATTGAGGATGTTTGCAGCCTCAGTCATCTCCACCATGAAGGTTGACTCGCCGGCCGAAATGTTATCACTTGCACCTACACGGGTGAATATCTTGTCTACAAGACCCACGTGAGCGCTTTCAGCCGGAACAAAACATCCTATCTGTGCAAGCAGTGTTATCAGTGCTGTCTGGCGCAGAAGGGCCGACTTACCAGCCATGTTAGGACCTGTAACAATGATTATCTGCTGCTTTTCACTGTCAAGATAGAGATCATTCGGAATATAGTTCTCCCCTACCGCCAACTGGCGTTCTATTACCGGGTGACGGCCCTGTTTGATGTCAAGTACATCATCCTCGCTTATCACCGGACGTATGTATTTGTTCATACGTGATACGTTGGCAAAAGAGAGTAGTACATCGAGCCTTGCAAGGTGTGACGCGTTGAGCTGTATCGATGGGATATATGATGCCAGGTCAACCACCAGATTATTGAATATCTGCGTCTCGAGAGAGAGAATCTTCTCCTCGGCACCAAGGATTTTTTCCTCGTACTCCTTGAGTTCCTGAGTTATATAACGTTCAGCATTGACAAGAGTCTGCTTGCGTATCCACTCGGCAGGGACATTCTCCTTGTAGGTGTTTCGCACCTCGATATAGTAGCCGAAGACATTATTGAAGGATATCTTGAGGCTTGGAATACCGGTACGTTCACTCTCGCGCTGCTGCACCTGCATGAGATAATCCTTGCCATGATATGCTATGGCACGCAGTTCGTCTAGCTGCTCGCTTACACCGTCGGCCACTACTCCACCCTTGTTTAGCAACAAAGGAGGCTCGGGAACAATTTCATTTGCTATGCGGTCACGTATGTCGGCACAACAGTCAAGCTGTGCACCTATTAGTTTTAGTACCTCGTTGTTAGAAGACTCGCAGGCCTTTTTGATGGGCTCTACAGCCTGCAGGGCCAATTTCAGCTGCACAAGCTCACGCGGAGACACACGCCCTGCCGCAACCTTTGCAATTATACGTTCAAGGTCTCCAATCATCTGAAGATGTTCCTCAATCAGTTCACGGAATTGAGGCTCGCGGAAATAGTATTCAACAATATCAAGACGTTCCTCTATGGGCTTTTTGTCCTTGAGAGGAAATACCATCCAGCGCTTAAGGAGACGTGCACCCATGGCAGTAACCGTGCGGTCAACAACCGACAGTAAAGAAGAACCGCCATCATGCATGCTTCCAAGCAGCTCAAGACTACGTATTGTAAACTTGTCAAGGCGTACATAACGTTCCTCCTCAATACGCGATATTGTACGTATATGTGATATTTGGGTATGCAGAGTAACTCCAAGATAGTGCAGAATGGCACCTGCTGCAACTATTCCGCTACGCAGATGCGAAATACCGAAACCTTTCAGGTTCTTAGTCTCGAAATGCTTTGTAAGCTTTTCATTGGCAAATTCATCGGTAAATGCCCAATCATCAAGTTCAAAAGTAAGATATTTGCTGCCGAAACACTCCTCAAAACGCTTTTTAAGACCACGCTCAAAAAGCACCTCCTTTGGATTGAAATTGATGAGCAACTTCTCAATATAGTCGAACGTACCCTCAGCGACAAGGAATTCACCTGTTGAAATGTCAAGGAACGACACGCCACACATCGGTTTGCCGAAGTGTACTGCTGCAAGGAAGTTATTCTCCTTGTAATCAAGCACATTGTCATTGATTGAGACACCCGGAGTCACAAGTTCCGTGATACCGCGCTTGACAAGTTTTTTGGTCATCTTGGGATCCTCGAGCTGGTCGCATATGGCTACTCGTTTTCCGGCACGCACAAGCTTTGGAAGATAGTTATCGAGTGCATGGAAAGGGAAACCGGCCATTTCAATAGCCTTAGAAGCATCACTCTTTCCGTTAGAACGTTTGGTGAGTGTTATGCCAAGAATCTCCGAAGCTACAACGGCATCGGAGCAGTATGTTTCATAGAAGTCTCCACAGCGGAACAGTAGTATTGCATCGGGGTGTTTTGCCTTGAGGTCATAAAACTGACGCATCATAGGCGTTGCTGCCAAATCTTTTTCGGCCATATATCGTTAATCTGTTTTACTTTATAATCAATATGCGAAGATAGTCATTTTTATCCGATTTTCAGAGGCAAAAGATAAAAAAGAACTTTAGTGAATAAATTCACGGCTCAAAACGGTAATTACTCCGAAAATTATATATTTTTGCAGTTTATTACATCTACTATGTAGATAGTAATATAGGCAACGACGAAAATAAAATATAGAAATATGGCATACAATTTTAACGAGATTGAACAGAAGTGGCAGAAGCGATGGAAAGAGGACAAGACCTATCGCACAGTAGAGAATGATGAGAAGAAGAAATTCTATGTACTTAACATGTTCCCTTACCCATCGGGTGCAGGCCTGCATGTAGGTCATCCTCTTGGTTATATAGCCTCGGATATCTTCGCGCGTTTCAAGCGCCTTCAGGGTTACAACGTGCTTAACCCAATGGGTTACGATGCATACGGACTCCCGGCAGAACAGTATGCCATCCAGACAGGACAGCACCCTGCAATAACAACAGAGCAGAATATCAACCGCTACCGCGAACAGCTCGACAAGATAGGTTTCTGCTTCGACTGGGACCGCGAGATAAGGACATGTGATGCTGAATACTACCACTGGACACAGTGGACATTCATCAAGATGTTCAACAGTTACTTCGACAACGATACAAAGTGCGCAAAACCTATAGCTGAACTCATAGAAAAACTGAGTAAAGAGGGTAGTGCAGGTATCAATGCGGCATGTACAGAAGAGGTTGAAATAACAGCCGGTGAGTGGAACAACATGAGTGAGACTGCACAGCAAGAACTTCTCATGAACTGGCGTATAGCATTCCTCAACGAGACAATGGTAAACTGGTGCCCGGCATTGGGAACAGTACTTGCCAACGACGAGGTTGTCGACGGTGTATCAGAACGTGGCGGATACCCAGTCGTACAGAAGAAGATGAAGCAATGGTGCTTGAGAGTATCAGCTTATTCACAGCGCCTGCTTGACGGACTCGAGAACATCGACTGGACTGAATCATTGAAGGAGACACAACGCAACTGGATAGGACGCAGCGAAGGTACAGAGATGCTGTTCCGCATCAAAGAGAGTGAAGTACAGTTCACAATATTCACCACACGTGCCGACACTATCTTCGGTGTCACATTCATGGTTCTTGCACCGGAGAGTGAACTTGTTGCACAGTTGACCACAGAGGAACAAAAAGAGGCTGTAGAGGCATATCTTGACCGCACCAAGAAACGTACTGAACGTGAACGTATGATTGACCGTAACGTCACAGGTGTATTCACAGGTTCATATGCTATCAACCCTATTACAGGTGAGGAGATTCCTGTTTGGGTAAGTGATTATGTACTTGCAGGCTACGGAACCGGTGCCATTATGGCTGTTCCTGCACACGACAGCCGTGACTATGCATTTGCAAAGCACTTCGGTATTGAGATACGCCCGCTTATTGAGGGTTGTGATGTTACCGAAGAGAGTTTTGATGCCAAAGAGGGTATAATGACAAACTCTCCAACAGCAGTATTCAGCGACTGCAAACTTAACCTCAACGGTCTTACAGTAAAGGAAGCTATAGCAAAGACAAAGCAGTTCGTTACTGAGACCGGTCTTGGCCGCGTGAAGGTAAACTACCGTCTGCGCGATGCAATCTTCAGCCGTCAGCGTTATTGGGGTGAGCCGTTCCCAATCTACTATAAGGACAGTGTACCTTACCCCATACCCGAGGAGTGCCTGCCGCTTGAACTGCCAGAAGTAGAGAAGTTCCTCCCTACAGAGAGTGGTGAGCCACCATTGGGTCACGCAAAGATGTGGGCATGGGACACAGTAAACAACTGTATTACAAGCAAAGAGAATATAGACAACACAACAATATTCCCTCTTGAGTTGAACACAATGCCCGGTTTCGCTGGTTCAAGTGCATACTACCTGCGTTACATGGATCCAAGAAACAACAAGGCACTTGTTTCAGAAAAGGCAAACGGCTATTGGCAGAATGTAGACCTTTATGTGGGTGGAAAAGAGCATGCTACAGGCCACCTCATCTACTCACGTTTCTGGAACATGTTCCTGTTCGACACAGGCGTGAGCACAAAGGAAGAACCGTTCCAGAAACTCATCAACCAGGGTATGATTCAGGGACGAAGCAATTTTGTATACCGTATCAAGGATACCAATACATTTGTTTCACTGAATCTCTCAAAAGAGTATGATGTTACTCCTCTCCATGTTGACGTAAACATTGTGGCAAACGACATTCTTGACATTGATGCGTTCCGCGCATGGCGTCCCGAGTACGCCAATGCTGAGTTTATTCTCGAGGACGGAAAGTACATCTGCGGATGGGCTGTTGAGAAGATGAGCAAATCAATGTTCAACGTTGTAAACCCTGATGTGATTGTTGAGAAGTATGGTGCCGACACACTGCGCATGTACGAGATGTTCCTGGGACCTATTGAGCAGTCAAAGCCATGGGATACAAACGGTATTGACGGTTGCCACCGCTTCCTGCGCAAGTTGTGGGGAGTATTCTTCGACAAGAACGACAACCTTGTGATTACTGATGAAGTGCCAACAAAAGAGGAACTCAAGTCACTTCACAAACTCATCAAGAAGACAACCGAGGACATACCAGCATTCTCATACAACACTACAGTAAGTGCATTCATGATATGCCTAAATGAACTCTCGGCACTCAAATGCAACAAAAAGGCAATTCTTGAGAAACTTGTTGTCGTACTCTCTCCATTCGCACCCCACATCTGCGAGGAGCTTTGGGAAATCATGGGTCACGACACCACTATCTGTGATGCCGAGTGGCCTGAATACAACGAAGAGTACCTGAAGGAAGATACCGTGAAATATACAATCTCGTTCAATGGTAAGGCCCGCTTCACAATGGACTTTGCTGCCGATGCTGCAAATGCAGACATCGAGGCAGCTGTACTTGCCAATGAGAACAGCCAGAAATACATTGACGGCAAACCTATCAGGAAGGTCATCATCGTTCCGAAGAAGATTGTCAATATTGTAATCTGATACAGAATTTAAAAAACGCTTTAAATATATTGATTATGGGCAATAGATTCATTCCAAAGCCGACAATAATGAGTGAGGTCAAGAATTATTTCATGATAACTCTTGGACTTACTCTGTATGCATTCACCTGGAAGTTCTTCATGGCTCCCTACCAGTTTGTGACAGGTGGTATAACCGGTATCGGAGGTATTGTAGAGTATACCACTGGTATTCCTATGCAGTACACCTATTTTGCCATAAACATAGTGCTTATAATAATTGCAATACAGCAGCTCGGATGGAAATTCTGTGTCAAGACAGTATATGCAATCGCAGTAATGACGTTGGCTCTTGAAATGTTTGATGCCGTATTCCAGGCATATCCGCAATTCACAGCAGATAATATTCTGGGAGAGAACGCACAACTTGAGGCATGTATTGTAGGTTCAATATTCATTGGAATGGGTATAGCACTCTGTTTCCTCAGTAACGGAAGTACAGGAGGTGTGGATATAATCGCAGCCATTGTAAACAAATACAAGGATATCAGTTTCGGACGTGCCATGCTGTATGTAGATGCATGTATCATCATAAGCAGTTTCTTTATCGTGCCCAATGACCTGAAGGAGGCGTTACAAAAGGTCTTTTACGGATTCATAAACCTTGTCATAGTCAATGTGGCGCTGGATTACATGGTAAACAGTAACCGCCAGGCAGTACAGTTCTTTATATTCTCCAGCAAGTATGATGAGATAGCATATTATATTACCCGTCATTTGAAGCGCGGTGTAACATTGCTTGATTCCATCGGTTACTATTCAGGCAAAGAGAGTAAGGTTGTTACAACCATTGCAAGAGCAAGCCAGTCGGCCCAGTTGCTCAGCGCCATAAAACAGATAGACCCTAATGCACTTGTATCACAGTCAAAGGTTATGGCTGTATATGGCCTTGGATTCGACAAGATAAAGGTAAACTCCAAGAAAGTCAAAAAGGAACATATAGAACCAATTAAACAGGATAAGCAATAACAATATGCAGCAATGAAACTTGTATTTGCAACAAACAACAAGCATAAACTGCAGGAAGTAAGGGATATTCTGGGCAATAGAGTAGAGGTACTTTCACTCAACGATATAGGTTGCCATGATGATATACCCGAAACAGCTGAAACACTACAGGGAAATGCACTTATCAAGGCACGTCACATATACGAAAAATATGGATTGGACTGTTTTGCCGATGACACTGGACTCGAAGTAGAAGCACTTGGTGGAGAACCAGGAGTATACTCGGCACGTTACGCAGGCGAAGAGTGCTGTTCCGAGGCAAATATGCAGAAGCTATTACATAATTTAACAGGAAAAGAGAACCGCAACGCACAATTTCGTACAGTTATCGCGTTAATTATTAAGGGAGAGGAAAAACTTTTCAACGGAATAGTAAAAGGAACCATAACAGAGAAGAAAATGGGTGACTCAGGATTCGGATATGACCCGATATTCATTCCCGAAGGTTTTTCCGACAGTTTTGCACAGATGAGCAGTGAAATGAAAAACAGCATCAGCCACCGATACCGTGCAACTCAGCAACTCAGTAATTACTTGAAGGAAAATTATGATTAAGAGACTCTTTACATTACTTGCATTACTGATAATTACCAATACAGTATATTCCGCAATAGATGACTGGAAACTTTATCCATCATACCATAATGCCACATACTGCCAGGTTGCAGGTGATAAAGTATATATTCTGGCATCGGGAGCACTCTATTCATATAACAAAAATGACAATGAAGTACACCTGTACGACAAGATAAATACACTGAGTGACATAGATATAACAAATATCGCATACTGTAAAGATATCAAAGCATTAGTCATTGTGTATAATAATGCCAATATAGATATCCTTTACGATGATGAATCCATTTATAACATCACAGACTTCAAAAACAAGTCACTGCCACAGAAGAAAATAAACAACATCGGAATACAAGGAAGAATTGCATATCTGTCTACTGAGTTCGGAGTAGTTGAACTTGATCTTGAAAACCTTGAATTCAAGAACACTTTTGAAACAGGTCTGAACACAATTTGTACATACCTGTTCAAGGACAGATTATACACAGCTACAAAATCAGGATTATACTATTGCGAGACGGACAAGAACATACTTGATAAAAGTAACTGGAAAAAGGGACATGACAATGCCATGAAGACACTTGCAGAACTTGATGGCAAACTGTATTGTCTGGCAAGCGACGGAAAACTACTCGAGATTATCCCTGAAACCGACAAACTGAAGATGGTTGACAACAGCGACAGCTACAGTTATATGTATAAAGACGGTGACTGTTTCATTGCTGTATCGGCAAACCGTATTGTAAGGATAGATGCCACAGAGACAAGCAAGATATGTGACATCAATGAGAAATATAATTTTATTCTAAAGGATAAGGATTCATATTGGTGTTGCAAGGGTTACGATGGAGTAGTGGAGTCTTCGGTTTCGGATAACTCAATAATAGCAAAAAAACAGACCCTGCTACCCGACAGTCCCATAAGGAACTACAGTGAGTTCATGAATTTTACAAGTGACGGAAAGTTGCTTGTTGCCGGTGGAAACATAAACTATTTCGGTCTCAAGGAAAATGACCATGAAGGTACTTTGATGGAATATGACGGTTACAGGTGGAAGAGCCTTATCACAGATTCAATCAAGAGTGCCACTGGATTGGAATGTAAGAATATATGTTCTGTTGATGAAGATCCCACAGAACCCGGTCATTACTTTGCAAGTTCATTCGGATACGGTATATTCGAATTCAGGAACGGAAAATTTGTAAAGCATTACGACTTTGAGAATTCAATCCTTGAGAGTGCAGTCCCGAACAATAAGGCGTATACACGTATCCCTACTGTCAAATTTGACAAAGAGGGAAACCTGTGGTGTGTCAATACCACAAACGTTGCAGACATTGTAAAGGTACTTAAAAAGGATGGAGATTGGGTATCCTTGAATTATAGAGATATTGAATATATGGAAACAATGGTAAAACCATATATTGACTCAAGAGGATGGTTATGGATTACATCACTACAGGGAGAACCCGGTATATTCTGTGCCAAACTTAACGGTACACCGTTCGACACTAGAGACGACAATTCAAAAGTATGGCTGCATAAATTCACAAACCAGGACGGAACAAGTTACGACATATATCAGGTATATGCACTTGAAGAGGACCACAATGGTAAGATGTGGATAGGAACAAATACAGGACTATTTGTTATCGATAATCCGCAGACATTTTTCAATGACGGAAAACTCAAACAGATAAAAGTCCCACGCAACGACGGTACCGGACTTGCCGACTACCTGCTCAGCGGAACATATATAAAGACTATAAACGTAGACGGAGCCAATCGCAAATGGGTTGGTACAAATGACAACGGATTATATCTTATAAGTGCCGACGGACTTGAGACAATACACCATTTCACAACAGAGAATTCACCGCTACCGTCAAATACCATCGAAAGTGTAGCAATAAACTCAAACAGCGGAGAGGTTTTTATTGGAACAAGTAAAGGAATTGCAAGTTACATGAGTGACGCAACACGCCCCGAGGAAAGACTTGATGAAAACAGCATACACGCCTATCCAAATCCTGTGAGAGCCGCTTACAACGGAAATGTTTCTATAACCGGACTTACATACGACTGTAACGTAAAAATCGTCGACGCTGCAGGATTACTTATCAATGAAGGCAATTCAAATGGAGGAATGTACAACTGGAATTGTCGCAACCAACGCGGTGAAAAAGTACCCGGTGGAGTATACTATGTACTGACATACGACGAAAACGGCAACGAAGGAGCAGCCACCAAGATACTCATTACAAGATAATGGAAATAGAGATAACAAAGGCAACAACAGAAGATATCCCGGTCATAGAAACAATGGCCGGGATTGTTTTCAGGCATACATACAGGAACATACTCACAAAAGAACAGATTGAGTATATGATGGAGTGGATGTATTCCACCGACAGCCTTGAAAGACAACTTAAAGACGGTCACAACTTCTTTATTGCAAGAAGTGAAGATATCGCTTATGGATATGTTTCAATACAAAGGGAAAGAGTAGAGAACGATATTACAATCTATCACCTACATAAATTATACGTAATTCCTGAACGGCAGAGTAGTGGAATAGGCAATCTTCTATTTGAAAATGCATGCCAATATGTAAGAGAGGATAAAACCACTCCAAAAGCACGTATAGAACTCAATGTAAACCGTTTTAACAAAGCAATAGAGTTTTACCTTAAAAAAGGAATGAAAATCGCCTCAGAGGGTGATTTTCCGATAGGCTCAGGATATTACATGAACGACTACGTAATGAGCCTTGAATTATAGATTGAAATGTGAAAGGGTTTTCACATTTCACATTTTAACTCCAGCACAGTAACTTCGGGGCGTGCTCCAATGCGGGCAAAGAAACCCACACTTCCTATTCCGTCATTTATATAGAGTTTACCATTTTCACCCTCATAAAGACCACTCCACTCATCATACATCAAAGCAGCCGGAGATAGTGGGCCAATCTTCATCTGCATGGCATGTATGTGCCCCGATAGGGTAAGGTCACTGTAACCTCCGCTACAAAGAGAATGCCACAGCTGTGGAAGATGTGAAACCGTTATATTAAAAACATTATCCGGTACATTATTATAAATGTGACTCACATCAAAATCATCAATACTCTTCATAGAATGCTTGTAATCCAGAAGTTCTTCGGAGTAATCTACACCTGTTATTGCTATTGAGTCACTGCCTCTTTTTATATAAACAGTACTGTCTTTCAGGAACACCCATCCGGCACTCCCGGCAGCCTGCTCCAAAGATGCCTTATTCTGCTCTCTAAACCCCTCTGTAGAGCCGTTTACATATGAGCCGGTATCATGATTACCCAATACTGCAAAAACGCCGTCACGCCCTTTAATCAAAGCAAGTTTCTCAAGAACGTCAGATGAAAGCTCACTATGGTGTATATTCACAAGGTCACCTCCAAAGAGAACAATATCCGCATCCACAGACCTGATTGTATTGGCAAGATTTTCAAGTTCAGCAACAGCATCCCACATTGAACCGATATGTATGTCCGAAATGAATGCTATTTTGTAGCCATCAAATGACTCAGGCAGGTCTGTGAACCTTGTTTCAACCTCCTTGACTTCAATATCAGTACGTGTCACTAAAGCACCGTACATGAACGATGCAAAAAGCAGAGAAGAAACAGCCACACCTGTCCACATCCATTTCCTGCTCCGTGTAGGCAACCAGAATGCATACATAAAGAGTCTTGCTACTGAAAAGAATAGATAGCAGGTAAGTATGGACATTGAGAATTTCATCATGAACTGACTGTTCTCAGCTGTTATGAACACGAACATGAATAATGGTGTAAGCAGTATCAGTAGATAAGAGAAGAGTACAGTACTACAGAATATATAAACTACCGGTTTACCCGCACCGCTTTTTTTTAGACGCCTGTAGGCTATGATATCAAGAATCACCATGGCAAGCGCCAATATTGTTGTTATAATCTTTGTCATGTTCTATTATATTATTGTATATGACGCGAAGATACTAAAATCCCACCTAACAGAATCCAATATCATGTTAACTTTAGTTATCCACACGTTCAACATGGTTTATTTATATATATTTCCTTTTTTAAAAAATAAAAAGATTAAAAAGAACAATAAAGTCTGTTGATAGTGTAGAGAAAAAAATGCTGTTAAATTTGCTTTTTATCTTGTTAGTAGCAGAGTTTAAGTTATTGACATCTTTTCAACATGCTGTATTGTTGTAAATAAATACATTACGTGGGTTTATCAACAATTAATGAACAGATACGTACTTGATAAAAAGTGGTATATAAACCTGTTTAAAACTGTTTAAAAAACAATTGATAAATAACCGCTAAAAAGTGGCATAATAATTTGGTATTGTAATTACATGTACGGCTTAATTTTTGATTGGAGACAACAAAATTTAAATGCCACTTTTTTTGTTTAAGTTTTCATTATGTTTTTAACAGGTTATCAACACATATATGTGAATTGTTGATAATATATGTAGGTATTTATGTGTGAAGATAGTCATTATTGATGTATATGATACAAAAACAAAGAGGTTGACTAAAAAGGCTCTTTTGTCGTTACGCTTGCCTCCAAAACAGCTCATTTTATTCAAACCTCAACAAGAGAGGCTAACCCATTTTACTTTTGGGTCAGCCTCTTTATAGTAATATGTAAGTATTGTTGAAAAGCTTATTATGCAAGTTTTGCAAGAGCCTCTTTTATGCGGCGTATTGCTTCGATTATATTCTCGTCGCTTGTAGCGTAACTCATTCTGAAACACTCGGGTGCACCGAATGATGTACCGCCTACAGCGGCAACGTGAGCCTCTGTGAGCAGATACATTGCAAGGTCATCACTATTGTTGATAACTGTTCCATTGTAGTTCTTACCGTAGAATGAACTGCACTTCGGGAACAGGTAGAAAGCACCCTCCGGAACGTTCACTTCAAGACCTGGAATCTCCTTTGCAAGCTTTACAATAAGGTCGCGGCGACGCTGGAATGCCTGACGCATTTCCTCAACAGGCTCCTGTGAACCTGTGTAAGCCTCTAATGATGCCATCTGTGATACAGAGCAAGGACCACTTGTGTATTGTCCCTGGAGCTTGTTGCAACCCTTTACAATCCACTCGGCAGCAGCAAGATAACCGATACGCCAACCTGTCATTGCGTATGCCTTTGAAACTCCGTTGATAATGATTACACGGTCTCTTATCTCCTCGAACTGTGCTATACTCTCATGTTTGCCTACATAGCTGATATGCTCGTAAATCTCATCGGCAACAACAAAAACTTCGGGATACTTAGCAAGCACGTCGGCAAGTTCCTTGAGCTCCTCCTTTGTATATACCGAGCCTGTAGGGTTCGAAGGTGAGCAGAGGATAAGCATCTTTGTCTTTGGTGTGATGGCAGCCTCGAGCTGTGCACCGGTAATCTTGAAGTTCTGCTCAATTCCTGCGCTTACGATGACCGGAGTACCGTCGGCAAGCTTTACCATATCGGGGTAGCTTACCCAGTAAGGTGCTGGTACTATAACCTCGTCACCGGGGTTTACAAGTGCCATGATGGCATTGCATACAGCTTGCTTTGCACCGTTTGAAACAGAAATCTGAGCCTCGGTAAATTCAAGTCCGTTCTCATTCTTGAGCTTTGCTACAATAGCCTTGCGCAATGCTGGATATCCCGGAACGGGTGAGTAACGTGACCAGTTGTCATCAATAGCCTGCTTTGCAGCAGCCTTTATTGCATCGGGAGTGTTGAAGTCAGGTTCACCTACACTCATATTTATAACGTCTACGCCCTGTGCTTTCAGTTCCTGACTTTTCTGTGACATTGCCAGTGTTGCCGATGGCGCCAATCGGTTTACGCGATCTGATAATTTGTTCATATTATTCTTTAGTTAGTTATTCTGTTATTCCTTTTCAAAATGCAGAGTATGACCCATGCGCTCGGCCTTTGTATGCAGGTAGCGTGAGTTGTAGCTGTTAGGTTCAATCTCAATACCTACGTTCTCGGTAATAGTCAGTCCATAGCTCTCTAGTCCAATACGTTTTACAGGATTGTTTGTAATCAGGCGCATCTTGTGTACACCTACCTGACGGAGAATTTCAGCACCTACGCCGTAATCTCTCTCATCTGCCTTAAAACCGAGGCATAGGTTAGCGTCAACAGTATCCATACCCTCTTCCTGAAGTTTGTATGCACGCATTTTGTTCATGAGTCCAATACCGCGTCCCTCCTGGTTAAGATATACGATTACACCCTTTCCGGTCTGGTCAATGAGTTTCATTGCCTCGTGCAGCTGCGCACCGCAGTCACAGCGCTGTGATCCGAAGATGTCACCAGTCATGCATGATGAGTGCACGCGTACAAGGATTGGCTCATCCTCGTTCCACTCACCCTTTATGAGAGCTACATGCTCAAGTCCATTAGACTTCTGGCGGAAAGGAATCAGGCGGAAATGTCCATGTTCTGTGGGCATGTCAACCTCTTCACCCTTCTCAACAAGTGACTCCTGTTTCAGGCGGTACTCTATGAGGTCCTTGATTGAAATTATCTTCATGTCATGCTCCTTTGCTATTTCCACAAGTTGTGGCATACGTGCCATAGTACCATCCTCGTTCATTATTTCAATGAGTGCGGCAGCAGGGTATAGACCGGCAAGCCGCGCAAGATCAATGCTGGCTTCGGTGTGTCCGGCACGGCGAAGTACTCCATTGTCCTGTGCATACAAAGGGTTGATGTGTCCCGGGCGTGCAAAAGTCTCAGGCTTGCTTGTAGGGTCGGCAAGTGCCTTGATTGTAGCAGCGCGGTCAGCTGTAGATACACCTGTTGTACAGCCCTCAACCTTGTCAATTGTGACAGTGAAAGGTGTTCCAAGAAGGCTTGTGTTGGAGTTTACCTGTGGGGCGAGTTCAAGCTCCTTGCAACGTGATAATGTAATAGGTGCACATAGCACACCACGACCATTCTTGAGCATGAAGTTTACAGCTTCAGGTGTAATCTTCTCGGCTGCAATTATGAAATCACCTTCATTCTCGCGGTCCTCATCGTCGACCACAATCACGAATTTACCCTCTCTGAAGTCGTCGAGAGCCTCTTCAATACTATTTAATTTGAAATTGTCCATTATATAAGTTTCGCTTTGTTTATTAACTCAGTTATGATATTGCTGTTCTTTTCAATCTTTATAAGGTCCTTCATCAGCCTGTATCTGAATTTTACAGCGCGCAGGTAGATGAATATTCCTACAGGGAACAGTATCAGTGACAATACATTCAGCCACCTTCTCTTGAATGGAGATACTGTCGCATGTGGTGCAAGGATTGGGAATTCGTTGAGCATAATCACAATTTTCTTGTTCTTGCTGTTGCTCAGTTCCTCTATAATATTCTCCATCTTGTCATTGAAATCATCAAGAGTGTGGTCCTTCTCATTGAAGAATACATTGCTTAGCGACGGCAGTTTCCTCAGTTTCTGTTTTTTCCTGTATCCTCTTGCCTCAACATGCAGTTCATTCATCACAGTCAAGACTTTTGTGTAGTCGGGGTCATTTATGATAACCTCCTTTGGTACCAGATTTCTTTTCTCAGGAATTGCAAACAGTATTCTAAAGAAACGGTTCAAGGAATCGCTATTGAAAATTTCGGAATCCTTGTTCGACTGGAATGTGAATAATGCTCCAAGCGGTGCAAGTACCATTGTGCTGAGCCATGCCCCGAACCATATGTGCCACTCTCCCTCACGAGACATCTTGTAGCCCGATGTGTTGAAGATATAATAAAGGATGAATGTAGCAACTGAAATGAGTACCGGATAGCCAAGTCCGCCTTTTCTCACAATAGCACCAAGCGGGGCACCAATAAAGAAGAATATGAGGCATCCCACAGAGAGTGTGAACTTGTTCCACCATGATATCTTGTGCTTGTTCAGGTCTTTTTCACGCGAATGCATTATATTATGCTTTATCTCGTAATCGACCTTCATTTGCTTTACCTTGTTCAGTTGGGCTCTTTTCCATCCTAGCTTAGCCTTGTTCGATGCTATACTGAATACACTGTCGGCGTTTATTCTAAACAAGCCGTTCTTGTTCATCTTCAACGAATCGTCATTATTGAATTCTGTTTTGGCATTGTATGTTGTACGCTTGAGGTTTATCCAGTGGTGGTTTGCTATGCTGTCATTCTGATGTGAGAGAGTATCTATAGAAACCTCAAGTTCCTTTATATTCTTGCTGTCGGCATTCGATTTCATTATCGATGCATCTTTCAGTTCAAAGCCGCCTTCAACCTCAATTATAACATCCTTACGCATAAAAGTCTCTCTGCGGTAAGGCACATTTTTCTTCTGTATGCTCTGCTCCTGAAGGTTCGAGAACTGCTCTCCCGAGAACATTGAAAGCACCATATGCTTCTCGTCGGCACTGCTTGTGATTGTAGCCGAGTCGGCAAGCAGGATGTTGGTATTCTCAAAACCACCTGAGACATCATAGATGACGACATCGTACAGTACACCGGTTTCCTTGTCCTTCTTTCCCACATAGATATTGTATCCGTCAAGCCTGTCATAGAAAATCTCTTCAGGTATCTCGCTTTCGGGCGATGTCTGCTTTATCGAGTACATCAGGGTGTACAGCTGCATCTGTGCATACGGGCTCACCACATTCTGGAAATAGAATGATACACCACCAAGCAGCGTACAGCATACTATAAGCGGCATCATTATCCTGAACAGCGGTATACCGGCAGCCTTCATCGCAAGCAGCTCAAGCTTCTCGCCGAAGTTACCGAATGTCATTAGTGACGCAAGCAGTATTGCAAGCGGAAGAGCCTGTGATACTAGAGTGATTGAGCCGAGAATAAAGAACTGTGCAAGGATTGAGAAATCGAGTCCTTTGTCAACGAAATCATCAATCCATCTCCACAGCAACTGCAGAATGAAGATAAAAAGACAAATAAAGAAGGTGCCGAACAGGTTTGTGGCAAATGTCTTTATAATAAAAAGATCAAGCTTCTTTATTTTGAAATAATCAAGGAATTTCATTTCTCGGCTAACAAATATTTTTCATTTGACCGATATCCGCACCGGTCCATTTTACAAAAAATGTACAGAAAAGCATATCTCCGATATGTGGACAATACGCATCTCTGTACAAAGTTAGTATAAAATGTGTGAATTCTACTCTGTAGACCTATAAACTATTTTAATTTTATTAAAATAAGCCGCCTGAAAAGTTTCTGCGCCTTGTTAAAGACACAGAATCCCATTATTGTATACCCATGTCTACATCCCTGACAGCCTTCTCAGATTCTCAATCTGGGAATCCCACAGGTCCTTCTGGTCGTCAGTCTCACCCTTGTCGGCAAAGTCAGTAATTTCAAGGGTATGTTCACGTGTGAGTTCGTTGTATGCAATCCTCATTTCAAAGAATGTGTGCATTCCCTCATCGTCCCAACGGAATTTTACATACACGCCATTCCTTTGTGCGACAAGGTGTGCAACCCTCTGTTCGGTCTTTCCCCAATAGAAGTTGAATGTCTTGTCGAAATTTTCTACTCTGTCGGCAAACCATGGAGAGAGACCGGCAGCGGAACCTATGTATTTCCATATCATAGGTGCGCTTCCCTTCATTGGGTATTCCAGAAAAATTTTCTCTTTACTCATTATGTGCAAATCCTTTTATAAAGAGTTATAAAACATGTAACTATTTGTTTTTCAGTTGCAAGATATAAATTAAAATTAAAAATCACAATAAAATGTTCATTAAAAATACGATTAAATCAACAAAATTTACATTTTTTACCATTAATGTAATTTTTATTGATAACAATTGTTTAAAGTTCTTCTAAACAGGTGCTTTCAAGGTTTTATACAAGTTTTTTTACGAAAAGTCCCGAAAAATTTGTCAGTTTAAAATTATAGACATATCTTTGCACCGCAAAAACGCGATGGCGAGATAGCTCAGCTGGTTAGAGCGCATGATTCATAATCATGAGGTCCCCGGTTCAATCCCGGGTCTCGCTACTCAAAACGGAGAAAGCCTAAAAAACTCTCTCCGTTTTTTGTTTTATAAGAAACGTGAGAAAATTATGAACTGAAATAAAACGGATCAACATAAAATTCTGAGGGATTTCAGGATCAAGCATATAATTTTGATAACCTGAAAAGGAAAAAATCTTTATCTTTTACACCTCTGAACTGTGCCCTAAAAGCTTTGATTTTTGCATTAAAAGACTCTGATGCAGC
>JAZQZM010000053.1:0-5344 GCA_045634085.1 Bacteroidaceae bacterium
TTGACAATCTCAGCACCTTCTGCAGTGAGAATGCCCTTGAACTTCTCTACCGCTTCCTTCATCTGAGCATCAGACAAAACGGGAGTTAAAATGAAAACGGTTTCGTATTGATTCATTTTTACTTAATAAATTGGTTAAACATTCGTTTACTTAAACGCGGGTGCAAAGATAAGCACATTTTTTCAATTGACAAAACTTTAGGACAACCTTTTACATCTCCAAGCTCCGCAATGGGGTACCAGAACATTGCAACAACCAAGACACTCCGACAACCGGCTGTGCCCAAGAGCTACCCAGCAACCATTTATTGCCGTACCAAACAAAAGATGAGATATTTGAATTATTTTTATTAAAAAAATTTCGTTCTCTAAATTTTTATATGTTTCTTTGCATTTGGAAAATACCGCAAACGGCAATGGCCGCACATTCACGGTACTCCACCGAAAAAGAAATAAATAAAAAAACAACATAAAATTATGGGACAGTACATTCAGTATTCAGGATTGGCCTTGATAATCATCGGCGCAATCCTTCTTATCACAAGCTATTTTGTCGGTTGGAACAACATCAATGCAGTAAACGTCGGTTCTTTTGCAGCAATGATTATTGGACTTATAGCTTACATCCTCGGTGGCAAGCGCAATCTTGAGGAATAAGAAAAAGAATCGGTAGAAATAAATAAGGCTCAGCAAACGCTGAGCCTTATTTATTTCTTTTGACCTCATCCCTCAACCTCGGGAGCAATCAGTTTATATCCCTTACCGTGAATATTGATTATCTCAATGGAATCATCTGCTTTCAGGTGTTTACGCAGCTTTGTGATATACACATCCATGCTGCGGGCATTGAAATAGTTGTCATCGGTCCACACTGTCTTCAATGCAAAATCACGCTGCAGAATCTCATTGGCATGCGCACACAGGAGACTCAGGAGCTCCGACTCCTTGGTTGTGAGTTTTGTCTGCTGGTCGTCAATAGAGAGAATCTGCTTCTTCGTATCGAACTGGAAGCGACCAATCTTATAAACCGCATTCTCTTTGTTCTTTTTGCCACGTACACGGCGCAGCACGGTCTCAATGCGTGCAACAAGCACCTCCATACTGAAAGACTTTGTTATATAATCATCGGCACCAATCTTGAAACCCTCGAGAATATCTTCGTTCAGACTCTTTGCAGTCAGGAAAATGATGGGGATATCGGCATTCACGGCACGAATCTCCTGCGCCAGGGTAAAGCCGTCCTTGATAGGCATCATGACATCAAGCACACATATATCGAATTTGCCTTTCAGAAAAGCCTTGTAACCGGCATCACCATCGGGGCAAAGCTCAGCATAGTAACCCTTCGCCTGCAGATACTCACGTAGCAACATGCCCAGATTCTCATCATCCTCACACAATAAAATTCTAGTTTTCTCTTCCATAATTATTTATTTTAAAGGTAATACAATTGTAAATATGGTTCCCACGCCGGGCTCACTCTCGGCACGTATCGTTCCGCGATGAGCCTGAACAATCTGCTTCACATACGCAAGACCAAGACCAAATCCCTTCACATCGTGCACATTGCCGGTGTTTACTCTGTAGAACTTGTCAAATATCTTTTTCAGGTGCTCCTTGCGTATTCCGATGCCATTGTCCTTTATCGACATCATAAACTTTCCGCCGGAATTCCAAGTGCGCACCTCAAGTGCTATGGGAACATCGTAGCGCTTATACTTGACAGCATTGTCCATTATGTTGAATACGACATTGGTAAAGTGCATCTCATCGACATATATATAAGGATCGGACGCTTCAAACACACAATCGACACTACCGCCATTCTGTTCGGCCTTCACCTTGAATGTATTCACGATGTTTGCCACAAGATCATTGGCATCAAGTTCCTTCATCTTAAGAGACGCATTGTTCTTGTCATCGAACATGGACATCTGCAGTACCTTGTCAACCTGAAAACGCAGACGCTTTGCCTCACTCGATATCACACCCGACAGACGCGCGAACATCTCAGGAGATTTTGACACAGACTGGTCCTGTAACATCTGCGCCGCCAAGGATATCGTAGATATCGGCGTCTTGAACTCATGCGTCATGTTGTTTATGAAATCATTTCTCATCTCGGTTATCTTCTTATGCCTTACCGCCATGTACAATGTAATCACAAAAGTTATTAACATAACCAAAGTGAACAACAGAGAAGGTATCATAAATTTAACCGAACTGTAAATATAATTGTTCAGGTACGATGTCGGGAAACTCACCTCAAGCAACGAAGTACGGTTATGCACATCATTGTCAAACAATAACTCACGGTACACCCTGCACGACTCATCATTAAACTTACCACCACTCGAAAACACCGTATCTCCGGTATAGCTTATGACCCTGAACTCAAAAGGCAAGTCAATACCACTGTTTGCAAACTCGGTACTCAGGTTCTTGTAAAGAGCATCGGCATTCATGCGGCTCTCGAGAGGCTTGCTGCCGGCATTCATAATCACATCATATATAACCCTGTCGAAGACATCCCTCTGATGCTTATACTTCATCTTTATAATATCCTTCGTGAGGGCATTTACACCCTGAGCCGACATATCTCTCCCGCCACCGAACAGGGCGTTCAAATCCTTATAGGTAGAAGGACGATCCTCAAGCATCAGAAACTCGAACAGGGTAAAAAAGTTCCTGGAATTGTCCATCAAGGCCCGTTGGCGGGAAAGCATCTTATCGTTCAGCATGCGGCCATACTCGATATCATCCTTGAATTCATCGGAGAAATACGCACGCATCTCCTCCATTTCAAAATTATATGCCACGGCATGAAGACTGCGCTTCACTCCTTCGTCAAAGTGCTCGACACGCATCTTGACCATAGTCTCAATGTATGACAGCTGCATAAAGAGCAATGCCACACAACAGACACCCATTATTAGACCTACAAGCCAAATCGCAATCTTTTTCATAAAGCAAATATAAAGACAACATCTTTAGGTTGTATAACAAATATTTAAAATTATTGTTTTTTTCTTTTTAATTAACAAAAACGAACCATATACTTACCAATTTAATAACTTAAAACAACAAATACATGTTATAAAAGTAAAAAGCAACATATATTTAACAAAAAAGTGGAGAGTTTTCACTCTCCACTCCATTATATAAAAGTAACAGATTATTCCTCGTCCTTGACTGCAAGTTCCTCGACAAGCTTGTTCTGTACGTCACCAGGAACAAGTTCGTATGTCGATGGAGACATAATGAACGACGCGCGTCCACCAGTCAATGAACTGAGTGTTGTAGAGTACGAAGCCATCTCCTTCAAAGGCACCTTTGCCGAGAGCTTCTCGTAACCATTCTCACTCTCCATACCCATAATCATACCACGGCGGCCCTGGATATCACTCATAACGTCACCCATCTTGTCAGACGGAACGAACACCTCAACATCATATACAGGCTCAAGAATCTTTGGACCGGCCTCACGGAACGCCGCGCTGAAGGCATTACGGCCTGCAAGCATAAACGAAAGCTCATTAGAGTCTACCGGGTGCATCTTGCCGTCGTAAACGATAACGCGTACATCGCGGGCATAAGAACCGGTAAGTGGACCACGTTCCATACGTTCCATAACACCCTTAAGGATTGCAGGCATGAAGCGTGCATCGATGCTACCGCCGACAATACTGTTCACGAATACCAACTTGCCACCCCAGTCGAGTGTAACCTCCTCGGTACCCTTTGCGTTGATCTTGAACTCCTGACCACCAAAACGGTAGACCTCCTGCAATGGCTTGCCCTCCTCGTATGGCTCTACAATCATGTGGACCTCACCGAACTGACCTGCACCGCCCGACTGTTTCTTGTGGCGATAATCGGCACGGGCAGCCTTTGTAATAGTCTCGCGATAAGGAATCTTTGGCTCCTCGTACTTGACCATAACCTTCTCAACGTGCTCAAGACGCCATTTCAGAGTACGGAGGTGGAACTCACCCTGACCATAGACGATAGTCTGACGGAGTTCTTTTGACTGCTCGATGCGCCATGTCGGATCCTCCTCGTGCATACGATTGAGAACCTGCATCATCTTCTCGATTTCGGACTCGTTGGCAGGTTTGATAGCACGTGAATATTTTGATGCCGGATACTTCACAAGCGCAAACTTGTGTGTGCAGTCCTTAGCATTGAGTGTATTACCAATCTTGATATCCTTGAGTTTAACTGTACAGCCAAGGTCACCAGCCTTGAGTTCTTCAACAGCCACACGGTTCGCGCCTGCACTGCAGAAAATCTGTGCAATACGTTCCTTAGAACCACGGTCGGCATTTACAAGGTCGTCACCGGCCTTCAATGTACCACTCATCACCTTAAAATAGTTAACCTCACCGATGTGTGGCTCAACAGATGTCTTGTAGAAGAATATTGATGTAGGAGCCTCGCTGTTGTAAGGAACAGTTTCACCCTCGGCATTAACAGGCTGTGGCATATCGGTAATCTCAGGAGCTACGTTCGCAAGGAACTCGAGCAGACGGCTCACTGCAACATCTGTTGAAGCAGAGCAGCAGAGTACAGGATATACACTGTCGGTCTCAAGACCAAGACGTGCACCCTTGCGGATTTCGTCGGTTGTCAACTCCTCAGACTCGAAGAACTTGTCCATGAGACCCTCTTCGTTCTCGGCAGCCTTCTCGACAAGTTCCATGTGGAGAGCCTTTGCCTTCTCGAACTCGCCGGCAGGAATATCTTCAACAAGAGGTGGCTGACCCTCGCCTGTATATGTAAGCTTCTTCATGAGAAGAACGTCGATGATAGTGTTGAAGCCGGGGCCTGCATTCAAAGGATACTGCACAGGCACCACCTTTGAGCCATAGATTGACTGAAGTTGCTCGATAATAGTGTCGTAATCGCACTTTTCGTTATCGACCTGATTGACAACGAACATCATAGGCTTCTTCATCTTCTTCACATAACGGTAGCAGTTCTGTGTACCCACCTCAACGCCATACTGGCCGTTGATGACCATCATTGCCAAGTCGGCAACAGTCATGGCACTTACCATACTGCCTGCGAAGTCATCGGAACCCGGGCAATCAATAAGGTTCAGTTTCTTGCCGGCCTGCTCAATCTGGAATACAGTTGATAACACCGAATAGCCATACTCCTGCTCTACAGGGAAGTAGTCACTAACGGTGTTCTTTGCCTCGATTGTACCTCTACGTTTGATGATTCCACCCTCATAGAGCATAGCCTCTGTGAGAGTGGTTTTTCCAGAGCCGGAACATCCTACGATTGCAATGTTCTTGATTTCGTTAGTCTGATAAGTTTTCATATTATTTTGTTTTTTT
>JAZQZM010000054.1:0-20574 GCA_045634085.1 Bacteroidaceae bacterium
ATGCGGTTGTTTATCTTCTCAACCTTCTCGGGTATGACGTCGACTGCGACTACTTCGTTGTGCTGTGCCAATAGTGTGGCGATGCTGAGGCCTACGTAGCCTGTTCCTGCAACTGCTATCTTCATGACTTGTATGTTTTTGTTCTATTTGGTGTGTGCCTTGATTCTCTTGATACAATATTCCATCGATTCGCGCCAGTGCGGTATCTCAATGTCGAAAGTGTTCTTTATTTTTGTCTTGTCGAGTACCGAATATGGCGGGCGTGTTACAGGTGAGGGGAATTCACTGCTGTGGCATGGATTGATGCGGCAGCCTGTGTTGCCTGCCGCTGCGGCAATCTCTACGGCAAAGTCGTACCATGAGCATGCTCCTTCGTTTGAGAAGTGGTATATGCCCTCGTTGCCTGGGTAGACTCCTGCTTCAATGATTGAGAATATTGCCAATGCGAGGTCTCCTGCGTATGTGGGGGTACCTACCTGGTCGAAGACCACGTTCAACTGCTCCCTTTCGGCTGTAAGACGCATCATTGTCTTTAGGAAATTGTTCCCGAACTCGCTATAGAGCCATGCTGTGCGGAAAATGAGTGCCTTGCAGCCACTCTTTTCAATGGCTTGCTCGCCATGAAGCTTGGTGCTTCCGTACACGCCAAGCGGGTCGGTGGGCATCTCCTCGGTGCGTGGGGTGTTGCCTTCAAGGCCGAACACATAGTCGGTCGATACATGGAAAAGTGTTGCGCCTACTTCCTTTGCTGCAATGGCAAGGTTGCCTACTGCTGTGGCGTTGATGAGTTCGGCTGTGGCCTCGTCGCTTTCGGCCTTGTCCACATTGGTGTATGCGGCGCAGTTTACAATGGCGTCAATGGAATATTGCTTTACGAAAAGAGCAACTGCTACGGCATTGGTTATGTCCAGTTCTGCAACGTCTGTAAATATGTAGTTGTTCGGTGATACGGCTCCTAGGCGGCGCATCTCGCAGCCCAGCTGTCCGTTGGCACCTGTTACAAGTATATTCATTCTAATAGAGTTTTTCGTTATAGTCAAAAAGGTATTCGGCTTCGTCGATGTTCTTGTTCAGCCTGTCTTTCTCCGAGAGCAGAACTCTGTCGGCAGGTATTTTCCAGTCGATGGCAAGCTGCGGGTCGTTCCAGGCTATGGCACCTTCACTCTCCTTACAGTAGAAGTTGTCGCATTTGTACTGGAATACGGCCTCTTCGGTGAGTACAGCAAAACCATGTGCAAAACCGCGTGGAACAAAGAACTGGCGGTGGTTCTCCTCGGTGAGCTCTACGGCAACGTATTTGCCGAATGTGGGAGAGCCCTTGCGTATGTCAACGGCAACGTCAAGAACAGCGCCCTTGATGCAGCGTACAAGTTTGCTCTGGCAATGGGGCGGTTTCTGGAAATGGAGCCCGCGCAGTACGCCGTATGATGATTTTGACTGGTTGTCCTGCACGAATGTTGTACGGCACACCTTCTCCTCGAACTCGCGTTGCGAGAATGACTCGTAGAAATATCCTCTCTCGTCCTTGAAAATACGTGGCTCAATTATTACCACTCCTTCTATCTCGGTTTTTATGACTTCCATTTCAATCAATTAATGCTCCAAATCGTTCAACCTCGTCAATGACCTTCAATAGGTATTGCCCGTACTGGTTTTTTGCCATTGGGCGCGCTATTTCGCGAAGTCTTTCGGCTGTAATCCACCCCTTGCGATATGCTATGCCCTCAAGGCATGCAATCTTCAGTCCTTGACGCTTTTCAATTACCTCTACAAAGATTGAGGCCTCGGCAAGCGAATCGTGTGTGCCGGTGTCGAGCCATGCGAAACCTCTTTTAAGGGTCTGTACCTTGAGTTCACCGTCGTTCAGGAACTGTTGGTTTACTGTGGTTATTTCGAGCTCGCCGCGTGCCGATGGCTTGATGTTCTTTGCAACCTCTACAACCTTGTTGGGGTAGAAATAGAGGCCCACGACTGCGTAGTTCGATTTGGGGTTCTCTGGTTTCTCCTCAATTGAAAGGCAGTTGCCGTTCTTGTCAAATTCGGCTACGCCATAGCGTTCGGGGTCGTCGACCCAATAGCCGAATACAGTTGCCTTTGCATCCTCCTCGGCTGCCCGCACGGCTTCGCGGAGCATGTCGCTGAAACCGCTGCCGTGGAATATGTTGTCACCAAGGACGAGGCATGCCGAATCGTTGCCAATGAACTCCTCGCCAATGATGAATGCCTGAGCCAGTCCGTCGGGTGATGGCTGCTCGGCATACTCGAATCTTACTCCGTAGTCGCTACCGTCCCCAAGCAGGCGCTTGAAACCTGGGAGGTCCTGCGGAGTCGAGATTATCAGTATTTCCCTTATTCCGGCAAGCATGAGTACCGAAATGGGGTAGTATATCATTGGTTTGTCATATATTGGAAGCATCTGCTTGCTTACTCCTTTGGTTATGGGGTAAAGGCGAGTGCCGGAACCTCCTGCCAGAACTATTCCTTTCATGTGTATCGCTATGTTTATTGTTACTTTTATGTGCCCTTTGTGGAGCTTCGCTATTATTTGCAAAAGAAATAAAAATATACTATAAAAGCAATTTTTTTTATGATTCTTGTGCTTTTTTCGGTTCAATTTCAACTGTTGCAATAAAAACAAGGAAACCACAACGTGGTTTCCTTGCTATCCTGTTGAGTGTGTGCTGTTAGTTTGCACTCTCGAACATCTTCAGGAACCTTACATCGTTCTCACTGAACAGGCGAAGGTCTTTTACTTGATATTTGAGGTTTGTGATGCGTTCGATACCCATACCGAAAGCGTATCCCGAGTATTCCTTGCTGTCGATACCGCAGAGCTCGAGTACATTGGGGTCTACCATGCCGCAACCAAGAATCTCTACCCAGCCTGTATTCTTGCAGAACGGGCATCCCTTTCCACCGCAGATGTTACAACTGATGTCCATCTCGGCGCTTGGCTCGGTGAACGGGAAATATGATGGACGCAGACGTATCTTTGTGTCCTTGCCGAACATCTCCTGTGCAAAGAGCAGGAGTACCTGCTTGAGGTCGGTAAACGATACGTTCTTGTCGATGTAAAGACCTTCGAGCTGGTGGAAGAAGCAGTGTGCACGGTAACTTATTGCCTCGTTGCGGTATACGCCACCAGGAGCAATGATGCGGATAGGGGGCTGGCTTGTCTCCATTACGCGGCTCTGCACGCTGCTGGTGTGTGTGCGAAGGATGATGTCGGGGTGAGCCTCAATGAAGAATGTGTCCTGCATGTCGCGTGCAGGGTGGTCCTCAGCGAAGTTCATTGATGAGAATACATGCCAGTCATCCTCAACCTCAACACCGTTTGCAATAGAGAATCCCAGGCGGGCGAATATGTCGACAATCTCGTTCTTTACGATTGAGAGAGGGTGGCGTGTGCCAAGGACTGTGGGGTATGACGGGCGTGTGAGGTCAATCTCGCACTGTTCCTCCTCTTTGTTCTCAAGCTGCTCCTTAAGGGCATTGAAGTGCTCCTGTACTGCATTCTTGAGCTCGTTGATGCGTACTCCGACTTCGCGTTTCTGCTCGGCAGGAACCTCGCGGAACTGTGCCATGAGACCGTTGATGATACCTTTCTTGCTCAAGTACTTGAGACGCAGCGCCTCAAGCTCTTCGGCATTGGTTGCTGTTGTGCCCTTGATTTCTTCGAGCAACAAGTTAATCTGTTCTATCATAATTGCTTATTGTTTTTCAGTTGGTTGTGTGTTGCATGGCTTTGCATGCACAAACTTTGCAAAGTTAGTGAATTGCAATGAATTTTTGAAAAATAATCGGTTTATTTTGTTTTTTTAAAATAATTCTCACCTTGTATTCCGGTTTTTCTTCTTAGTGTGTGAGAAAAAATATAATAATATTGGAATGTTTCATTTTTTTTATCATTTTTGCAAATTGTGGAAGAGATAAGAATAAAGACTATGGAATGCAAGGAAATAGATCTCGAAGTGGAGCAACTGCTCACTCGTCTTGCCCGACGACTGTCGGCTGACGACATCACAAGAATCAATGACGCCTACCTGTTGGCGCGTGAGGCTCACAAGGAGCAACGCCGCAAGTCGGGGGAACCGTATATAATGCATCCGGTGGCAGTCGCCAAGATTGTTGCCGAGGAACTCCGTTTGGGGGCAAACCCCATAATCGCGGCTTTTCTGCACGATGTGGTAGAGGATACTCCGTACACCGTAGAGGATATTGCCGCACGTTTTGGCGATGATGTGGCTTTCCTTGTTGATGTGGTCACCAAAAAGAAGAAAAAGAACACGGCAAGCCAGTCGAGTCAGATTGACAACTATAAGCAGATGCTCAACTCGCTTCATTATGATATCCGTGCTCTGCTGATAAAACTCTCTGACCGCCTGCACAACATGCGTACTCTCAGCAGCATGCGCCCCGACAAGCAGATGAAGATTGCCGGAGAGACCGATTACTTCTATGCTCCGCTTGCCCATCGCCTGGGTCTTTATTACATTAAACGCGAGATGGAGAACCTCTCTTTCCGTTACCGTTGCCCGCGCGACTATGCGATGATTGAGGCTGCTCTTGACAACGAATTAAAAGAACGCGAGAAGGCTCTCAAATCTTTTACTTTTGAGATTGAACGTCTGCTCGAGAACAATGACATCCTCATGGCGCGTACCGAGGTCTTTTCCCGTGGTCCTTACAGTGCATGGCGCAAGATGCATGCCCGTGGCTGCGATTTTAATCACGTCGACGGCAAATATTACATACGCATCATCTATCCCAACACGCACGATTACTCCGAGAAGGACATGAGCCTGAAGATATATTCGATACTCACCGACCGCTTCAAGGAGAAACCTGGCAGCGTGGTCAATTATATCGACTCGCCCAAGGAGAATGGTTACCAGAGTTATCATGTCAAGCTGCTCACGCCGCAAGGAACATGGGAAGAGGTGCATATATCTTCGGAACGCATGATACGCAAGTCACAGTTCGGCTGTATTTCTGAGAGTACCGAAACCAATATCACCAACTGGCTCGAGAAATTCAAGCTCGTTCTTCAGGAGATGGCTACACGCGGTAAGGAGGTCGAGTACATGGATGGAGTGACATCTTCGTTCTACAATGACGATATCATCGCATATACCCCCGACGGTAAAGGTATCCTGTTGCCCAAGGGTGCGACAGCGCTTGACTTTGCATTCGAGATACACAGCGAACTGGGACTTCATGCCCAGTTTGCACGCATAAACGGACAGTTGAAAACCGTAAAGACCGAACTTCAGAACGGAGATGTGGTGATGATTGGTGCCAATCCGGCTATAACTCCCAAGAAGGACTGGCTCGATGCCATATCTACCTTCAAGGCCAAGTCGCACATAAACAGTTTCCTCAACAAGCAGCGCAAGATTGACTTTGTACGCTGCGAACAGTGTCATCCGCTGCCAGGTGACGAGGTCATCGGATTCAAAGAACCCGATGGTACGATAACCATGCACCGACGCGACTGTAAGGTTGCGATACGTCTGGCATCGCAGCGTGGAGATGATATCGTCGCCGTGAATTTTGAGGAGGACAAGGAGTTCCTCTATCCGGTAAGGGTGGATGTGGTGGCTGTAGACCGCTATCACTTGCTCGTTGACCTTGTAGACTGTATAACAAACAAACTTCAGCTTTCACTGACAAACTTATCTTCAAAGACCGATGATGAGATTGTCAACTGCAGTCTTGAGTTCTGCGTGCATTCGGCCGGGGAACTGCAGGAGGTGCTCAGCCACATTTCTCAGATTGACGGCGTCGATGAAGTACAACAAAGTATTGATAACTGACCATTTATTGACAATTATGAAAAAAAGAATTATGAAAAAGAAATTTTTACTCTTACCTTTTGTTGCTGCAGCACTTTCGTTTACTGCCTGCAGCGAGAATGAAATGGAATTTGATATTCCTTCGGTTGACCAGCCGGTAAACATAGTGACACGTGCTCAGTTTGCCGAGGATGACGGCTCCAAGCCTATGAGTGCTGCACCGCAGGTCAATGCAAAGAATCTTATAAAGAAAGTTCCTAAAGATTATATTAAGGAGATGACCGATACTCTTGGCCGTGCGAATATCACTCCCGAACAGTATGCCGAGATTCAAGCCTTTGCGCAGGAACTGACAGCTGGCCTCAATACAAACAAGGCAAAATACGATGCATGCTTCAAGTGGATTACTTCGAACATCAAGTATGAACATGCAGACAATGATCCGTATCCTGTCTTCAAGAACAAGGTTGGTGTCTGCCAGGGTTATGCCAACCTCCTCTTCATCATGATGCATAGTCTCGACATCCCGTCGTTTGTATGCAATGGAATATTGAATCCCTTTGGTGGTCATGCCTGGAACTATGTATACTGTGACTCAAAATGGTATGTGAGTGACCCTACAAACAACGGTTCATGGCTAGTTGATGCCACATCCAGCTATTCACATCTTCTGCCATCATCGTTTGACGTTGTATTGTCAAAGGAGAATGGCGTGTGGATAAATCTCAACGAGTATCAGCTGAATGTCTGTCATGTTGAAGAGGCCGACGATGTATTTGTGGTGCCTTTCAGTGCAAACGGCTACCGGATAACATCGTTCAACCCTTCAATGCAGCTTCCGGCAAATATCAAACAGATTAATCTTGGCAAGAACATTACAACCTTGGGCGAAGGCTATCTTGGACTTGCACACTATGCACCTAATCTTGAGTATGTAGAAGTTGACCCTGAGAACACAACTTTTGCAAGTTATCTCGGAACTGTCTATCGCAAGAGCGGTGGTGAGTATCAGCTGACCTACATTCCTTCTGCAATGAAGTGTGTAGAGCTCATGCCAATGGAGACAATCTACAAGAATACTGTATATGACCATTTGGGTGTAGAGGTGCTGATTGTGGCTCCCGGAACAAAGAAAATTGAGGCATGGGGCATCGAGAAGTGCCCGAACCTTAAGATCGCTTATGTCCCCAAGGATGTTGAGATTGACAAGAATGCATTTGCCGACGTGCATTCGTCTTTCCTGATAATTCGTGGAGACTATACAAACATCCCTGAGATAAGAGAAGATTGATGTAGTTTGGACAGAAATAACAAAAAACGACGACAGGTACCTGTCGTCGTTTTTTGTTATTTGGAGAAGATATTCTGGTAATACAGTCTTAAAAGTGTCTGTCGTGCTTCCACCTTGCGGAGCAATGAATCTTTGTCCTGATTCTCTGGAGACAATATCATCCTTTCGTTGTAACTGAAGTAGTTGCTGTTGTTGTTCAGCGTGTCGAGAAGGTTATTGCCTATGTTCAGGTATTTTGTGCCGTTTTTCAGTGCGAAGCCTGCTATTGTAGGCAAGATGTCGTAGTGACAGCCATATCTCTCCTCTATATTGCGTTCTGCATCCTTGCTCATACGGTATTGCGGGGGCAGATAGATATATAAAGGTACTGAATGTTTGTATCTCTCCGGTACAACGTCATAGTTCAGGATGCTACGCACATTGTGGTCTCCTGTGACAATTACTATTGTGTTGTCTGCAAAACTGCTTGCCTTGAACCAAGTAAGGAAATCACCCAGACAGCGATTGGAATATTGTGCGCCAAGTCCATATTTTGTCTTCACATCATCGTTCCCGGTTATACTTGTCGAATTGTACCATTCATCTGTAAGCTGTGGCAGATTCATATTCTCAGGGTATGTAAATGGAGGATGATTGGTTGTGGTCAGTGCCATCATGAACTGTGGCCTGCTGCTTGTCCTGCTGTTTTCAAGTTCCTGTGCCAAATATCTGTAAAGGAATTCGTCGTATACTCCTATCTGGCTCGACGTGCTTTCCTGAATGTCACTCATAATCTGCACGCGTCCATCTATACGGTCAATGTATTGAACTTTAAGGGCTTCGTTCAAGTTCTCCCATGTATGGTCAAGACCAGTTATGAAACGTGTTTCATAACCACTCTCCTTCAATGGATAGGCTATTTTATTTGTTCCATATTGCCCAGGAGGCAAGTGCCTGAAGGTACCACATCTCGTAGCCGCTTTTGGTAGTGGCTCCCTGTGCGGCGCCCTTCTGCAGGAACAGTGTATTCTCGGGGTTGTATACGATGTCGTAGAGCAGGTGGCTGCCGTTAAGCAGGTCGTAGGGGATGTCGGGGCACTTGTCAACGCCATGGCCCACCATTCCCAGCGGAGTACAGTTTACAATTACTGTATGGCTCTCCATTATTCCGGGTGTGATATCCTCATATGCAATGGCGTTCTCTCCAGCCTTGCGCGATACATACCGGCACTCAATGCCAAGCTTCTCAAGTGCATATGTGATGGCTTTTGAAGCACCTCCGGTGCCAAGTATAAGCGCTTTGCTGTGCTTGCCTTGCAGCAACGGTTCTATTGAACGCGAGAATCCTATTACGTCGCTGTTGTAGCCCCACAGGTGTGCTTTGCCATCGGCGTCGTGTGTCACTTTTACAACGTTCACGGCGTTTATGCCCTTGGCTTCGTCACTCATTCCCTCAAGGTACTGCATTACAGCAATCTTGTGCGGGATAGTGACGTTGAATCCCTGCAGTTCAGGGTGCTCCTCAATGATGCGGGGCAGTTCATCAATGCTCTCGATTTCAAAAGGAATGTAACGTGCGTCAATTCCCTCCTTCCCGAACTTGCCGTTGAAGAATGCCGGGCTTGCCGATTGGGCCAAGGGATATCCTATTATACCGTATTTTTTCATTTTGTTGCCAGATAGAATGTACATACTCCGCCAGTAAAGCGTCGGAACTCGACTTTGCTGAATCCGGCATTTCTTATGATTTTCTGCATGACCTCGCCCTGTGGGAATGCCGCAATGGATTCGGGGAGGTACTCATATGCCTTGTTGTCCTTTGAGAAGATGCGTCCCAATGTAGGCATCACATATTTTGCATATATGGGGAACAGCTGCTTCATGGGGAAGCGTGTCGGCGATGAGAGTTCAAGTATTGCAAGGTGTCCGCCGGGGCATAGTACTCGGTGCATTTCGCTTAAGGCTTTTTCCAGTTCCTGAAAATTGCGAACGCCGAACGATGATGTCACTGCGTCAAAACTGTTGTCGGGGTACGATAGGGCAGTGCAGTCCTCTTTCTCGAACCTTATGTTCGTTACACCTCTCTTGTGGCACTTCTCTCTAGCAACCTGCATCATACCCTCCGATATGTCACATCCTATGACAGTTTCGGGCTTGAGTCTCTTGTTTATGAGCAGTGCAAGGTCGCCTGTTCCGGTGGCAATGTCAAGTATGCGGCGCGGAGCAAACGGCTTTAAAGAGGATATGGCGCGTTTGCGCCATATCCTGTCGATGTTGAAGGATGCAAGGTTGTTGTATCTGTCATACTCCTTGGCAATGTTGTCGAACATTACCTCAACCTGTTCCCTCTTTTCGCCTTCATTGCTGTAGGGCTTTACCTGTTCGTGTGTGTATGCCATATAGGGGGATTATCCAAGGTACTCCTTCACGTTCTTCTCAATGCGTGCGTTGATGTCCTCGCACTCCTCCTTGACAAACTTCTCGCCTGTTATGTTCTCATAGAGTTCAATGTAGCGGTTGCTTATGCTCTCGACAATCTCATCGGTCATCTCGGGAACCTGCTGTCCCTCTTTGCCCTGGAAACCGTTGTCCATGAGCCACTCGCGTACGAACTCCTTGGAGAGCTGCTTCTGGGGCTCGCCCTTCTCGAACTTCTCCTCATAACCCTCTGAGTAGAAATAGCGGCTGCTGTCGGGGGTGTGTATTTCGTCCATGAGGTAAATCTTGCCGTCGTGCTTGCCGAACTCATACTTTGTATCTACAAGGATGAGGCCGCGCTCTGCTGCAATCTCGGTTCCGCGCTGGAAGAGTGCAAGTGTGTACTTCTCGAGCAGTGCGTACTCCTCGGGAGTAGCGAGGCCCTGAGCAAGAATCTCCTCCTTTGAAATATCGGCATCGTGCTCGCCAATCTCGGCCTTTGTGGTAGGAGTGATGATAGGCTGCGGGAACTTCTCGTTTTCTCTCATGCCCTCGGGGAGCTTCACACCACAGATTTCGCGTACGCCGCTTTTGTATGCACGCCATGCCGAACCGCAGAGATAGCCGCGTACAATCATCTCAACAGGGAAACCCTCGCACATTACACCTACGGTAACCATCGGGTCGGGTGTAGCGAGCTTCCAGTTGGGGCAGATGTCTGTTGTAGCGTCAAGGAACTTTGCTGCAATCTGGTTGAGCATCTGTCCCTTGAATGGGATACCCTTGGGGAGTACCACGTCGAATGCCGAGATGCGGTCGGTTGCAACCATCACCAGCTTGTCATCGCCTACTGTGTACACGTCGCGTACCTTGCCGTGATATACGTTCTTCTGATTGTTGAATTTGAATTCAGTGTTTGTCAATGCTTTTGCCATAATTGTATTATTTTAGTTTGTCTTTTTCTCTTTTTCTTTCTCTCTCATTGCCTGCTCGTGCTTCTCATACGCCTCAACGATGCGTGTCACAAGCCTGTGGCGCACAATGTCCTTCTTGTTGAGTTTTACAAAACCGATGCCCGGCACGCCATCGAGTATCTTCTGCGCGTGCAGCAGGCCCGAGTTCTGGTGTTGTGGCAGGTCAATCTGTGTGAGGTCACCTGTTATAATCATCTTTGTGTTCGTTCCCATGCGGGTGAGGAACATCTTTATCTGCTGTGGAGTGGTGTTCTGTGCCTCGTCAAGGATTACTATTGCATCGTTTAATGTACGTCCGCGCATGAAGGCAAGCGGCGCAATCTGAATCACATTGTTGTCCATGTGTTCCTTGAGCTTTGTCATTGGAATCATATCCTCAAGCGCGTCGTACAGCGGCTGCAGGTACGGGTCAATCTTGTCGCGCATGTCACCCGGTAGGAATCCGAGTTTCTCGCCTGCCTCCACTGCAGGGCGGCTGAGTATGATTTTCCTTATCTCGCGGTTCTTGAGTGCCCTCACGGCAAGTGCAATGGCCGTGTATGTCTTTCCTGTTCCGGCAGGGCCCACTGCAAACACCATGTCGTTCTTCTTGAACTCCTCGACAAGGCGGCACTGGTTCTCGCTGCGCGGGTAAATGGGGCGGCCGTTGATGTTGTAGACAATGACATTGCTGTCACTTCCCTTGTCGCCCTTCTTGCCGTTCACGGCGTCTATTATCGCCTCCTCGTTGAGGCTGTTGTATTTGTGGCAGTACTCCTTGAGCAGATTGAAGACCTTGCCGAAGCGTTCAAGCTCCTCCTCGTCGCCCATGGCGCGTATTATGTTGTCGCGTGCCACGATGCGCAGTTTCGGGTGCAGTCTCTTGAGCATCTGCAGGTGTACGTTGCCTGCTCCGTAGAAACCTACAAGGTCAATTCCGTCAAGAATAAAATTTCTCTCTATCATCTAAATCGTATAAATACTTTTGTCATTTCTTCTTTACTTCGGCATCAAAGCGTCGTGCTGCCTCGCCGCCTCCGCTGCATGCACATGGGCCGGTGATGCATCCGCCGGGGCAGGACATGACCTCAATAATCTTGCCTGGACACTTGCCCGTCTTGGCATATCCCTTGAGCAAGGCTATGTTCTTCTTGTTGAGGTCGGCAATCACTACGCCCTCGAGGTTCTCGTCGCCAAGGTGGTGTTTTACTGCGGTGAATACACCTGTTGTCTTTGCAAAGTTATGGGCATCGACACATGCTGTCTCGGCAGGTGTATAGGGCATTGTGCTCTCTATGTCAATTCCCATTCCCTGCATTACTGCGTCAATCTCGCGGAATGTGAGCACATAGTCCACATTGCTGTCATTGAATCCCTCGGCCTTTTTCGAAGCACATGGCGCAATGAACACCGTTACGCAATCCTCGCCGAACTTCTCCTTTGCATATATTGCAGTGTAGTGCATGGGGGAACGGGTCGATGATACATACTTCGCAATCTCGGGTATGTGTTTCTTCGTGAGGCTTACATATGCCGGGCAGCAACTTGTGGTCATGAACGGCTGACCCTCCTCAATCTTCTCCTTCAGTTCCTCGGCCTCGCGGCGTGTTGTCTCCTCGGCACCGTATGCAACCTCTACAATGTCGCTGAAGCCTATTGCCTTCATTGCACCGTATACCTGTGCTATTGGTTTGCCGAACTGTGCCAGTACCGCAGGAGCAACCATAGCAACGACCTTCTTGTCTTCGCGCATCTTCTTGAGTACGTCGAAAACCTCGCACTTGTCGAAGATGGCTCCGAACGGGCATGCGTTAAGGCATTTTCCGCAGTAGATGCACTTTTCGGGGTCAATATGTTCAACGCCGTACTCATCCTTTGAAATAGCCTTCACGGGACAAGCCTCCTCGCATGGGACAGGCATGTATATGATTGCGTGGTATGGACACACCTGATGGCACTTGCCGCAGCTTATGCACTTGTCGTGGTCAATGTGTGCCTTGTCGTCCTTGTCGTAGTAGATGGCATCCTTGGGACAATTGGTGTAGCACGGGCGCGCAACGCATCCACGGCACAGGTTCGATACCTCGTAGTTGCTCTTTACGCATGAAGAGCATGCCTCGTCCATTACGTGGAGCACGGCGCCATCCTGCATGTCAATGTTTTCGCGCTGCATCATACGCTGTACGTAACTGCTCAGCGGGTCCATCTCATCAAATTCATCATGCATGGTAAAGCCAAGCATTGCTATGGTCTTGTATTTGACTACTGCGCGTTCCTTGTGGATGCAGCATCTTCCCTTAGGTTTTTGGTTGCGTGGATACATCCTGTATGGCATACTGTCAATGTTCTCAAGGAGAGTATCGTCCTTCCACATTGCAACCAATTTCTTCAAAAGTTTATATCGTACAAACATGGCGTTGTTGTTATATCCCTTTTGCCGGTTTAAGAAGCTGTTTAAAATTATATCGCCAAATTTTTATAGAGCAAGAATAGGGTGTTTGTTTTTTAAAAGGGCGCATAGCGGGCTATGTAACCGCAAAAAAGAATGAAACATACATTCTTGGATATAAAAATGGTGAAACTGTCAGCTTCTGTAAAAAAATGTTTTTTTAGAAATTTAAACAGCTTCTAAAATTTGGTGTAAAAGTAACTAAAAAACATTGAATTCTGCTACATTTGCAACAATGTTTCTTTAGAAAAACAAAAAAAAGTGGATAAAAGCGCAACTGACAGTGTGGTAGCCCTGCTTGAGAGTCAAAGGAAACTCTCTGTTGCAGAGTGGAATGTCATGCTTCATGCCTTTGAAAACGGTGGCGTGGAGCAACTGGCAGCAAAGGCGCGTGAGGTTGCATTACGGCATTTTGGCAATAGGGTATATGTGCGTGCACTCATTGAGATAAGCTCCTATTGTCGAAATAACTGCCTTTACTGTGGTCTGCGTTGCAGCAACCCGCTTGCAGTGCGCTACCGCCTCACAAAAGAGCAGATTCTTGAGTGCTGTGACAATGCTGCGCAGGCCGGTTTCAATACCTTTGTATTGCAAGGTGGCGAGGACTCTTTGCAAAGCGATGAATGGCTAGCCCATGTGGTTTCGGAGGTGAAATCTCGTTACCCCGATAAGGCTGTCACACTATCTGTGGGGGAACGCACGGCCGACGGATATGCCCTGTTGCGCGAAGCCGGTGCCGACAGGTATCTGCTGCGCCACGAGACGGCCGATACTCGACATTACTCTCATCTGCATCCCTCATCCATGAGTCTTGAAAACCGCAGACTGTGTCTTCGTGTGTTGAAGGAACTCGGTTTTCAGACAGGTTCAGGCATGATGGTGGGCTCTCCTGGGCAGACGAAAGGACATCTTGCCCAGGACCTTGCGTTGCTCGATGAGCTTCAGCCGCATATGATAGGCATAGGTCCGTTCATTCCTGCAAAAGGAACTCCGTTTGAGGGTGAGTCGGCCGGCAGTGTGAACGATACTTTGCTGTTGCTTTCGCTACTACGTCTGCGCTTTCCGAGTGCACTTATCCCTGCGACAACGGCACTTGCTACTCTCTGCTGTGATGGAACTGAACGTGGTGTTCTTGCCGGTGCCAATGTGGTAATGCCCAACATGACGCCGCTTGAATTCAGAGGCAAATATGCGATATACGACAATAAGAAAATCAGCGGCAGTGAGTCGGCCGAACAATTGGCTCTGCTGAGTGAAAGGTTGGAAAAAATAGGCTACGTGATTGACTTTTCACGTGGAGACAATGATACGAGGTGAAAAGTGAAAGTTGAAAACGGAAAGGAGAACTGCACTCGTTGTAAAACTTTAAAGTGGACTTTGTGTTTAACCCGTTTGCATAAGCAGTTGAATTTGTGTTCAAAAAAGAATTTGAAGTAGAATATTATATGTACAATCCAAAATCGACAATAGCGACTGAGTTTATCAGTGATGGCGAGATACGTGCAACAATGCAGTATGCACGCGCGAATAGCGACAACCGCGCACTCATGGAGGAAATCCTTGCAAAGGCAGGGGAGTATAAGGGTATAAGCCATCGCGAGGCGGCGCTGTTGCTTGAGTGCGACGACCCCGAAATTATAACCCGTATCTATGCGCTTGCCAATGAAATAAAGCATCGTTTCTATGGCAACCGCATAGTGATGTTTGCGCCGCTTTACCTCTCCAACTACTGTGTCAACGGCTGTGTCTATTGTCCTTATCATGCAAAGAACAAAAGCATCCGCCGCAAGAAACTTACACAGGACGAGATTCGTGCCGAGGTTATTGCGCTGCAGGATATGGGGCACAAACGTCTTGCCCTTGAGGCCGGAGAACATCCGTTGAAGAACCCTATTGAGTATATCCTTGAGAGTATACACACAATTTACAGCATAAAGCACAGGAACGGGGCAATACGCCGTGTCAATGTTAATATCGCTGCTACAACGGTAGAGAATTATCGCCGTCTGCGCGATGCCGGCATAGGTACGTATATCCTTTTTCAGGAGACATATAATAAGGAGAATTATGAAGCACTGCATCCCACAGGCCCCAAAAGCGACTATGCGTGGCACACCGAGGCCATGGACCGTGCAATGCAGGGCGGAATTGATGATGTAGGCATAGGTGTGCTCTTCGGGCTTGAGACCTACTGCTACGACTTTGTGGGACTTCTCATGCATGCCGAGCATCTTGAGGCGACCTACGGGGTTGGGCCGCATACGATAAGCGTGCCACGCCTTTGCAAGGCCGATGACGTCGACACTGCCGATTTTGAGAATGCTGTGCCCGACGACATCTTTTACAAAATTGTTGCAATAATACGCATTGCAGTGCCATATACCGGCATGATAATCTCCACACGCGAGAGTGCCAAGAGCCGAGAGAGGTTGCTCGAACTTGGCATTTCGCAGATAAGTGGCGGCTCGCGTACCAGTGTCGGCGGTTATGTCACCGATGAGGCTCCCGAGGAGAACTCTGCGCAATTTGATATAGCCGACCATCGTTCGCTTGATGAGGTAGTGGGGTGGCTGCTCGACCTTGACCACATACCCAGTTTCTGTACCGCATGTTACCGCGAGGGCCGTACCGGCGACCGTTTCATGTCGCTGCTCAAGAGTGGACAGATATCGAACTGTTGTTTGCCCAATGCTCTGATAACACTCAAGGAATATCTCAAGGACTATGCTTCGCCCGCTACGCGTGCCAAAGGTGAGGCAATGATAGAACGCCTGTTGCAGGGCGTGCCGAACGAACGCGTACGTTCAAGGGCGGGG
This sequence comes from Bacteroidaceae bacterium, assembly GCA_045634085.1. GTDB lineage: Bacteria > Bacteroidota > Bacteroidia > Bacteroidales > Bacteroidaceae > HGM04593. Next base: position 15,702 of record JAZQZM010000054.1, read on the forward strand.
GAGTATCTTGCCCGAATTGACAGTGGCGAGAGGGATTTCAGGTTCTGATGGCGCAAATAGAGTGTGTCGTATGTTCATTCCGTTCCTTTGAAGAGAGAACGGAATGTTTTTTTGTTGTTAAAACAGATATATTCAAGTTGTTGTGCTGATTGTGAATATTTTTCTTATAATGTAAATATTTTAATATTTATGTGTTTGTTTTTAAAATAATTCAACTAATTTTGCCATTGTAACCTCACTGTGGGGTTATGACATGTTAAAAAAATAGCGCATTAGCTTTACTATCTTACTGATGGGGGTATTTTGCCCCGGCAGGGCTTTTGTCTTGTCAAACTTGGCGGTTAAATCAATAGGAAGATTAGTAGCAAAGTTGATGTCCGCGCTGTATTCAGCGTGGGCAACTTGCTTATCTATCTTCCAGGTAACGCCAAGACCTCATCAGTGGATAATGTAAGATTGTCCACGTTTTTTTTGTGTCTGTGCGGAGTGTAATCTCCTAATTATAACTTGATTTACAGAGCTTTTGTTCTGGAATATATTGATTTGATATTTATTAACTTTAACTAATATTTTATGAGAAAATTTACTTTATTTATTGCATCATTGTTCCTCGCAGTAGGTGCAATGGCGCAGACGGTGGCTTATACCGTAAATGCGAACACTGGAACATTGTTTAAGGATGGTACAGGGGCTGCAGCTAGCTGGAATTCAAAATGGGCCTTTACTGTAACTGAGACAAACCCAGCTGCGTTGACTCTTACTACGGGCGCAAACAACATCGGTAAATACACTGAAAATGGTGTGGGCTATCTTGGATTGGCTGGTGGTCAGAGTGGTACATCTGTGTATACATTGGCTGTTCCTGAGGGTTATCTTATTGATTCATATAGTTTTGATATTGTTGCAGTAAGTGGCGCGGCAACTGTTACTCCCAATGGTGGCAGTGCAATGACTGCTTCTTCTGCACCTCAGACATTGGCGGTTAATAACATCAATGCCCGTTCGGTTACTTTTACATTGAGTGGTGGTAATCATATTATTAAGGCTAAGAACTTTGTCGTAAACGTCAAAGCGGCTCCAGTCTTTACATATGAGGAAGTTGGTAACCCTACTGAAGATGGTGTTTACCGTGTTTATTGGAAGCAGAACAACCGTGGTTATTTGGCATATCACAACTCATACCCTACAAAGGGTGTACTTGCAGACGTTACATTGGGTAGTTATGGCTCAATGCACTTCAACTCTGCTACAGACCCTGTACAGCTTGAGTGGTACTTGATTACATCTGAGAAGGGTAACAAATATCTGTTCAGTGCTTACAACGGTAAGTTCCTTTCATATTCTGAGGAGAGTGCCGATAATGCAAAGGCTGCATACTTTGATGCTGCACGTCCTTGCCCAATTACAATTGAAGACAATACTTCACATAGTGGCTACTATATTATCAAGGCAAATGTTGACGGTACAGATTGTCTTCTCTCAAGTGGTTGCGGTCAATCTTCAACAACAGGTTATCCAATCCGTTGGAACTCTAATATAAGTGGTGACATGGGTGACGGTGGTTCACCATTGATATTTGTAAAGGTTAGCGGTCTTGATGTTGATGCAGACATCCTTGCACGCGCACAGGCAGCTATCAATGACTATGAGAATCCTGTTGAGGATGATGTAAACTTTGAGTGGACAACATCAACTCCTTGGACAGCTGTAGAGCATTCTGCATATTATACATCAACAGTGTTGAATGACAATGCTTTGGATGGTGGTATCAAATATATCGAGGGTGAGGTAACTGTTGGTGGTGCAAGAACTGCAACTGTTACATTTACATTCACTGGCGGTTCACACAAATTGAACATCCGTGGTGTTGAGGTAATTGATGAACTTGGCAATATTGTTGCCGGTGACTATAGCGTAAAGACAGCCGGTGGTGATAAGGTTGGTCAGGTTTACACTGTTAAGGTTGCCGAGGCTGGTACATACAAAGTACGTTGCTATGCTACAGAGGGTAATGGTGATCAATTCAATCAGTCTAACGGAAGCATTGTTGTTTCTTTTGCCAAATTGGATGTTATGGAGTTGACAAAAGAGGTGACTTTTGCTGCTGAATATTCAACACTTTATCTTGGTTATAAAGTGGCAATCCCTGCAGGTGTCGAGGCGTATGTTTTGAGTGGCGTTAATGCAACATGGGCAACATTGATTCAGATTAACAATGTTATTCCTGCAAATACTGCTGTAATCTTGAAGAAGACTACAAATGCTAATACTTACAACTTCTATTATACATCTGATGAAGCTGATGATATTGAGTTGAACTACCTTGAGGGTACAATTGCTGACCGTTACATTCAGGGTGATGCATACGTGCTCGGTATTCCTGAGGGTGAGACAGAGGCAGCCCTTTGTCCAGCATTGCTTAACAAGCTTGATAACACTGCATTCAAGAATAATGCAAACAAGGCTTATTTGAAGGTTGCTCCTGGCATGAACGCTGCTTCTTATAGCTTCCGTTTCGGCGAGGGTACAACAGGCATCGAGGGTGTAGAGGTAGAAAACGAGGTGAAAGCTATCTACGACCTTACAGGTCGTCGCGTAGAGGCTATCACAGCTCCTGGTATTTACATTGTAGGTGGCAAAAAGGTACTCGTTAAGTAAGTGGCCTCCCCTAACCCCTCCCTAATGAGGGGAACTGGAAAAAGTGGCCTCCCCTAACCCCTCCCTAATGAGGGGAACTGGAAAAAGTGGCCTCACCCTAACCCTCTCCCAAAGAGAGGGAACTATAAAAAAGTAAATTAACAAATTTTAAAAAGTCCTCCAAACTCTCCCCTATGGGGGAGACGGAGGGGGCCTCTATAATATGAAGAAGACTTATGTATCACCTCTCATGGTAGAGGTAAATGTTGAAGCAGAGGCAATGCTTGCAGCTTCATTGCAGATAAACAGTGGAAAGTCAGTAGATACCTCAAACGGTGGTCAGCTCTCAGGCGGTCACCGCGGTGAATGGGGTAATTTGTGGCAGTAATTCCACAAATTACCTTATTGACAGGTCTTGTATTTAAAGGCAAAAGGAGTCGCTGAGTAAATATAAGAGAATCAATGAAATATTCGTCTTTATATTGATTTTCAGTATAATAAGGCTGTGCCGCTTGGCGCGGCCTTTTGTGCTTATAGATAAGAATTAAGAGATTATTAAATTTATACTAACCAAAAAGTTCAACCTATGAAGAAATTCTTTTCATTATTGTTGGCTGCCGTGTGTCTCTCGACACAGGCTTATGCCGACAAGGTGACGGCTTCGCAGACTTTGCCTTCGAACGGCAAACCGGAGCATGTCTACACTATGGTGAGCGGTAATGGTGCTTATGTGAGCCCCACTACTACTCCTGTTGAGGGTGATGCTGCTAACGGCCTCTTCGCATTCTATGCGGTGGATGGTGTTGACGGCGCGTACTACATCTACAGCCACAATGCAAAGCAGTGGCTTACCTATGACAAAAGCTCAAACTATGGAACTGGTGCAAACTTCGTTAAATTGAGCGACAGCAAGGTCGAGGGTACATATTTCAAGGTCGAGAATTATGCCGACGATTTCTATCAGATTTCGCCTTACACCACAGCAGGCACAGCACAGGCTATCTACCTGAATTACTTTGGTGGTGTATCAGCTTGCTCGGGCAAGACACTTGGCCTGTGGACCGATAACGGTTCAAAGGACGGTGGTAGCCGTTACACATTCGCAGAGTATGTGATTGCTGAGCGTACTTACACAATCACTGTTCCCGAGGGTGTTACATTGAAGATTGGTGACAAAGAGTATGCCAATGGTTCTACAATCACCGTTGAGGGTTCGGTTGACAAGGGTACTATTACAGTGATAGCTCCTGAGGGTAAGTTTGCTGTTGTTTCAGTAAACGATGTAGAGAACACTATTACTGTAAATGTAGCTACTTTGCCTGTTCTTCCTACTGTTGCGAAGTATGAGAATGCTTGGGTTTATCCAAAGCAGCAGGATAATGTGGGTGTTGCGAACATCTCAGAGGATAATGGCGTTTACGTGCTCAGCAACAAGGTGCTTGCTGCCGGTTTCATGAAGGTGGGCGATGCTCTTTACTTTGCTGGTTGCGATGCCATGAATTTGGTAGCTGGCACAGAGCCTTTCACAGTGGCATTTGGTGGCGGTGACAATGTTCCAGCTTCGGCAATGACACTTGTTGACGTGAAGACAGAGACACTCACAGGTAATGCAACAGCCATCGGTGGTGCCGAGCACTATAACGGTGTTCAGTTGGTTGCAAACTATGAGTATGAGTACAAGGGCACAAAGATTGCCATTGTTTGGCGTGCAGTATTGCGCGACGGCAGCCACTACCTGCGCACAGAGATGGAGCTTACAGGTATTGACGCTGTTGACATGTACAACATCATTCCAATGATTTACAATGTTGATACAAAGGCAGCCGGTTCAGCACCAAAGGTTGTGGGTAACACACGCGGTGCAACACTTGTTAGCGACAAGATTTTTGCCGGTCTTGAGACTCCAACAGCTTACAACACTGTGGGTGAGGCTTCAGGCGAGGAGAACTCTTGGGAGTTGAAGGATACAAAGAGTGTTTCTTTGACTGCTGCTTCTTGGACACAGGTTGCTGCGGCTGATGTTCCAAAGCGCGTTGAGGAGGCTACCGGTGCAAATTATCCCAATGTGCTTGCATACAAGATGGCAAATGTTGCCATCAAGAAGAATCAGAAAGTTGAGATCGAGGTGAAATATACAAGCGGTAACCACCGTTTGAACTTTGGCGGTGCCGATCTTTTGGCTTCTAATGGTGACATCGCTGCTGTAGACTACCATAGCGGTTATTCAGGTGGTCAG
>JAZQZM010000055.1:0-26857 GCA_045634085.1 Bacteroidaceae bacterium
TGCTTACGCAAAGGGTGAGAAGAACTATGAGCAATACACCTTGCGTATGCAGGAGATTGCTATCGAGTACCACCGCAAGCAGTTGCAGCATACTGACCTCTCCGCGCTGGAGCGTTTGGGTATCGAGGCCGATTATTACGAGGCTGTAAGGAAGAAGCAGGAACAGGAGAACGGATTTGCAGAAGAGCGTAGCAAAGAGGCCATACAGACTGCCAAAGAGCAGGAAGAAGAGAGGTACAGCACACTGCTTGCAACAGAGAAGCAGAGGTACATCGACGGCAAGATTTCGCTTGCCGAGTACCAAAGCGCAGTGCAGTTGGCCGAACTTGAACATCTTCGTCGAATGACACTGATATTCGAGAAAGGAAGCAATGAATATGTGCAGGCAAATGCACGCTATCAAGACCGCCTCATTGCCGACCAACAGGCAAGACAACGAGAGAGTGAGAGGCTGGAGCGTGAACATTTGAACGAACTTGCAAGGCTGAAGAAGGAGTATTTCGGCAATTCTCCTGCCGAGAATGAAGCACTGCTTAACAAAGACCTCGCTAACCTCAAATTGGTTTACGATGCAGAAATTCTTGCAGCAGGCGACAATGCGGCAGAGAAGTTACGCATTGATGAAGCATACGAACAGGCGAAGTTGGCTCTTCGCCGGAAATACGGTATGCTTACAGAAGAGGAGAACAAGAATTTTATCCTGCAAAGCGTCGAATGGCTGGAGAGCGACGGGGGAGAAGCACTGACCGGCACAATAGACACGCTTGTTTCGGGAATGTCATCTATCTTCAGCAGTCTTTCTTCAATCATACAGGCAGAGTTGGAGGTGCAGACAGCAGCCATTGAGAGCAGATACGACAAGGAAATATCAATGGCCGAGGGCAACACCTATAAGGTGAAGAAATTAGAGGAACAGAAAGAAAAGGAGATAGCGAAGCTGAAGAACGAGGCGAACAAGAAGATGTTCGCAATGCAGGTCGTGCAGGCTGTTGCACAGACAGCACAGAATGCAATATCGGCATACGGTTCGGCAGCAGCCATTCCTCTTGTCGGTTTTATCCTTGCTCCTATTGCAGCAGCTACAGCGATAGCAGCAGGAGTACTGCAAATAGCGGCCATTAAGAAGCAACAGCAAATATCGCAGTCGCAAGGATATATGCAAGGCGGTTTCACTAAACCGGGCAGGCCCGACGAGGTGGCAGGCGTGGTACACGCAGGCGAGTGGGTGGCATCGCAGGCTCTGTTGGCTTCACCAGTTGCACGCCCGATGATTGATGCAATGGACTATGCACAACGTACCAATACGATTGGTTCTCTTCGTGCCGATGATGTTTCCCGTTCCATTACTGCCCCTATGGTTGCAGCACAGCAACAGCGTGAGGTGCGCGTAATTGTGGAAAGATCCGAGCAGGAGCAGAAGCCCGACACGGAACTTTCCTCTACAATACGCCGTTTGAACGAGCGTTTGAACGAGCCATTCGTTACGATAAACACCATTGAGGGCGATTATGGTATCAAGCAGGCGCAGGACGAGTACGACAAACTGATTAGAAACAAAACACCTAAATCAAGAAGATAATATGCAGATAATTGTTAATGGCAAGCCAGCCTACATAAAGAAAGGCTCTTCGTTTCAGTTCGTGGCCGAGAACAGGCACTTCACAGGTTCGGACTCCTATTCGCTCTCTATTACCTTTCCGCTGAAAGGGTGCAGTGAGAATATCGCAATATTCGGCAATATTCATCGCACGGATATTGAGGAGAAGCAGATAAAGTATGACTGTACGATTATTGACAAGAAGTTCCGTCGTGAGGGTATTATTACCATTACGAGCATATCGGACAGCGAGGTAAAGACGCAGTTCCTTGAAGGTCGTAGCGTACAGAATTATGATATAAAGTTTGATGAAATTTATATCAATGAATTGCAGCTTGGCTCATATTCTCCGACTCTTACTTCATCGCCATACGATAGTTGGCGCGGTATTGACCGTAGCCAAAATTATGTTGCTCTTCCGTGGGTGAACAACTCCAGCGGTAATGTGCAGAACAAGATTACAAAGCCGTCATCAGGCGCGAATTGGCAATGGGATAGCGAAGTGAAAGGGCTGTCATATCAACCTTACCTTGTATATATAATAAGGCTTATATGTATTAGACTTGAATACGAGGTTGATATTTCCGAGATTGAGAAGTCGCAATACAAGTACCTCATTATATGCAATGCCTTGCCCTATGCTTGGGAAAATTACTATTGGGAGTCTATTCTGCCTCATTGGACTGTTACGGAGTTCTTCGAGCAGTTGGGCTATCTGCTTGGGGGTGATTTCAGTATCGACCATAAGGCACATAGCATCGTGTTCCGCTTTACCCGAAGCGAACAAGAGGAGATACCGCCTTGCCGTATCGACAAGGTTGTAGATAGTTATTCTGCCGATGTTTCACAGGATAATGCCTGCAAGTACATCGAGCAGGTAGGTTTGAGGTATGCGGACTGCGACCACCAAGCTTGGAAGAGTTATGTCTGCGATTGGTTCATCAGCGAGAATAGGCGTTCCGTAAAGGAATTTCCCGATATGGGAGAATTTGAGTATTATCTTTATCAATATATGGACGACTCGGACGATAGGGGCGGTTATTGGTATGAGAGAAGCGGATGCGTGCGTGCAATGAACTACATTTTCTATGTAAAAGATGTTGATACCTATTTTGTAGCAAGGTGCTTTTATTGTCGGAAGCGGACAGGCGACTTTACTTGGTGGCAACAGGAGTATGTGGTTATGCCTATAAATGTTTTTAGAGAGAGAAAAAGCAGTAATGAGAATGGCGAAACCATTGAACTGAAATGCGTACCTGTATGGCTGGATAATGTAGAGGGCTATAATTGGAGTATATATCTCGACCTGCCGGAGTTTGATGCGTCAGCTTCTGAAGAGAACTATGAGCGCACGAATGACAATAACGGCTGGAACCCGTCAGGGCAACAGGTGCCTGTTGTAAATAATCTGCTTGCCGGGGAGAGGGAGAGAAAGACGGAATTCTTCGATAAGATATATCTTGGTTTTTGGACGGGAAATGCACTTACAACATACCTTATGCCGTGTCCGATTATTGATTACATTACAGTCGTCGGTGAGCGAACTTATCATATTAAAGATATGTCGCTTCGTCTTACGAATGGCTATAACAAACAGCAATTCTATACCCTTGAAGAAAATGTCAAATATACTTTCTCCTTCCTTGCAGATGATATACCTAACCCTCGTGCCCTGTTCTATATAAAAGGGCAGAGGTATTTGTGTGAAAAAATAACTGCAACATTCACTGAAAATGGAATGTCGCAGTTATTGAAAGGGGTTTTTTATAAGGTCAAATGATTGCTCTTGAAAGGTCGTTTGCGTGGTTGGCTATGGTAGATTTCAGCACCTTTGCATAGATTTGTGTTGTCTTTACATCTTTATGGCCTAACATACGCGCGACCTTTTCAATAGGTATGTCGTGCGATAGGCTTAATGTCGCGAATGAGTGCCGGGCAACGTGGAATGTTACAGGCTTATTCAGCCCCAATCGCACCTCAATCATATGCAGGCTATCATTCGCTTTTTGGTTGCTTATTTTGGGGAGCCTGAAATTGTACCTTTTCAATACTTCCATTGCAGGTGGTAGTATGGGGGTGAAAAAATTAGTACCTGTTTTCAGTCGAGAGCCGTCAATATAAAATAGGTCGTCTATTTGCTCCGTCATCGTAAAGAAATCAAAGTCCTGCGTATCACAAAAGGCAAGTCCTGTATATGATGCAAAGATGAAGAGGTCGCGTACACGGGCTTCTCTTTGGGGAAGTTCAATTTCTCGCATTTTCTTCAGTTCAATTTCCGATAGAGGCCTGCGCTCTTTGCATTTACCGCGAGGGAACTTTACAATGTCGTAGGGGTCTTTATCTATAAGTCCTCTTTCATAAGCAAGTCTAACGTATAGTTTTACCCTTTTATGATAGTTGTAAACCGCTACATCTGTCCTTGTTCCGTCTTCTCTCAACCACAAATCAAACTCCTTCAGCTTCTTAACGGTGAGGTCGGCCATAGTAATTATTCCTCCCCACCTTTTTAGGGTATCTACGGCAACATATTTTTGCCGTTTTGTGCTTTCTCTGCTTTTCTCAACTTCAATGGCCTTTTGCATGAACTCTATAAAATTGTTGTTAGAGCCATTATTGGATTTTTCTTCCTTGACCTTTTCTGCTGTTCTTGTCTCTACTCCGATATGCTTGTTGAAATTATCAACTGTCATCTCTTCGCCAAGAAGTTCCATAGCACTTACTATCTTCTGATAGTTTGCGATTTCCCTCTTTAAGAATGGGGCATCTTTGTAAACTTCCCATTCTTCGGGAGTCATTGAGTCTACGATGATTTTCTTTACCGCAAGTCGGGATAGTTGAATTATGATTTCAACATTGCCCTTACCTGTTGCTTCAACTCTCTTTCTTCGGTCAAAGACCACTCTTACATTTGTTGCCATAGTCGTAATTTTTTTTGCGAACAGGTGAGAAATGACAAGAGAACTGTTAATTATTCTTAAAAATGCATTGGCTCTACGATTATGGCTGAATTTTCGTGAAAGTTGGCAAACTTGGTTTGCATTTTAGGCAGGTTGGTTTGCACTTGGTTTGCATTTTTTGTCTTTTTCAGTCTTTTTTTGTCTTTCTCTGTCTGCTCAATAGTTAAACAAAAAATAAATTTAAGTTACGACTATCTAACAAATAAACTATTGATATTCCTTTAATTACCTCGTTTTAAGCATATAAAAAAAGGAAAGTAAGATAAATAACTTACTTTCCCCTTTGTGATTCCGCTGCAATCATTCGTGATTCCGAAGCGATTCGAACGCTTGACCCACGCCTTAGAAGGGCGTTGCTCTATCCAGCTGAGCTACGGAACCGACCTTGTTTATGGTATAAAACAGGCATGCGCCTGATTTTCGTTTGCAAAGATAGTGTGTTTCTTTCGTTGTGCCAAAGAATTTCGGTTTTTTTTGATGCTCGCTGTCAAAAGAACGTTGTGAACAGCGTTGTATTCCGGTTTTTCTATGACTTTACCTCTTCAATGAGTCTTTTTAGCGAGGGTATGATAATCTCTTTCCTGCGCAGTTCTATGTAACCTTCGCCCTGCAGTTCGTTGAGTGCCTTTGATACGTTCAGGCGTGTCTCGCACAGAATATCGGCAAGACGTTCCATCTTTATCTGTACGCTTTTGCGTCCGTTTATGCTGTTGCAGCGCATACCGATGAATTGGGCAATGCGTCCTTTGATGCTTGTTGGGGTGTAGTTCCAGATGGCATGGCTCTGCATCTGCGTTCTGTGGCTTATCAGGTTAAGGAAGTTTATTGTGAATATCTTGTACTTTGTGAATTCACTGAAGAGGTACTGCTTGTCAATGACCAGTATTGTGCAGTTGCCTTTGGCGGTATATCTGCGTTTGAAGGTTGTGTCTTTGCCGAACAGTGAATAAGGCTCTATGGCATAAGGGGAACTTATTTCCTCGGTAAGTGAATAGCTGCCGTCGGGTGCTGCAATGGTTGATTGTGCATCTCCATTGGTTACAATGATGAACTTGTCGCAATACTCTCCGGTGCTGCAAATTGTCTCGCCATCCGACAGGTTCTGGAAATCGAAGGCTACCTTGTCAAGTATTGATGTTATTTCATCTTTGCTCATGCCCTGAAAGTATGGCAGGCGTAGAAGACTTTCGTACATTGTTATCGTTTTTATATGTTATAACTATTTCCGGCGGCAAATAGTGTGCCGGTGGTGTGTATTTTTGTTTTTTTAACCTAATGCATGCTGCCAATCCGGTTAATGGCTTTATATTTTGTACAGGTTTGTCTGTTTGAGTATAATTCCCGCAAAAAGTAACGTTTCTTTAAAAAATATTCTATAAATTAGCGTCGGTTATCCATGAATGGCGCTTTTGGGACTGCCGGATTTGTGGTTGATGTTATATTTAAATTCCATAATATGAAGAAAAGACATTTACTTACGTTTGCTGTTGCTCTGCTTTCGGCGGGTGCAATGGCCCAGAGTGTACCTACACATGCTAAGTATGTGGACAACGGTACGCCTGCAAACATTGTAGAGGCTCTGAAGAATTGGGAGCCTGGCAAGCCTTGGAACGGTGATGCCGGTTTCGTTGATGAGAACTTCTGGATTTCACGTGTGCCGTTGAAGAACCGTTTCCGTCCGGGTGACCAGGCGAACGATGCTCTCAACGACGAGAACAACAAGAATTTCTGCTGGATGGCCCCTACTGGTGAGATGACCAAGACATGGGGAGCTCTGCCACGTTACAACTTCGATGGTGATAACTTCAATATGTGGCAGTATGTCGACATCCATTCTAACTGGACAAACGGTTTCTGGCGTGTTCCCGGTGCGTTCAATGATGTCGCGCACAAGAACGGTGTAAAGACCGGTTGTACCTACTTCATAGACTGGGGTGCTCAGGTGAATAACATGGAGGAGCCTGGAAAGACTCTCTATGACCTGGCGGCTACAGGAAGCAACTCTTATGGCGACAAGTATAAGTATTCACGTAAGCTCATACAGTTCCTGAAATACTATGGTATTGACGGTATCTGCTTCAACCCTGAGGGCTATTGGGGATATAATGTTTACAACCGTTTCATTCCTTTCCTTGCCGAGTGTCACAGAATTGCCAAGGAATTGAACCATCCTTTCCATGTAGACTGGTATGCTTTTGTTACAAACAACGGTCAGCTTTCAGACAACGGCTGTAAACTCGATGCCAATAGCCAGAACTGGTTCCACCACAAATCTACAGACCAGCCAGTAACTGATGTCTACTTCCTTAACTATAACTGGAGTGAGGGAGGTCTTGCAACAAGTGCCGAGACTGCAAAGAGCCTTGGACGTTCTACATTCGACGTGTATGCAGGCTTTGACATGCAGGGACGCGGATATGGAAGAAACGGTAATGCCGGTTGGAATGCCCTGATGCGTCAGCCAGTCAGCATTGTAGTATGGGGTGCGCACGACCGCAACCAGCTGTATGTAAGTTCTACCGAAGGTGGCCAGAGTGACTACGCCGTGCAGAACGAGTATCAGAAGAAACAGGAGATGCTCTTCTCGGGCGGTAACCGCAACGTACTCAATATGCCGTCTCTGACCGATGCGAATGTGACATCTTCATACAGTGACCTCAAGGATTGGCACGGTTATGCAACTGCAGTCATTGAGCGTTCTACACTCGACGAACTTCCTTTCGTGACACGTTTCAATTTGGGTAACGGCCGTTTCTTCAACAAGGAGGGTGTGACTACATGGAACCACAAATGGTATAACTACGGTATGCAGGACCTGTTGCCTACATGGCGCTGGTGGGTTGACAACGGTGACGGCAAGAGTGTGCCTGCCGATGCGGTCAACCTCGACTTCTGCTACGATGATGCTTGGTTTGCCGGTTCATGCCTTAAGATTCATGGCGCTACAACGCGTTCCGACGTTCGTCTCTTTGCTACAAAGTGGAATGTAGCTTCGGAAAATGACGAGTTCCGTCTTGTATTCAAGCCTAAGACTGCTGCTTCAAACCTTGAGCTTATGGTTGCAAAACAGGGTGGCGAGAACAGCTTTGTATACATTCCTGTTACTGGCGAAATAAAGGCTGGTGAGTGGAACGAGGTTGTTATAAAGGCCTCTGAGGCTGGTCTTGCAGTGGGCGATGTCATTGGTTGTGTTGGTCTTTCTGTAAAGAATACCAATGCGGCTTATGAGTTGCTGCTTGGCGAGTTCGCATTCGTTCCTGCTGGTTTCAACGAGCAGCCACAGACTCCTACTATCACTCATGCCGAGGTGATGAAGCGCTACTACAACCGTGCCGATATTAAATTGGTGTGGTCAATGCCTACTCCTGCTACACGTCCTGCTGAGTATGAGGGCTGCCCTGTATACAACGAGGAGGTTGGTACATGGTACTATGAGATTTATGTAAAGCAGGAGGGTCAGGAGACTCTGCTCACTACAACTACATCATGGGCCGCATATGTTGTAGATGCAACATTGATTCCAAAGGTAGACAAAATGCAGATTGGTGTACGTGCTGTAGGTAAGGACGGCCGTGCGATGGGAGATATCGTATGGAGCCAGGAGATTGAAGTGCCTTTGACAATGATTGAAACATTGACTGTTGACAAGGATGTTATCAAGCCAAACGAGGAGTTCACAATCGGTTTTGAGGATCCTAACCATCCCGTCGCAGATATCAAGATATACAATGCTTTGACAAACGAACTTAAGGCTAGTGCAAACGGTGTCCTCACAATGACAACTTCGTTGCCCGTTATTGGAAGCTATGATGTTGAGGTTACGACAAACGGTACTACACTTATGAACCGTTCACTTATCCTTGTTACTCCCGAGACGACAGGACGTTTGCCGCAGATTAACGGCATTGAATCTGATGTTACCGAGGTTACTGGGCCCGAACAGGAGGTGAACTTTACTGCCGACATTGCAACCGGTACAGAGTTTAATGGTGCTCCTTGTACTGTTTCTCAGTCTTTGTACATGAGTGAACCTTATCAGTTCACCGTTGATGCAGCCGTGATGAGTGAGTATCAGAATACATCATTTGCACTTTGGTTCAAGGTGGAGAAGTTCGAGCATGCTTCATTGGGTACATTGCTCATGACCAAGGTTAACCGCAATTATGGTAATACATGGACCGAGAATGTCTGGGGTGAGATGTGGACAGCCATCCGTCCTGCCGGATATGCAAAAAACAATAATTTGAAACGAGATAATGCCGAGAATGAGTTGTCACTCTGTGCAGATGCCCCCCCAGCCGGTACTGGCAACTATGAGCATAACAATGATGTCGATATCCTTTCTGACGGCTATAGTCTGATGCCGGGTGTATGGTATCACGTGTGTGCTGTGAAGTCGGGCCGTAACCTGAGTCTTTACCTCAACGGTAAACTCATAGCCAGCGGTTCTTCACGCGGTTCAGGTCCTAAGAACTGGAGAGGTGCCAAGTTCTATGTGGGCGGTTCAATGACTAACCTTGCAAGTCTGACAGGTTGGGTCGATGAGGTGCAGATTTGGAGCAAGGCTCTTACAGCCGATGAGGTGCAGCATGCCATGAGAGGCTATGCGACTGCTCCAACGAACCTTGAGGGATACTTTACATTCGAGGAGACAAAGACAGACAGTGAGGGTTATATCTATTTCCCTAACATGGGTAAGAATGCTTCGGCTGTTCCCGGCGGTTACATGACCACCGGTAAGGAAGAGAATGGCAAGACAACTGATTACAAACAGAACCAGTTGACTACTACACTTGGTGTCCCCATGCTCACCGGTAGTTTCCCAATCAATTATGAGTCTTCGAAATGGATGGTTGAGGGTGCACGCCTGAATGCCTCTACAGCGACAACAGCAAATGCTACATACAACAGTGGCGATGGCAAGTTCCCTATCACAGTTGTTGCTACCAACTCTTGGGGTTCTATAACAAAGACAATTGAGGACTACATGGTTGTTACATCAATTGAGGATGTTGCAGGCGAGGGTGGATACATGGTTTATCCTAAGCCTTTTGAGGGTACTGCAAATGTCCTCTTTGCCGAGGACGGTCTCTTTGAGGTGGCTGTATTTGCTGCTGACGGCAAGCTTGTTGCGAATGATGCATTTGAGGTACGTGCCGGTGAACTCCGCGAAATCTCTCTTGCCGATGCCAAGGCTGGCATATATGTAGTCACAATCCTCAAGGAGGGTAAGGCTATACGTTCATTCAAGATCAAGAAGTAAGCCCACTGCTTGCTATATAACAACAGGACCGGCTAGCCGGTCCTGTTGTTATATATATATATATATTGTTATATAATGTTCGCGTGTGCGCGCATTATGCATTGTGCCTTGAATAAGTTATAACAAAAATTAAACTACTTCTTTTGTTATTGCGCTTAACTTGCATTAACTTCGCGCTATAAAAGATGCAGGCATACATTACATCGATGCAACGGCGTAGGGAAAAATATGATCTTCTTGCTGTCGTGGGCCCAACGGCCTGCGGCAAGACATCGCTTGCCGTTGATGTGGCTCTCTCTTTAGGTGATGCCGAAATTCTGAGTGCCGATAGCCGTCAGGTCTATCGTGGTATGGATATCGGTACGGGTAAGGACCTCGACGAGTATGTACGTGGGGGTGTTGTGGTGCCGTCGCATCTGATAGATATTGTGGATGCCGGCGAGAAGTACAATCTTTTTGAATTCCAGCGTGATTTCCTTGCAGCATATGAGGATGTAAAGGCGCGTGGCGCCTATCCGGTCATGTGCGGCGGTAGCGGGCTGTATGTAGAGTCTGTGCTTAAAGGCTACCGGCTTTTGCCTGTACCGGAGAATCCTGCACTGCGTGAACGTCTTGAGACAAAGAGCCTGGAGGAGCTGACAGCAATGCTTGCAACATACAAGCAGCTGCATAACAATACTGATACCGATAACAAGAAACGTGCGATACGTGCCATTGAGATAGAAGAGTGCTATCTGTCATGTCCGGTTGAGGAACGTTCTTTCCCGCAGTTGAATGCGCTTGTCGTGGGTGTCTCTGTAGATAGGGAGGTACGTCGCGAGAGAATCAGCCGCCGTCTGCGCGACCGTCTTGAGCAAGGAATGGTCGATGAGGTGCGCCGTCTGCTCAACAGTGGTGTGACGGCCGAACAGTTGGTGTATTATGGCCTTGAGTACAAGTATGTGACTCTTTATCTGCAGGGTGCCATGAGCTATGACGAGATGCTGCATGGTCTTGAGATTGCCATACACCAGTTTGCCAAGCGGCAGATGACATGGTTCCGCGGAATGGAAAAACGTGGAGTGCAGATAAAGTGGACCGATGCTTCGTTAGGACGCGAGCAGTTGGTTGAACAGATAAAAAATATGCTCTATGAGTGAGGTGGTAAACAGGAACAGACGCCGTTGGGGAATAATATATGCTCCAAAGGTCGGTTCTTTGCGTCCGATGAAAAGGTGGAAGGAGATACGCGAGTACCTTGTTGAAAAGGGTGTTGAGTACGACTTTCTGCAGTCGGAGAATTTTGACTCCATAGAACGTCACGCAAGGATGCTTGCCGATAATGGCTATGAGACGATTGTCGTTGTCGGTGGTGACGGTGTTCTGCAGGATGCCGTAAACGGTATAATGTCGTCGGCTAACCGTTCGTCGGTGTCACTTGGTCTTGTCCCTTACGGCATAGCTAATGACTATTCTGGCTATTGGGGCATATCGGACAGTGACTATAAAAGTGCACTTGACTGCATTATGACGCATAGAGTGCGTAAGGTTGATGTGGGTTGCTGCATGTATGACTCCGGTGGTGTAGAAAAGAAGCGTTATTTTCTTAATGTTCTAAACATCGGCGTGTCGGCTTACATTGTCGAACTAGCCAATAAAAAGAGGACTTTCTTTGCAAAGGCCGCTTTTCGTGTGCTCGGTTTCTTTCATCTGCTGTTCCGTCGCCAGAGTTTCCGCATGAAGTTCCGTCTTAATTGCCAGACTGTGGACAAGAAACTCATGATGCTGTGCATTGGCAATTCACGTGGCTATGGAATGACTCCAAGTGCAGTGCCATATAACGGATGGCTCGACGTGTCGGCAATACGTATGCCCAAGTTCCTGGGAATACTTGAGGGGCTGCATATGCTCATGCGTCACCGTATACTTAATTTCAGACTTGTCGAGCCGTTCAGGACAACGGATATGACAATTGAGGATGTCGGCGGTGCCGTGATGGGTATCGATGGGCGTCCTTTCAAGCCGCAGTTTCCGCTTCATGTAGTTGTGGAACCCGAGGCCCTTAATTTGATAATACCTTCAAA
Source organism: Bacteroidaceae bacterium (assembly GCA_045634085.1). Taxonomy (GTDB): domain Bacteria; phylum Bacteroidota; class Bacteroidia; order Bacteroidales; family Bacteroidaceae; genus HGM04593. Next base: position 11,881 of record JAZQZM010000055.1, read on the forward strand.
ACTTAATAGAAAATCATGACAATCAGAGACTTGACATCTTCCGAGAATTTCTTTCTTTTGGCCGGCCCTTGTGTAATTGAGGGCGAAGAGATGGCTATGAGAATTGCAGAACGAGTGGTGGCTATGACCGCTGATAGAAATATCCCTTATGTGTTCAAGGGGTCGTACCGTAAGGCAAACCGTTCGCGTCTGGATTCGTTTACCGGTATTGGCGACGAGAATGCGCTGCGCGTCCTCCGCAAGGTGAGAGAGACGTTCAATATTCCGGTAGTTACAGATATTCACTCTGCCGAAGAGGCTGAACTCGCAGCCGAATATGTCGATATACTTCAGATACCGGCATTCCTTTGCCGTCAGACCGATCTTCTTGTAGCTGCAGCAAAGACAGGACGCATAGTGAATATAAAGAAGGGTCAGTTCCTTTCTGCCGAGGCAATGAAGTTCGCTGCAGAGAAAGTTGTGTCTGAGGGTGGTGCAGGCAATGTTATGCTCACTGAACGCGGTACTACTTTTGGATATCAGGACCTTGTGGTCGATTTCCGCGGCATACCTCAGATGAGAAGTTTCGGTTATCCCGTAGTAATGGACATTACTCATTCGTTGCAGCAGCCCAACCAGACTGCGGGCGTTACCGGTGGAATGCCGCAGATGATTGAGACTATTGCGAAGGCTGCCATTGCTGTAGGTGCAGACGGTTTGTTCATTGAAACACATGAGAATCCAGAGGTTGCAAAGAGTGACGGTGCGAATATGCTCCGCCTTGATTTGCTCGAGGGACTGCTTGACCGCCTGCTCAAGATAAGGGCTGCAATTAAATAATAAACCGTATTTTATAATTCAATTGTGTGGGGTGTGAGAAATGTTATTTTGAGCACCCTTTCTTTGTTTATGCCGAGATTCTCTGTCTTTGTCCTGTTTTTTCTCTTCCCGTTGTTCACTTTTGCTGCAGCGGCAGGGGATTCTTTGGCTGTGGCTGTAATGCGACATCTGTGCCGTGAGAATGACAGAGCTGCGATGGAGCTGGTTGAGGCTGAACTCTATCTCAAACAGAGGATTGAGGTGGAGAGAAAGAATCTGCTTGTAAATCTTTTTCCCGACATGCCGCGTTTTGATAGGGATAAGAGGAATTATCTGTCGGAATACGTATACAGGGTAGAACATTTCTATCACGGAGTGCCCGAAGTGCACCGTGTGGCTACGCTTACATCCCATAACCTTGGAAATGGAGAAATGGATGCGGTGCTTGATTTTATGGTTCCTCAGTTACGCGGCGAACGCCTGTTTGGCGAGGAGTTCCTCTCGCCGTTGTCGTCAGCTAATGAGAGACTTTATCTCTACTCGGCAGATGGGACCTTTTCGCAACCGGGGAGAATAAGGATTCTCGCCAGACCAAAATATGATAACATACAGCTTTTTGGCGAAGCATGGTTTATTGTGGGTGTTGATAATATGGTGCTGTATGAGGCAGGAATGCAGGGGCGTAATGAACAGTTCAGTTTTACAGTCTCGTACTTGATGCCCAATGATGCCTCCGGGAGTTTTCTTGTCGATTCCGTGTCTCTTGCAATCGATTATTCATTTGCCGGGAATCGTATGCAGATAACCGCTGACGGTGTCTACAGCAACAGGCGTGCTTTGCCGTATGAGGAAATGGAACTGGGGCGCAGGGATTATTGCATGGGGCATACCTCCCGTTACTCGGCTTCTGTATCTTCGCTGCCGGCCGCTGTTTTCCCCGAGTCATGCAGAAAAATTCCGTTGTCTCATGAAGATTCGCTTCTGTATCATTCGAAAGGGGGCCTTGCATTGAATGGGGAGGTTGGTGAAACTGAATCGCAGAATGATGCCCGTGTCGTCAATCTGCTGTGGCGGGTGGGCAGCGGTGCTGTCGGCAGCCACACGCTTGCTTGGGGGGACAGTGACCTGAGGATTTCTCCTCTTATAAATCCGTCTTATCTCTCTTACAGCTCAAGCAAGGGACTGTCGTATAAGCTTGCAATGAATCTGCGTGCACCGCTTTCGGACAAGTGCGGTGTTGAGGTAAAGCCAATTGTCGGGTATAACTTCAAGTATGGCGAACCTTATTGGAATGTACGCGGCGTGCTCTCTTTTGCACCAATGAAACGCGCGGCCTTTACTGTCGATGTGGGGCGGGGAAGCAGTCTTTACAGCAGCGAAGTGCTTGATTATATAAAAGGCAACTCTTATGATTCTTTACGCTTTGACAAGTTGCCCATTGTGTATTATCGCGATTTTCATGTGAAGGCCGATTTGCGCGTAGAACCATACAATGGTCTTGAACTGTTGGCGGGTGCAAATTTCTACAGGCGTTCGCTTTATAACAGCGTAGTTCCTCCTGAATACGCCGGACTGGAGTTCGAACGTTATTACAGACGCTTTGCGCCGCATGTTAGGGTGACCTGGCATCCTGGTATGTATTACTGTGTAGTTGATGGTCGTAAGGTGAATCTCGGTTCGCATGCTCCACGCTTTGCGCTTGATGTGGAGCAGGGTATGAATGGCGTGATGGGGTCGCGCGGCAGGTATACGCGTGCCGAGCTTGATGTGCAGTACAAGTGCGGTGTCTCGTCGGCGTCAGCGCTTTATATGCGTGCGGCCGCAGGTGGCTATTTCAATGCTGATGATATCTATTTTGTCGATTACGTTTTTCTCAGGAACAACCTGTTACCGTTAGACAAGGAAGACGAGATAAGCGGCGTGTTCCAGTTGCTTGACAGAGAGTGGTACAACTCTGCCGACAGGTATCTCTCCTTGAATGCCGCTTATGAGTCTCCGTTCCTTTTTCTGCAGCGTGTCATTCCGTCAGTCGGTTTCATAAAAAACGAGGCCTTGTATGCAAACATGCTCTTTATTTCGCATCTTTCTCCATATTGGGAATGTGGCTATGGGGTAGAGACTCCTTATGTCAATATGGGAATTTTTGTAGGCTTTGAAAGGATGTCTTTTCTTAAATTCGGCTACAAAGTGTCATTATCCCTGTTCAAAGAGTGATTTTTGTGCCGTTTTTCATTAATTTTTAAAAATTTAGGTCCTCTTGCTTGTTGCACATTTCAATATTTGTTATATTTGGGGAGTTATAGAAACTAATTTTAATACATAAATCCGTACGAGATGAGTTATTTGCGATTCGAAAAAACGCTGATGACGAACTTGGAAGAGTCGTTGCAAAAGGAGATTCTGAGAACTAACCGTTCGGGTGCTTACCACTGTTCAACAATTGTTGACTGCAATACCCGTAAGTATCATGGTCTGTTGGTTGTCCCCATCCCCGAACTCGATGACGAGAACCACGTGTTGCTGTCGTCGCTTGATGAGACTGTAGTGTTGCATGGTGCAGAGTTCAATCTTGGTCTGCATAAGTACAATGGAGACAACTTCAGTCCTCGAGGCAACAAGTATATTCGCGAGTTTGCCTGGGAGCGTGTGCCTACCACTATCTACAACGTGGGTGGCGTGTGGCTTAAGAAAGAAAAAGCCTTTGTACATCATGAGAACAGAATCCTTATTCGTTACACCCTTCTTAAGGCGAACACAGCTGTTACTCTGCGTCTGCGCCCGTTCTGTGCGTTCCGCAGCGTGCGTGAGTATACTCATGAGAACAACGTGGCCGACCGTAGCTACAAGGAGGTGGAGAACGGTATAAGCATGCGCATGTATGCCGATTATCCCGACCTTTACATGCAACTCAACAAGAAAAATGAATTCGTGTACCGACCCGACTGGTATCGTGGTATCGAGTACGTGAAGGAACTTGAACGTGGTTACGACTTCAATGAGGATCTTTACGTTCCAGGTTATTTCGAGGTTAAGATGAAAGCCGGCGAGAGCATTGTATTCTCGGGCGGCGTCTCTCCTATGACTTCGCGTACGATGAAGGCTGCGTTTGAACACGAGGAGGAGATCCGTTTCTTGCGTGATGACTTCATGAACTGCATGAAGTGCGCAGGTAACCAGTTCTTCAATATTCAGGGCAAGCATACTTATATCCTTGCCGGTTATCCTTGGTTCAAGTGCCGTGCGCGCGACCTCTTCGTCTCGTTGCCTGGCCTTACACTCTCACAGGGTAATGTCGAGGAGTACGAAAGGGTGATGAAGACTGCACGTATCGCAATCGAAGACTTCATGAATGACAAGTCAAGCGAGTGTAAGATATACGAGATGGAGCATCCTGATGTTCTTTTGTGGGCGGTATGGGCTCTCCAACAGTATTCCAACGAGTGCGGTATTGAAGCTTGTCGTGACCAGTATGGCGACTTGTTGATGCGTATCTATGATTTTATAAGGAATAACAGACACAGCAACCTGCGTGTAACCCATAACGGTCTGCTTGCAACAAATGGCCGTGACAAGGCTGTCACATGGATGAACTCAATCGCCAATGGCCGTCCGGTAGTTCCACGAACAGGATATGTGGTTGAGATAAATGCATTGTGGTACAATGCCCTCAAGTTCGTTGAGGAGATGGCTAACCTTACACATAACGGTGAGGTACAGAATGATCTTGCACGTCTCATTCCGCTTGTGGGTAAGGCTTTCACTGAGGTCTTTATTAATGAGTACGGTTACCTATATGACTATGTCGATGGTGATTATGTCGATTGGAGTGTCCGTCCGAATATGATATTTGCGGTTGCTCTTGACCACTCTCCGCTTGATTCAAAGCAGAAGAAAAAGGTTCTCGATACTGTTACCAAAGAATTGCTTACCCCACGCGGCCTGCGTTCTTTGTCACCAAAGAGTGTCGGTTACAACCCTAATTATGTGGGTCCCCAGATTCAGAGAGATTATGCTTACCATCAGGGAACTGCATGGCCTTGGTTGGGCGGTTTCTACTATGAGGCATACCTCAAGATATATAAGATGAGTGGCGTTTCATTTGTTCAGCGCCAGATGATTGGTTTCGAGGATGAGATTGTACAGCATTGTGTAGGTTCAATCCCCGAAGTGTTCGACGGTAACCCGCCATTCAAGGGACGCGGTGCTGTGGCATTCGCAATGAACGTGGCAGCAATCCTCAGGACAAGCCAGATACTAAAACAATACGAATCAAAAATGGAGGGATAAGATATGAAAGTGTTAATGTTCGGTTGGGAGTTCCCCCCTCATATTTCGGGCGGACTCGGCACTGCAAGTTACGGACTCACTAAAGGCTTCGTTCAGCAGGGCGATGTGGAGATTAAATTTTGTATCCCCAAACCATATGGCGACGAAGATAACAGCTTCCTTAGAATTGTGGCAATGAACTCAGTGCCCATTGTGTGGAAGGATGTAAACCATGACTATGTAAATTCGCGTATCGGTAAGGTAATGACTCCTGAGGAGTATTATCGTTACAGGGAGCACATCTACAGCGACTTCAGCTACATGCACACCAATGACCTTGGCTGTATGGAGTTCGCAGGTGGCTACCCCGATAATCTTCACGATGAAATAAACAATTATTCAATCATTGCAGGCGTGGTAGCTCGTACCGAGGAGTTCGATATCATCCACTCTCACGACTGGTTGACATATCCTGCCGGTATTCACGCCAAGCAGGTGTCGGGCAAGAAACTCGTTATCCACGTACATGCTACCGACTTTGACCGTAGCCGTGGTAATGTGAACCCGACAGTGTACGCAATAGAGAAGAACGGTATGGATAATGCCGACCACATCTTCTGCGTGAGTGAACTTACCCGTCAGACTGTAATCCACAAGTATCATCAGAACCCTGCAAAGGTCTCAACGCTGCATAATGCCGTGACACCGCTTGAGCAGGAGATTCTTGATATCGTTCCAAAGAAGATTCCGGGAGAGAAAGTTGTTACATTCCTTGGCCGTATCACAATGCAGAAGGGTCCCGAGTATTTTGTCGAGGCTGCAGCGCAGGTTCTCAAGAAGACAAAGAACATACGTTTCTGTATGGCCGGTAGCGGTGACATGATGAACGACATGATACGTCTTGTAGCACAGCGCGGTATCTCCGATCGTTTCCATTTCCCGGGCTTCATGCGTGGCCGTCAGGTGTATGAGTGCCTCAAGGCCAGCGATGTGTACATCATGCCTTCGGTGAGTGAACCGTTCGGTATCTCTCCTTTGGAGGCCATGCAGTGCGACGTTCCTACAATTATCTCTAAACAGTCGGGTTGTGCCGAGATTCTTGACAAGTGTATCAAGACCGACTATTGGGATATCAACGCCATGGCCGATGCCATATACTCCATCTGTAACAACGACTCGTTGTATGAGTATCTGAAGGTTGAGGGCCGTAAGGAGGTTGACAGCATCACATGGGAGGATGTCGCTTTGCGTCTGCGTAAAAAGTATGAAGAAGTATTGGGTTGGTAATAATTAAAAAAAGAAATATATATGAAAACAATCTGTTTTTATTTTGAGTTGCATCAGATCAGACAGTTGAAACGTTATCGTTTCTTCGATATCGGTAGCGATCACTACTACTATGATGATTATGCAAACGAGAGCATGACAATAGAACTTGCCGAGAAATCATATGTGCCTGCATTGAAGACTATGCTCGAGATGATTAAGGAGAGCAATGGTGCATTCAAAGTGGCTTTTTCGGTATCAGGTGTCGGTCTTGAGATGCTTGAGCTTTATGCTCCTCAGGTGATTGAACTGCTCCACGAAATCAACAAGACTGGTTGCTGCGAGTTCCTTTGCGAACCTTATTCACACGGCCTCTCTTCTTTGGCTTCAAAGGAGGTGTTCATGGAGGAGGTTATGCGTCAAAACCGCAAGATTAAGGAACTGTTCGGCAAGAAACCAAAGGTGTTGCGCAACTCAGGTCTCATCTACTCAGACGAGATTGGTGAGATGGCTTCACAGATGGGCTTCAAGGGTATGCTCTCTGAGGGTGCCAAGCACATCCTCGCATGGAAGAGCCCACACTTTGTATACAACTGCGCGCTTGCTTCAAACTTGAAGCTTCTGCTCCGTGACTATAAATTGTCCGATGATATTTCACTCCGTTTCTCTAATCCAACATGGAGTGAGTATCCTCTATTTGCCGAGACATATGTTGATTGGATTGCCCAGTTCCCCGAGGAGGAGAAGGTTATCAATATCTTCATGAACCTTTCTGCTATTGGTATGGCACAGCCACTGGAGTCTCATATTCTTGACTTCCTCAAGGCGTTGCCTGCATGTGCTGCAGCCAAAGGCATCACATTCTCTACACCATCAGAGGTAATCGACAATCACAAGTCGGTAGGTCCTCTTGAAGTTCCATATCCTCTTTCATGGATGGATGAGGAACGTGATGCAAGTTCATGGTTGGGTAACACATTGCAGCGTGAGGCTTTCAATAAACTCTATAGCGTGGCAGACCGTATCATGCTCACCGATGACAAGAAGTTAAAGCAGGATTTCGACTATCTGCAGGCTGCTGAGAATCTCCGTTTCATGACTACAAAGCAGAACGGTATCATCACTGAACGTTGCATCTACGAGTCTCCTTACGATGCATTCACCAACTATATGAATATCCTCGGTGACTTCCTCGCACGTGTACGTGCACAGTATCCCGATATGGATAATGAGGAACTTGGTGCTTTGCAGCAGGTAATTGACAACCAGGAGGTTGAGATCGTTCAGCTTGAGGCAGAGGTTGAGCAGTTGAAGGCGAAACTCGCTACAAAGGCAAAGAAGGCTGCCAAGAAAGAGGACCCAGCTGAAGTTGCTGCAGTGGTAGAGGAGAAGCCTAAGAGAAAGTGTGTCAGAAAGCCAAAGGCTGAGTAATATACTTCTCTGACGGATATGCAAAAAAGAGTGATGACTGTGTCATCACTCTTTTTGCATACAATGCTTCTCTCCAGTCGTGCCTTACTTTATGATACTGTCGTGTGCTTCACACCGTTTAGGCGCTATCAGCAGTGTGGTGTAATATGGTTATTCCTGCTCTCAACATGCAATTCCGGGTGTTTGTGCTTTTCGCAGTAAAACGGTGTGTATATAATAAAACAGCAGCCCCACCGCATGATGGGGCTGCTGCTTTATCTGTTAGTCTCAGTCTTTGAACTTGCTTGTCACCACGTAGATTGGAATCTGATATTCTGTTCCGCCGCGCAGGCGCATGCTGCTTATACTTATGTCGTGTATAATCTTTACTACACTGCCATTTGAGTCAAGTGTTGTCGTAACCGGTATGAGCACAACTTTGTCCCATTCAGGGTTCTTTGCCTCCCACTCTTCCAGGCTCAGTCCGCTGTTGATATACTCCTCGTAACAGCTCTTGAACAGGCCTGCAATGTTTGAGTATGTATATTCGTTTGTGCTGCTGGTGAACGAAGTGAGATACGAAGTCTCGTTGTCTGCGAGCTTGTTCTTGAGGAAGAACTTGTACAACTCGCTTTTCCTTATCATGAGCAGGTTTGCATGTGGTTTTGTCGAGAACCCGCCCTCCTCATTGTACCGAGTGAACGATATCTTTACAGAGTTTATGTCGTCGCTTCCTTCTATAAGGTCAATGATTGGCAACTGGACCTCTGTGAAAAGTCCGGCTGGTGTCTTGATGTACGTGTGCCCAGTCTCGTCAACAAGCGGCTGCAGGTCGTTGTTGTTGAACTTGTTTGTCTGGAGTACCTCTTTGCCTGAATAGAATGGCGCCGAGAGTGCCTGGATTGAATCCTTCTGTCCTGTGCTGCTCTCGATATAACGCTTGAAACCCACGTCAAGGCGTGTGCGGTATATCCTAAGCACTGTACCGTCTCCGTGTGTGCACTTGACATATATGCCCTTGAATATCTCGTTTATGAATACTTCGGAGTTCGCAAAGTATGCCTTGCCGGTGTTCTTTCCCTCGGCATCGGTCTCGTAAAACTTATTTATGAAGTGGTTGCCGATTCTGTTGGGTAGGGTGATTTCTATGTGCCTTGTGTAGTCTTCACCGTAAAGTATTGTATCGTGCAATTGGAAATCAACGGCATTGAATGTCTTTGACGCCAAAGGTGCCTTGCTTGCATCATAGAACTCTTCGGGGTCGAAGTTCGTGTAATAAGGTGTGCCCTCCTGCAATGTGTTGTCAAGTTCGTAAACCTCGCAATGCATTGCGTTGAGTGAATCGCCGTAGAACTCGTCAAAGTAGAGGCGCAGTTTGGTATATGATGCACTGTCTCCGTCAACACCCTCCTCGGGGAATTCGAAATCTTCGGTGCAACCGAACTGTGTCATAAAACTTGAAACGAAAGTGGTTCCGCTTTCGCTGTCGGTATATTGTCCCAGGTAGACATCGCTTGTGTTGGCAAGGATTGAGTCATTTGCCATGATTGTCCGGCTTGTAGCATACAAAGTGTCGGTTCTGGCTGTTATTATATCAACCTCGGGGACAATGCTGTTACCTACAGAATCGGTGCTGTCGTCACACTGTGTGAAGAGGAGCACGCTGGCCGTAGCCAATAAAAAACAAGAGAACAGTTTCTTCATACGTTCTTTATTATTATTCTTGTCGGTGTCGGAATGATTTGGTCAGTTCTTATCATTTGTCAAGCAACCCTAGGGGTTGCTTGGCGTTCATGTTATCCGAATACTGTGTCGTAGAATTCGTTGCATGCATTGTGGTAATCCTCTTCGGCTGGTTTGGGAAGCACCGGCTTTCCGAGTGACTTGGCGTAGTCGACAAGCTCCTGTGACACGTTGTCGCCATTGATGATTATGCCGTCGCTGTATCTGATTGCGAGTTTTGCAAGCTCGTTGTATGTGATAGGTATTTCTACTTCGCTTACAGCCTCTTCCTGCATCTCCTTGTGGAGCATCTTCTGTTTGAAACTGTCGGGCAATGTATTGTTGAAGTTTTCGTCGTAGAGTGAAATCACAATCTTTGAGTCGCGGAATGATGGCTCCTCATTGTATGCTTTTTTAACGAATAGTGGAACGAGTGCCGAAATCCAGCCGTGGCAATGGATTACTTCTGGGCACCAACGCAGTTTCTTTACGGTCTCAAGTACGCCGCGTGCAAAGAATATCGTACGTTCGTCGTTGTCTTCATATTCAACTCCGTTCTTGTCTGTTGTCATTGAACGGTTCTGGAAATAGTCATCGTTGTCAATGAAGTAGACCTGCATGCGTGCGGCCTGCAATGATGCAACCTTGATAATCAACGGATGGTCAGTATCGTCAATGATAAGGTTCATACCGGAGAGACGTATCACCTCATGAAGCTGGTTGCGTCTTTCGTTAATGATTCCCCATTTGGGAGTGAAGATTCTGATCTCTTTGCCGAGGTCCTGTGTCGCCTGGGGTAGGTAACGTCCTATGTTGGCCAACTGCGATTCGGGAACGAACGGTGTAATTTCTTGAGTAATAAATAAAATTCTGTTTGCTTTCATCTTAATAATCAATCACGGATAAAGTCCGCGCATCGCAAAGTTACAAAAAAAAAGGCAACTTGGCAAATCTCGGGCCTTTTTTAAGGGTTTTTATGACAAAAGGTAACTGATTTACAGATATTAACGTATATATTCCACATTGGTTCCACTTGCTGAAAATAGTGCTTCTGGTGGCTTTGGGCAAATGAATTTGTTTTATTTATCTCCTTTTGTGATTCTTTGTTTGTTGTTTTATGCTATCTTTGCACGGAATTTGTTGGAGTAGTCCATGCCGTTGCGCACGCGTGCGGGCAACGGGTCAGTTGCTCTATTAAAAAACATGACAGATGAAACTAGTAAACACGATAAAGGAATTGAAGTCGATGCTCGGTGAGTGCCGTGCTGCAGGTAAGAGCATAGGTCTTGTGCCTACAATGGGCGCCCTCCATGCCGGCCACGCTTCGCTTGTCGAACGCGCCGTAAAGGAGAATGATGTCGTTGTTGTGAGTGTGTTCGTTAACCCCACGCAATTCAATGACAAGAATGATCTTAAAAATTATCCACGTACTTTGGAGGCCGATTGTGCCCTGCTTGAGAAGGTGGGTGCTGCAATTGCGTTTGCACCGTCGGTGGAGGAGATGTATCCCCAGGAGGATACAAGACAATTCTCTTTCGAACCGCTTGATACAGTGATGGAAGGTGCTTGCCGTCCTGGTCACTTCAATGGTGTGGCGCAGATTGTGAGCAAATTGTTCTATGCCGTTGAACCCGATAGAGCCTATTTCGGCGAAAAAGACTTCCAACAGTTGGCAATCATACGCGCGATGGTGAACCAACTTGGTCTTGATCTTGAAATAGTGGGCTGTCCCATTGTCCGCGAAGAGGACGGTCTTGCCATGAGCAGCCGTAATACCTTGCTCTCCGAAGATGAACGTGAACGTGCGCTGACTATTTCAAGCACTCTCTTTGCGAGTGTTGATTTTGCCAAGGTGAATACTCTTGAGGCTACAAGAGAGTTTGTTGAGGATATGATAAATGACACCCCGGGCCTTGAACTGGAGTATTACCAGATAGTCGACGGCAATACATTGCAGGAGATTGAGGAGTGGGGTGACAGTGATTATGTTGTGGGCTGCATTGCGCTTTTCTGTGGCAATGTGCGTCTTATTGATAACATCAGATATAAATGATATTAAGAGAGGAGGACCGGGTATGTTGTTGAATATGCTTAAATCCAAGATTCATTGTGCTACTGTTACCGAGGCCAACCTGCATTATATGGGAAGTATAACGATAGATGAGGCTCTTATGGAAGCAACCGGGATGCTCGAGGGTGAACAGGTGTATGTCGTGAATAACAGCAACGGTGAACGTATTGTTACGTATATTATAAAGGGTGAACGTGGTTCCGGTGTAATATGTCTGAACGGTGCTGCCGCACACAAGTTCTCACCGGGCGATGTCGTGATTATCATGGCTTATGCTACAATGACTCCAGAGGAAGCAATAGTCTTCAAACCGAAAGTTGTTATACCGGACCGCCATAACAGAATATCGTAAAATTGACTAAAAAGCAAACTTGATAGTTCTGTGTAAATCTGGGGTTTCAATAATTTGTTCATTTATATTTTATAGACAAGATGAAAATAACGAAGACAACCGGCGTCGGTTGTCTTCGTTATTTATTTGGCTTTTGTTATTGACAAGGCTCGTTACTCGCAACCCGCACGGCGTGATTTTCATCCACGCTTCGTGCGACTATCTGCTACTCGCCTTGCCGATAATTTTTGCCTCTAGGCAAAAATTATTCCAGAACAACCAAAATTGCGCCGTCGGCTACAGTGTCGCCCTTGGCAACCTGAATGGCTGCTACCTTGCCGTCGCGGTCGGCATTGATGTTGTTCTCCATCTTCATGGCCTCAAGCACTACTACTGTCTGACCTTTTGTCACGGTGTCACCGATATTTACTTTTACATCGATGATTACGCCCGGCAGTGGAGTCTTTATGGCGTTGCCGCTGACAGGCGCCGCAGCGGGTGCTGCTGTAGCAGGAGTTGTGGGTGCTGTTGGTTTTGCAACTGCGGGCTTCACTTTTACAACAGGTTTCTCCTCTACGGGCTTCTCCCATTCTACGGTGTATTCTGCGCCGTTTACAGTTACTTTTGCTGTTGTATCGTTAACTTCGTTTATGGCAACCTCGTACTTGTTGCCCTCAATGGTATATTTGTACTCTTTCATAGTTCAAACTCATTTATTAAGGTTGTTCCAATGCTTGTTTACGTATGTGATTGTGAGCACACCGCTCTCGTTGTCGTGTACGTTGTCGCCCATGTATGCTGCCAGAGCCATTGAAATGGCTGCAACAGTAGCGCCGTCAATTTTCTTGTTCTCTTCCATAATACCTTGGTTTTATAGTGGAATGTTGCCGTGTTTCTTCTTTGGAAGGTCCTGACGCTTGCTCTCGAGCTGTGCCAGTGCACGTATCACGCGGAAACGTGTGTTGCGTGGCTCTATTACGTCGTCAATGTAGCCATATTTGGCGGCCTGGTACGGGTTGGCAAACAGGCGGTTGTACTCCTCCTCCTTCTCTGTAATGAATGTCTTGGGATCATCGGCCTCCTTTGCCTCCTTTGCGTAGAGCACCTCGGCTGCACCGGCAGCGCCCATTACTGCAATCTCGGCACTTGGCCATGCGTAGTTAAGGTCGGCACGCAACTGCTTGCAGGCCATTACTATGTGTGAACCGCCGTAAGACTTGCGTAATGTTACGGTAACCTTTGGTACTGTGGCTTCGCCGTATGCGTAGAGCAGTTTTGCTCCGTGCTGGATTACTGCGTTGTACTCCTGTGCTGTTCCGGGAAGGAATCCAGGAACGTCCACCAATGTTACAAGTGGAATGTTGAATGCATCGCAGAAACGTACGAAACGTGCTCCTTTGCGCGATGAGTTGCAGTCGAGCACACCGGCATATTTGCATGGCTGGTTTGCTACGATGCCTACCGACTTTCCGTTCATGCGTGCAAAGCCCACGATGATGTTCTGTGCATAGTCGCGGTGGACCTCAAGGAATTCGCCGTTGTCCACAATCTCTGCAATCACACGGTACATGTCATATGCCTGGTTGGGATTGTCAGGGATTATTGTGTTGAGTATATCGCTAGTACGGTTGATAGGGTCGGTGCATGGTACGTCGGGAACACTCTCCATGTTGTTCTGCGGTATGTAACTCATGAGTTTGCGTATGAGAGAGAGACCCTCCTCCTCGGTCTGGGCTGTGAAATGTGTCACACCGGACTTGCTTGCATGCACGCTTGCTCCACCGAGTTCCTCCTGTGTCACAACCTCGCCAAGTACTGTCTTTACAACTTTAGGGCCTGTGAGGAACATGTAGGCTGTGCCTTCCATCATTATTGTGAAGTCTGTGAGTGCCGGTGAATATACCGCACCGCCCGCACACGGACCGAAAATGCCCGAAATTTGGGGAATGACGCCCGATGCCATGATATTGCGCTGGAAAATCTCGGCATATCCTGCAAGGGCGTTGATACCCTCCTGAATACGTGCGCCGCCGCTGTCGTTGATTCCGATTACAGGCGCGCCCACCTTCATTGCCATGTCCATGACCTTGCATATCTTCTGTGCCATTGTTTCGCTAAGCGAACCGCCGGTCACGGTGAAGTCCTGTGCAAAGACATATACCAGACGTTCTTCGATAGTTCCGCTGCCGACAACGACTCCGTCACCGAGATACTGTTTCTTCTCCTGTCCGAAATTGGTGCATCGGTGTGTGACGAACATGTCGAACTCTTCGAAACTGCCTTTGTCAAGCAGCATGTCTATGCGTTCGCGTGCAGTGTACTTGCCACGTTCGTGCTGTTTCTCGATGGCTTTCTCTCCGCCGCCCAGGCGTGCTTTCTCACGTAGGGCTACCAGCTCTTTGATTTTTTCAAATTGCTTGCTCATAATATCTGTTTTTTGTATTTCCTTTTAGATTGATTACTCTTCGCAGAGCTCTGTCAGTACGCCTTTTGTAGATTTTGGATGAAGGAATGCAATCTTCAATCCCTCGGCGCCGGCACGCGGTGCCTTGTCTATGATGCGCACCTCTTTCTGCTCACACTCGGCAAGGGCTTCGGTAACACCGTCCTCAACCTTGTATGCAATGTGGTGTATTCCCTCGCCGCGGTTCTCAATGAACTTGGCGATTGTGCTCTCGGGTGAAGTGGCTTCAAGAAGCTCTATTTTAGTCTCGCCCACCTTGAGGAATGCTGTGCGTACCTTCTGGTCTTCAACGGTCTCGATGTTGTAACATTCGAATCCCAATACCTGTTCATAGTAGGGGAGTGCCTCCTCAATGCTCTTTACGGCTATTCCCAAATGTTCGATCTTTGAAATTTTCATAGTCCTTGATTGAATAATGAAAAAACGTTTCCTTATGTAATACGGTCAGCGGATACTGTAACCGGCATGCCCGGGCTTTTCCGCACTCTACCGCAAAGATAACCAAATAAATGATCTGACCCCAAAAAGTTGGACGGATTAATTAAAAAAGTTTATTGGTAAAGAGTTCGGTATTGCACCGGGCTCTTTCCTTTTAGTCTCAGTTTAATTCTATCATTATTGTAGTAGTGGATATACTTCCTCAGTTCCT
>JAZQZM010000056.1:0-35187 GCA_045634085.1 Bacteroidaceae bacterium
ATAGCCTTGTTAACAAGCTCCCATGAACGGCTTGCACGTGCCTTCTTGTGTGAAAGGCTCAACTGACCCTTCTTGTCCTCGAGGTTCTCGATGTAAACCTCTACCTGGTCACCTACCTTGAGATCTGGGTTGTAGCGGAACCCGCTGATAGGAATGATAGCGTCCTCCTTGTAATCAATGCTTACAATAACTTCACGCTTGTTGATACCGATAACAGTACCGTTTACTACTTCGCGGCTTGATACCTTGTTGAGTGTGCCATCGTAGGCCTGCTCAAGCTGCTCATGTGTGAGACCTGAGATGTTCTCACCTTTCTCGTACGACTCCCAATTGAAATCGGGTGTACCTGTTAGAATTTCGTTGCTCATAATTTTTTAAAAGTTAATGAGTTAGACATTATGTTGATAGAATTCGGCCGCAAAGGTACAATATTTCTCTCAAATAACCGCAATTTTGATGAATAATTTTATTGAAAATTATCTCTTCAGGCAATGCGTGTGCATTGTATGACGGCTTTCAGTGCTCGGTTCTGCGACTTTTTTGTACTGAACCGTTTTACTTTTTCAGGATTATCGTTAAATTTGTACCAGAACTACAATGTGAAACGACTTTATTCCTTTGCGGAGTGTTTATATAATATAATAAGGTTGGTTATGGATTTTTTAACATCTTTCAGTTCGGTTGAATTCTTGAGTGCCTTCATGGTGCTCTTTGCTGTCATTGACCCCATAGGCATCATGCCGATAGTACTTTCAATACGTGATAAGGGAAAGACAATCCATCCGGGCAAGGCGGTGCTATATTCGTTTGCACTGATGTTTATGTTCTTTTTTGTGGGTGACTTCATTCTTGACCTGTTTGGCGTGGATATCAATTCGTTTGCTGTGGCCGGTGCGGTAATAATCTTCCTCATGGCTATTGAGATGATACTTGACATCGAAATCTTCAAGGACTCGTCCATAGCTGCCAAGGATGCTACAATGGTGCCGCTGGTGTTTCCGTTGCTGGCCGGTGCAGGTTCATTTACCACACTCCTTTCACTCAAGGCTGAGTATGCTTCGGTAAATATCCTTTCGGCTCTGTTGTTGAATGCTGTGGTGGTGTTCGTAATGCTAAGTGCTACAGCTGTCATCCAAAAAACTTTAGGTAAGGGCGGTGTCTACTTCACCCGTAAATTCTTCGGAATAATCCTGCTTGCAATTTCGGTGAAGCTGTTCACTTCAAACCTCTCTTATCTTATAGGTCAGATTGCAAACTGATATAGTAGATTGACTAAAAAAGGCGGCTTAGGAGTCATCGCAAGCCACAGGTTGACTGGTTCGTTGGCGGGGTTGCCGTCGCGGTAGTAGTTCGGCGGCCTAAAAATAGCTCTTTTTATTCAATCCCTTCCTTAATAAATAAAACTCAAGCGGGTGACCCATTTGGATTACCCGCTTGGCGTTGTATCTGTTTTTGTTTCTATTAATAATATGCCTTCATGCCCTCGGTTTCGGCGGTCTTTAGAGTACCGTCTTCACTGGCATAGATGAAATATGCCTCAATGCCTTCGTTGTCATTGCATATCTCCATTGCCTTTTCCATGCCTACTACCATGAACGCTGTAGCATATGCGTCGGCTGTCGCGCAGTCAGGTGCAATGACAGTTGCACTCAGCAATGAGTGTGTTACGGGGTAGCCGGTACGCGGGTCAATGGTGTGGGCTATCTTGCGGCCATTCTCCTCGCGGTAATTGCGGTAGTTGCCCGATGTGGCAAGCCCGATGCCGCTTGCATTTATTGCAGTCTGCAGTTCCTGACTTTGTCCAGTAGGGTCGTCAACGGGCTTGTTTATTCCAATGGTCCAGCTTTTGCCCTTAGGGTTGGTGCCTTGTGCCACCACTTCGCCTCCAATCTCTACAAGGAAGTCATTCACGCCGTTTTCAGCCAACAGTGCAGCTACAGCGTCGCAACCGTATCCCTTGGCTATAGCGCTGCAGTTGAGCATGGTCTCGGGGTGCTGTTTTGTCACCTTGCCGTCATTAAGGGCAATGCTGCTGTAGCCTACATACTGCATCATTGAATCAATGGTGAGGCTGTCGACTGCAATGCCGTTTTTGAAGCCGAATCCCCATGCATTTACAAGCGGTGCCACGGTGATGTCGAATGCACCGCTGGTCTTCTCTGAAATATTCTGCGCCAGATTGAACACTGCAGTGAACATGGCGTCGGCTACGGTGTCGCGGTTCTCGTTTATTGCAGTAATGAGTGAACCCTTGTTGAACGGTGACAGAGAGTTGTCCACGGCGGCAAGTCTTTCGCGTATCGCTTCGTGCAGGTCCTTGGGAGCACGGTATGTTATGCTGTAGTATGTACCGAATACATTGCCCTTGCTGCGGATATAGTTCTCGTCAATGCTTTCCGAACTGTATTTGTTTCCTTTTTCGTCAATCTTCTGCCAGTTCTTTGCAGCCTTTTCCTGTGCCAGGTTGCTTTGGTTGTTCCTTATTATATATATGGTACCTGCCATCAGGAACAGCAGGAATACTATTTTCCATATCTTGAGTTTGTTCTCCATTTTGCTTCGTTTACTTGAAAGGTATTTCGTATATCAGGTTGTATGTGCCACCAAAGCCAGTGCTCTTGTTTGTGCCGTAGCCCGGGATGTACCACATCTCTGAATTGTGTGCCTTATCATGGCTAAGGCGTGCCTTGTAACGTATGCTCCAGCCCATGTGGAAGTTCTTGGTGACTTTCATTCTTATGCCTACGCCTACCTCGGCCCATGCTGCGTTTCCTTTTACTTCCGAAAGATGGAGTGATGTGCTGCCTCCCCATACAGGGTCGGTTATCGGGGGTGTGTCCACGTCATATCTGCAGCTTGTCCAGCCGATGCGTCCGATGCCGAATATACAGTAGTCAGGGTCGGGGTTTTCTCTAGTGGTGCTGAAGTTGTAGTTCAGACCCACGCGGTAGTAGGGGGCGTTCGTCTTGTACCTGATGCCATTGGTCTCGTCGGTGGCATCGCACCAGCCGTAGCCGATTTCGGCAATAGGATATAGGCGGTTGCCGAAATTGGCCTCAATCGCAATTTCGCTGCTTGCATAGTCGTCTATAAGTGAGTAGGCAAGGCCGAACAGGTCTCCCGAAACGGCTATGCCCCTGAAAGAGTAGCTTATCGGTTCCTTCTCTGCTTTGTTTTCCTTCTTTCCCTGAGCTGTAGCCTCAAGGGATGAGATGAGCAGTATGCTACTCAACAAAATATATCCTAACGTTCTCATTTGCGTCGAATTTTACGTAGTCGCGGACAATGGCAACCGAGTCAATGAGTATGCCGGTGTGCTTTATATCCTCGAGCTTGTGATACATTATCGTGCCGCACTCCATTGACTGGTAGTACAGTATGTTCTCGTGAGCAACAAACAGGGTGTCGGCAATGTCGTTGCCGTAACCGAATATTACTGTGTCGCACTCGTTGGTATAGCTCATGGGGAGCTGCAGTGCATCGGCATATTCAATGTGGTTCACTACAATTGAATCCTTACCGTTTATCATGAGTGAAACAGTGAGGACTTCGGGCAACTGGTATTTGACATCGGTGCTGTCACTCTTGTAGAAGCCGATTCTGTTATATGCAATGTTCTCAAGATAGCAGTCATATCCGTTCTCGCAACTGCTCAGCAGTGCTGCAAACGCCAACGCTACAATATATATGATTCCTTTGCCTTTCATATATGTGGTTTATATTTCCTTGGAAATGTTGTAATGGTTTCTCTCTTGTGAAGTACGGCTGATGAGCTCGGCAAGGAATCCTGTGAGAAACAGTTGCGTGCCAAGAATCATCATCGTCAGTGCAATGTAAAAATATGGAGAGTCGGTCACAAGACGCAAAAGCATGCCATGCGACAGTGCGTACAGCTTTGTTGCTCCTACCACGGCTGTGGCTATGAAACCGATTGCGAACATGATTGAGCCCCAAAAACCGAATATGTGCATGGGGCGGTAGCTGAACTTTGAGAGGAACCACAGTGACATGAGGTCGAGATAGCCATGGAAGAAACGGTTCAGTCCGAACTTGCTCTTGCCGTACTTGCGTGCCTGATGGTGTACCACAAGCTCGCCAATCTTGTCAAAACCGGCATTCTTGGCAAGATAAGGAATGTAGCGGTGCATGTCGCCATAGACCTCAATGTTCTTGACTACCTCGTTACGGTATGCCTTGAGTCCACAGTTGAAGTCGTGCAGGTTTCTGATACCCGAAACCTTGCGTGCGGTGGCATTGAATAGCTTTGTGGGCAGTGTCTTGCTCAGCGGGTCGTAACGCTTTTGTTTGTAGCCCGATACAAGGTCATATCCCTCCTCTTTTACCATCCTGTATAGTGCCGGTATCTCATCGGGGCTGTCCTGCAGGTCGGCGTCCATGGTGATTACGACATCACCTTTGGCACGTTCGAATCCGCAGAAAAGGGCAGGGGACTTGCCGTAGTTGCGGCGGAACTTTATTCCGTGTACGTTACTGTCCTTTGCACTCAGCTCTTCAATGACATTCCACGAGTTATCAGTGCTTCCGTCGTTGATGAATATTATCTCGTAGGAGTAGCTGTTCTCTTTCATTATACGCTGAATCCATGCTGCAAGTTCGGGCAGCGATTCGGCTTCGTTGAACAGAGGTATTATTACTGATATATCCATTGTCTCTATGTAGTTTTCAGTTTTTTTTCTTTATGGCAAAAGCCAATACGGATATTATTAGGATATCTCTTGATATATGTCCGCCAATCTGCGACATGACAATATCACCGGCACCCATCTTGTCGAGTTCTCTCAGAGCCTCGGTTAGTATTCTAGTGCCCTCGGGGTCAATCCCGGTCAAGGCTGAGAATTCTTCCAGTTCGGCAACTGCAGTTGCAAACAGATGCGGGTCAATGTAGGCGTAGAATATGTACTGCGCGATGGATGAGAGTACTATGGCGCAGGCATACATGATGAACATGTATAGCCATGCCTCACTGTACGCTATTCTGCCGTTGCACTCCTTGTCCCTGTGGTTTACGGTAAACTTGTATACAAAGACTGGGGACAATAGCGCCAGCGCAACTGTGAGAGCCCACGTGATGAGCCCAATGCTGCTGCTCATGAATTTGAACATTGCAATTGAGGCAGAGAATGTCGCAATCCACAATGCCGACAGGTATGTGCCGTCGCGCATTGCGCTTTCCCTTAATTTGCTTGCTTTGTTTTCTTGCATTGGTACGTTTTTTCGCAATTTATTGCAAAGATAGTCATAAGCGAGCGAGAAATATCAAGCTTGCTTGAATATTTATTACCGCGAGTGCTTAAAATCTTAAAGTTTGTCTTAAAGATAGCGATAAACAACCGATTTTCTATTGAAATGATGTAAAAAAATAACAATGTCGGTTGCGCAACCGAGTGACAATGAAAATTCTTTTGTAATGTTCCAGGCGACAGGTAATTTTGTCACAGAACGGAAAGAAATATTGATACTTTGAAATATAGCAATGCCCGAAGCTGTAAGAGGGCGACTTTTATTAACCATTAAAACTTTATTATCATGGCAACACCATCACATGACGAGATTCAGGAATTTTACAATGAAGAGATTGAGTACACAACTCCTGACGATGTTCTCTCAGAAGCTTATTATGAAGCCGTAATTGAGGGAAATGAAAACGATGACTAATCTTATTGACCTTTCCTGGTAGTTGCATCAATGATGCAACTACATAATCTCTCACTTTTTGCAAGGTGAATTCATGAAGAATCCTGTAATGGGCAACATTGGAATGTATTTATAAAAACAATTTTAAATTATGAACGTTTTTCGTTTATTTGTACGGGACATGGCAACAAGTTTGGATTTTGTTCCAATTGTGACGGAAAAGCATGATTTTCCCAAAGCCTGTGCTTTAAAAAGCGCTGCTGACAGCCATACTTGTGATACAGTGTCCGATGATGCCTTGTTGTTCAACGAAGGTGGTGAGAAAGTTCTGGAGCCAGATAAAAACTTTAATTCATTTGAATACAGTCATGCTTTTGAACAGAATTCATATACATTTGGGTATGAATGGATAATCGATTGCATAGAGCTGCTGGAGGGTGAATCATGCCTGAACGAATTGTTGAAGATAATGAGGCTTGACCTTCTTATCAACGAGGGACATCCTTTCTGCAAGTGTCTGTATGTTTTTTTAGTTCAATAGAATACTGCTACGCCTGTTGCATGGAAAGTGTGAAGTCATACCTGGATATCCTTTCCCAAATTCTGTTTCCCTGATGGAAAATTGTAAAGTAATAAAATTGTATACAAATATAATATATAATCACGACTATGGAGAAACATATTATCAGCTACACAACTACAGACGGTTGCCCCGTTGAAATAAAACCGGCCGATGCTTCCGGTACGGCAAGTATTCCAGATGTTTATCTAAAAGGTGTTGACAACCGGGAACCCCGTCCGTTAGTTGCTTTCGGTGCAGATGTCGTTTCCAATACTTATGTGGATGGTGTTGGCCGTCTGGTATTCGATGCACCTGTTACGGGAATCGCCGATTGTGCCTTTAGCAACTGCGAAAACTTGAAGAGCATAGTAATACCTTCCAGCGTTGTTGAGATTGGGGCAGAGGCTTTTAACTCGTGTGCAAATCTTTTAGAGGTAACGCTATGTGAAGGACTTGTCGAAATCTGCAGACGTGCCTTTGACGGATGCAAAGCACTGCAAAGCATTGAATTTCCTAAAAGTGTTCTAGGTATTGCAGAATTCGCATTCTCAAACTGTAGAAGTCTCCTGGAAATTCATATACCTGAGGACGTGGAGTTGGATTACGGTGTGTTTTGGGGGTGTGACAGGTTGATGTCCGTTACAATCTCTAATGGGGTAGAGTTCTGTAATGGCAACCCATTCTTGGGTTGTAAGGAACTTGTTGAATTCAAGGGCAAATATGTATCAGAGGATGGCCGTTGTCTCATAGTGGATGGAGTACTGACCTCTTTTGCGCCATTTGGTATTGCTGCATATACGTTACCAACCGGTGTAACCTCAATTGCACGCGGGGCTTTTGCTTATTGTGATGAACTGCAACATGTTTATATTCCCAACACAGTTATATCTATTAGTGAGATAGCTTTTGAAATGTGTTCAAAACTTGAGACGATAACTATTCCTGCCAGTGTTACTAAGATTGGATACGAGGCATTCAATGGCTGTAATAATATTGAGAAGGTCTTTATATCGGACCTGAAAAAATGGTTCGGATTTGATTTTGATGCCTGCAGCAATTCCAACCCAATGCATAGTGGAGCATTGCTTATGCTCGATGGCAAGCCTGTGACCTCAATTGTTGTCCCTGATGACATAACAGTCATCAATTCGATGGCTTTTTGCGGATGTAAAAGCCTAAAGTGTATATTTGTTTCAAAGAGTGTGAACTCAATACAGGATGGGGCGTTCATGCGGTGCAAGAGCCTTGAATATGTTGTCATGCAGGAAGGACTACACGAAATATGTTATTCAGCTTTTGAGGATTGTTTAATGCTGCGTACAATAAACATACCATCCACAGTGACATTGATAGGAATTTTGGCATTTTGGAATTGTTCGAAACTAAAAGATATTTACTGCAGGGCTATCGTGCCGCCGAATGGTGGCTGGGGGATGTTCGACGATAATGCCTTCGAACGCTTTATTTTCGTTCCTGAGGAGTCTGTCGAGGAGTATAAAAAGAATATTGCTTGGTCCTTTTATGCAAGTCGTATCATTGGATATGA
This sequence comes from Bacteroidaceae bacterium, assembly GCA_045634085.1. Classification (GTDB taxonomy): domain Bacteria; phylum Bacteroidota; class Bacteroidia; order Bacteroidales; family Bacteroidaceae; genus HGM04593. The sequence goes on from JAZQZM010000056.1 coordinate 7,764, forward strand.
CTTCAATCGAATTCAAGATGCTTGATTAATTAAGTTCTATTCTTCTTTATGTCATGCTCACCGAAGGTAATCCAATGGTATAATATAATAGATAATTTCAACTATGGAGAAATACATTATCCGGTACACAACTACAGACGATTGTCCTGTAAAAGCAAGGCTGCAAAACGATGCTTTCGGTACAGCAGTCGTTTCTAATACTTATGTGAATGGTATCGGACGTCTTGAGTTCGATGCGCCTGTCAAAAGAATAGGGTATCGTGCCTTTGGTTACTGTGAGAATTTGAAAAGTATTATAATCCCAGATACCGTAATCAATATTGGGATTGAGGCTTTCTATAATTGTAAAAATCTTGAGCAGGTAACACTTAATGAAGGACTTGTCAATATCGGTCGGTGCGCTTTTGACGAGTGCTGTAGCCTCAAGAGTGTCGTGATTCCTGAAAGTGTAGTTGAAATTGGTGCATATGCATTCAATGCTTGTAGTCTTCAGGAGATTAACATACCAAAGAATATAGTTTTACATGGCCACGCATTCGCTAATTGCAACGGAATCTCATCTGTAACAATACCCAAGAGAGTCAAGTTTGCTGGTGGAAATCCATTCTGGGGTTGTAGTCACTTAAAGAAGTTCAAAGGTGAATTTGTATCAGAGGATAGATGTTGTCTCATAGTGGATGGAGTACTGACTTCATTCGCTTCGGGTAATGGTATTGCTGCATATACTCCTCCAGCAGGTGTAACCTCAATTGGGTGGGGCGCATTTGACGGTTGTGAAGATTTGGAGTACGTGCATATTCCTGAAGGTGTTGTATCAATCAAACATTCCGCATTTTATGGTTGTTCAAGCTTGACGGCAATTAGTATTCCTGCCAGTGTTGAATCGATTGGCCTTGATGCTTTTGAAGGTTGCAGTAATATTAGGAGGGTGTATATATCGGACCTGAAAAAATGGTTTGGAGTTGATTTTGATGACTACGACAGAACTACTCCGATGCATGCCGGTGCATTACTTGTGCTCAACGGTAAGCCTGTAACCTCAATAGTTGTTCCTGATGATATAACAGTCATTAATTCAATGTCTTTCTGCGGATGTCTTAGTCTTAGAGATCTCCATACCAATAATGTAGTCTCAATTGACTATGGTGCGTTCATGGAGTGCCAATGCCTTGAGAAGGTTATCATGCCGGGATGTGTAGAATCAATAGGTGAATGTGCTTTCCTGGGCTGTATCAATCTTGATGAGATAATCATACCCTCCAGCGTTACTTCAATAGGCGCTTGGGCATTTGCACATTGCACTAACCTTAAAGATGTATACTGCAAAGCCACTGTACCGCCTAAGGGTGACTGCGCAATGTTTGAATATAATGCTCCCGGGTTTACAATATATGTCCCCATGTCCTCCGTCGACGCATATCGGGAAGCTGATTATTGGTCTGGTTATGCCGAGGATATCATCGGGTACGATTTTTAGTGAAAAATCTTGTTTATAATCAATGTGATAAAGAATTGTAGGTTGTATTTTCAACTTTGTTCCTTTGTAATGTTGGTTGCGCAACCGAGTGACAATGAAAATTCTTTTGTAATGTTCCAGGGGACAGGTAATTTTGTCACAGAACGGAAAGAAATATTGATACTTTGAAATATAGCAATGCCCAAAGCTGTAAGAGGGCACTAAACAAATTAAAACTATGAGTAAAGTTGTAGAAAATATTATTTCAAGAAAAGACGAAGGTTATACCGCGTACGGTACAGTGATTGTAACAGTTCGTGATACAGACACAGGTGATGTCAGGACAGCAAGTGTTAATTACACGCCTTTCAAGAGTGAGGCGGAAGCAACAGCTGAAGCAATAGAGCTAGCTTCTAACAAATTCTGATCAATTAGTCTCAGTTCCCACTAAGAATATCACTAAGATCGCAACTTTGACGATTGAGATCTTTGTGCTATTCTTTTACAAAAAAACGGATATTATTTTTGCCTAAGGGAATCTGTTTATTCATTGATTGTTTATTATAGAAAATGTGCGATGTTATGAAAGCATTATATTTCGGGGACACGAATGTCGGTAATGTCCGGTCTTGGAATGAGGATAGATTTGTTTTGAGTGAGGTATGGGGAGGTCGCAGTCTTCTCGGGGTAGTCATTGACGGTGTCGGGGGCGATGGCAACGGTCATGGCCGTCTGGCGGCCGAACGTGTGGCAGAATATATCACCAAATACTTTGAGGATTGCGAATACAACTCAAAAAGTATGGATGTTCTGCAGGCAGCTGTAATTAATGCCAATAATTTCATATGTGGCTTTTTGTTAAAGGGTATGAAATGTGTGCTCAGTGCAGTGCTCATAGATCTTGAAACCGGCAGTGTTGATGTTGTGCACTGTGGTGATTCCCGTGTCTACACTTTTAAAGATGGTGTGTTGTGCAAAAAAACGGTAGATGATAGTGTTGTCTCCTGTCTCGAAGACTCGGGCAGGATTACTGAATATGAGGCTATGCGGCATCCACAACGTAATGTGATAACGCGTTGTATCGGTTCTGAACTGCTACAGTTCGGTACCGACTACATTCACACTTACACGTTTCAAGCAGAGCCATCTTCTTCTCTGCTATTATGCTCCGATGGTCTTTATGACATGGTGCACTCTTCACAAATGATACAGATTCTGAGCACTCCGCATTCTGTAGAGAAACGTGTAGGTCAACTTATCAATGCAGCACTGGAAGGTGGCGGACGAGACAATGTTACAGTGATAATCATTGATCTGGTGGAGTAGAGGCCGTGTCGGCGGTCTTGGATTGAATTCTCTTTTAGATATGATAATCTGATTGAGCTTATTCTCAATTAAATTGCCCGATTTTGCGCCTTTCATCTACCTCTAAACAGCTAAAATCACAAAGAGTGCACCGCGTTGCACTCTTTGTGATTTTAGCTGTCAATGATGATTATTGTCCGTTTAATAAATCTTCCAATGTGTCAATAGTATATACTTCAACACCATATTCTTGACATGTCTTTATTAATTTGATTGTATCAATTATTAGTTCTTTGTCTGTGTCTTTTGGAAGATTTGATGTCAAAATGAAGCGATCTAAATTGGAGCACACGAATTCGATGTTTTCTAAATCTGAAGGAACTTCAATAATATATTTAAGCGATAGGTGATAATGTTCAAAAGCTTTGATTTTATCTGTTTCTTCAAGTGCCAATGCATAATATCCGTGTGCGATAATTAAATTTGTGGCTACTATTTCTGGAGAGGACTTGTATGAGTCGTTCAATAGTGATATTGCTTTTTCGTATAAAGGATATGATTCACTATATCTCTCTTCTATACAGATTGCATATGCCAAAAGTAAAGTGCATCTTGCGATTTCTGTTTTGATAGTATGGTCTCCCTCTTGGAGTGATTCATATTCTCTAATGCTTGAATGCAGATATTCCTTATATTTCTCTTTTTCTCCAATTCCATCATAACAAATAGCAATTTTAGATAAAAGACTGGCGTATTCATCTGTGTTATCAACCCTTTCTCTGTAACAATCCTCCAACTCTTTATATATGGCAATAGCCTTGTCGTATTCATGCACGCGCCTGTATACATGAGCTATCTCTTTTTGGGCATTATAAATCCCTATCTTGTAATGCTGCAGATTGTTAATTTCTGCACAAAGGCGATTCATTATTATTATAGCTTTATCGGCAAAAGCTTTACAATCGTCATAACTTTCTGTTTGTAGCATTGCCATCTCTATTACATCAAGATGTGATTTAAAACTTATTTTTTTAGTGTTGATTATTCTTAACGAGTCCAATGCTTCATGAGAGTGTTTCTTTGCTTCATCACACTTGCCTTTTGAAATATATGCATTAGCAATTATAATATTGATACTGGCAATCATGTCATAATATACTTGATCCAAATTTGACTTTTTGTATATTGATAACGCTTCCAAAGCCTTGTTTAAAACAACATCATCAAATTCACCGGTATTTAAGTGAGTTAATAATAACCAAATCAATGCATTGGCGTATTCTTTCCCGTATTGTTTCGGATAGTATTCATACAAAGGCTTTATTGCTAAAACAGCCTCATTGGCTGTTTCATTTGCCATTTTATAATCATTGTTGCATGATATACATGTATCAGCGTACCTAACCAAACTTAGGTAGTAGTTGATTGAAAAAGAATGGACTTCTGGTGACTTTTGGATTAAATTTCTCTCAATCTCTATTGCTTTATTCAGAAATTCTTTGGCTTTTTTATAGTCCTGTGATTTAATGTACAAGTCGCTTATGTTGTAATATGAGCTGGCAATTTGCGCTTTGTAAAGTTCCGGACGACGTCTTGCACATTTTTTTCTGATTGTTAAAGACTTTTCGTATAGTATCATTGCCTTCTTGTCCCTGTCCATGTACGTATATAAATTGCCCAGACAGTTTACGGTATCGGAGAGTGCCGATTGGTCTGCTAAATCATTTCTGCTTGTATGTATTTCGTTCAAAGTCTCTTTATTATATCCTGCCAATCTTGACCTTATGTCAAGAGCTTTCCGATAATAATTCTCAGCCTCGGTATAATCCTCTGATGCGCATAGATTTCTCCCATATAAATGAAGGACAGCAGCATACTCCCGGTCAATATCTTTTTGACCAGTAATTGATTCACATAACTCTATCGCCTCGCAGCATACATCGTGCAGCGTCTGGTGCTGTTCTGTTGAATACAGAAATTCTCCGTATTTGACAAGATAGTGTATTAGTCTGCTTTCATCATTGTGCTTTTTTGCCTTGGCTATAGCTTTTATATACATCTTCTTTACAGAATTCTTAATATCTGCATCTGGTGGTAAATAGCCTTCAGGAATCTTATAATGGAGGATGAAATCGGCATATTCAATCAACAGGTCGGCATACAGGATTGTGCTTGAAAGAGACTTGAATTCATCTTTCATATTCTTGAGAAGGTCAAGATATGTGCGTGTCCAATCCTTGGGGCGTTCTTCCTTGAGTTTCGACAAACGTTCAATGTGTGTTTGGAAGTTTTGTTTGCGTCCGTCTTCTTTGGCTTGAATAAGAATGTTTATCAGATACTGGACTCTCTCATCAATGTCTTTGGGGAAAATATCTTTTGCAGCCAACAATTTTGTTGCCATTTCTTTGAATTCAGCAATGTTTTTCTCTTTACTTTTATAATTGCAGGCTTTGAATGCTGAGAAACCTATTTCTGTGTCGTACCGATATGCATTCTTGTTGCCAGGCAGTTCTTTGACATTAAGAATATTCTCATCAACCCCTTTATCTTTAAGAGTCTTTTTAATTTTAAGGATTGCTTGTTTGCATATATCTGAATAAATTTTACTTTCTTTTATTTTGAAAATGTTTTCTAACTCCTTGTATATCTTATCATTGCTTATTTGCTCGCCGGTTGACAGTATTTCATCAATAATGAATGCGCATTCAAACTTTGTAATTTTATAACCATGTTCGTTCTCCTCGAATATTTTGGGGTCTTCTACATATTCAAAAGTCAAGTTCTTTTCTTCTTTATATACAGTTACATAATGATTATAATTATTATATTCTCTGTAAAATTTGTTGTTGATTTTCAGAGAATTCTTTTTCCTTCTTGTCATTTCTCCCAATCTGAATACAGCTTCCTTCAATGCGTCCTGATAGATTTTTTCGCATCTTGTACTGTAATCATCATTGGGAAATTCTATCTCACCGTACTTCTCTACAAAGTGGAATTCTTCTTCAAATTTATTATAGATTTCTAGAGCTGTCTTTGGGTTCCTGTTTCTTTCAGATAATCTTATTTTTGTTGGATTTTTTTTCATTTCATTTACCATATCCAGGCTTTCTTTGGCACTCATCTCCTTTGTTTTTTTCTCGGACAATACTTTATGGGTTATACGAGTGCATAATGCATGGTATACATGATTTTTCTCATTAATATTATTGCTTGTCATGGTGATATGATTTTTGAAGTGAACACGGAGAAATTCCATAGCGTGCTAAAGTTAGAAATTTAAATTGACCCATGAAACTGGATGTTACGGTTCTGACATTTAAAATTTGTTAAATTAAATAACTCCTGGATTGCGTTGCCCACCTCTCTTTAATGATGTGTACGGCGTTAAAAAAAACGGTCCAGGATATTCTATTTGTATAATGATATTCATGTAACTCCTGTTTTTTTTTGACAAGTTGTCTCCCGGTAATTTCCTTGTTTGCGCAAATTGGACTATCTTCGTGAAAACAAATGAAATATTCAGGAATTTTTTATGAAAGCGATGATTTTTGCAGCCGGTTTGGGCACACGCCTCAAACCGCTTACCGATACTCTTCCCAAGGCACTTGTGCCGGTATGTGGAAAGCCCCTTATTGAACACGTGGCAAGGAAACTACAGGCTTCGGGCATTGATGAGGCTGTTGTCAACATACACTATTTTGCCGACAAGGTAGAGGAGTGGGTTGCTGCGCAGGATTGGATTGTGGGCACGCGCGAAGCAAAAAGCGAGGGCAAGATGCTTTTTGAGATAAGCGATGAACGTGAACTGTTGCTGGAGACCGGTGGTGCTGTACTGCACGCCCGCCGTTATCTCGAGGGGTGTGGACGTTTCCTTATCCATAATGTTGACATACTCTCGAACTGTGATATTCCCTGGTTTGAGTCGCAGGTAAAGGAAGATGCCCTTGCGACACTGCTTGTGAGTGAACGCAATACAACACGTTTCCTCCTCTTTGAGCACGAAACGCTGCGCCTGGTGGGCTGGATGAATACTGACAGCGGTGACTATCATGTTACATCGCCCGATATTGAGCCAAAGGAGTGCCGTGCCTTGGCATTCTCAGGTATCCATATCCTCAGCGCCCGTGTTCCGGCTCTCATGCAGGAGTATGTTGAGGAAAAAGGCTTGCCTCAAGATGTGGAGAAGGGTACACGTTTCCCCATTATGAGCTTCTATATGTGGCTGGCTTCAAAGTACCCTGTATATGGAGTTGTTGCGCAGAATCTTGAATTCATTGATGTGGGCAAGCTGGATGCCTTAAAGCCGGCAGAGGAGTTTGTAAATAAGAACAGTTGATATTTTTGATAATAGAATAAGCGCGGCTCATGCGAGCCGCGCTTATTCTATTTAGTATGATTTTCTGTGATTACTTGACAAGCATCTTTTTGCCATCCACAATGTAGATGCCTGGAACTGTGATAGCCTCTACACGACGGCCTGTGAGGTCGTAGATGGTTTTTACTTTTCCGCTTTCACCTTTCACCTCGTTGATGCCTGTAACACCTGTGAACTCGAATGCTGTAGGGTTCTTGAGACCTGCCTGCTGGAAGTATTTCTCAATGCTGCCGGTGATCTTTATCTCCTTCTTGTAGTAATCTGAGTGGTCAACGAGGTTGAGCTCGTTGCGGATGCTGCCTTTAGGCAGCTGAACGATGATGCAGTTTGTAACATCAGTCTCATCGGCATTGTCAGAAAGAAGGATGTTGGTATTTACTGTTGTTGTTCCGAACTCAGGAACATAGCCAGTGCTGTTCATTGCACCAACAATGTAACCCTTGACAACGGCTGGAATCTGCTGGCCGTCAACGTATGCTGCAAGAGCCTCTGCAACTGTGTACTCCTTTGTCTCGGCCGGTGTCTCTGGCTCCTCAGGCTCTTCGCCCTCTTCAATAACCTCAACCTTCACAGCCATGGTGTTCACATACTTGCTGCTTACGCCAATAGCGTAACCTGTAACCTTGACAACGGCACCGCTTGCTGCTGTAACAACGCCGTCCTTTGGATACTGGATGCTACCGATTGCTTTAGATGCACCTTCGATAGCTACGTTATAGTAGCTTCCGCTGATTGTGAGTGTACCTGTGTACTCTACATACTTTGTTTCGGGTGCTGTGAGGTATGCATCCATTGCTGCGCCATCCATAACGGTTGCTGAAGGATGTGTGACTGTAGCAGTACCAGTCTTCTCTACAGTTGCAGTGTTGCCGAACTGGAGAAGGCCACCATACATGCTTGTTGCACCGCTTACTGTCACAGCGTCACCTGCTACAATGCCTTTATCGCTGCCTTGGTAAACAAGAATGTAACCAGTCTCATCACCCAAAAGGAATCCGCGAGCGTAAGTAGCTACTGCTGTACCCTTTGTTGTAGCCTCGCCTGCGCCTGCGGCAAGAACCTCGGCGATAGTTGAGTATGTAACCTCGCCCTCGTTCTCATCGCCATCTTCACCTTCGCCGCCTTCTGGCTCCTCAGGGTCGGGAGTAGAACCACCGTCTGTTGAGAATGTTACACTGATGTCATTGATTTTCTGGGTGCTGGCATCGCTTGCCCATGTGAAAACTACTTTTGTTGCTTCACCTGTCCAATTTTTGCCATCAACAGTACCTGTACTGGCAGAGAAACTGCTGACGGTGCCTCCTGTGAAAGCGATAGATGTAATTGCTGCGCCTTCAGGTGCTTCGATTGTCATTGTGGCAGTCTTGTACACACGGAGGTCGTAAGTGCCTTTTGCTGCCTTCCAGATACGTGAGATTGTTGAACCATCTGTAGTGTTCAGTTTGACTCCATTGTTTGTAAATGTTGTCCCTGTTGTTCCGAATGCCAAAGCACCGTTTCCTGCATCGCTGAACATGTCGTCAGTAATTGATGGTGTCAATGCTGACGGATTGGTGAAGTCAAACTTCGCTTCATCTGCTGCAGCATAACTCAAAATGCCGAACAGACAGAAAATTGAAAGTAAAAATTTCTTCATAAACGTTTGTTTTAAAGTTGTGTTTATTGTTGTTAAAATCTCAATTCCAATAAAAATGGGGCAGTGGCGTACCCTGTGTATATCTGTGCATGGTACATGCTCATGCAAATGTAGTAAAAATAACTATAAAAGGCATTCTTATATTTTTTTATTTGATGAATTATTGTTTATGAACTCATGTGTTGCACTCTCTTATTAATAAGTGCGCTGTTTTTTTTCTACTATAATTATTATTTAGTAACTTTGCACGTTGACGGGGGGGGCTGTGCCTTCGTGTTTTTTATGGTAAATCAATAAAACTATATTATAATGTTCAGAACTAAAACTTGTGGCGAACTTAGGTTGGCCGATGTAAACAGCACAGTTACCCTAAGCGGTTGGGTACAGCGTGCACGCAAGATGGGTGGTATGACATTCGTTGACCTGCGCGACCGTTATGGCGTTACTCAGCTTGTATTCAGCGAGGATGTTAATGCGGGACTCTGCGATAAGGCTTCGCACCTTGGCCGTGAATATGTAATTCAGGCAACCGGCGTAGTAAGCGAACGTCAGAGCAAGAATGCGAATATACCTACAGGTGACATTGAAATAATTGTAAGTGAACTTAACATCCTCAACGAGGCTGCGACTCCTCCTTTCACAATTGAAAACAATACCGATGGCGGTGACGATATTCGCATGAAGTACCGTTATCTCGACCTCCGCCGTGAGGCTGTGCGCAAGAACCTTGAGCTGCGTCACCAGATGACAATGGAGGTTCGCCGTTATCTCGATTCAATGAACTTCATCGAGGTTGAGACTCCAATGCTCATCGCGTCTACTCCCGAGGGTGCACGCGACTTCGTCGTTCCTTCACGCATGAACCCGGGCCAGTTCTATGCTTTGCCTCAGAGTCCACAGCTCTTCAAGCAGCTGTTGATGGTGTCTGGTTTCGACCGTTATTTCCAGATTGTGAAATGTTTCCGCGACGAGGACCTGCGTGCCGACCGCCAGCCCGAGTTTACACAGATTGACTGCGAGATGAGTTTTGTTGAGCAGGAGGATGTGATTTCTCTCTTCGAGGGTATGGCAAAGCATCTGTTCAAGACAATCCGTGGCGTTGAGCTCGAGGGTCAGTTCCCACGTATGACATGGCACGATGCAATGAAATACTATGGCTGCGACAAACCTGATACACGTTTCGAGATGAAGTTCGTTGAACTCATGGACATCATGAAGGGTCATGGCTTCCCAGTATTCGACAGCGCCGAGTATATCGGTGGTATCTGTGCCAAGGGTGCTGCTACATACACACGCAAGCAACTTGATGCATTGACCGACTTTGTCCGCCGTCCACAGATTGGCGCTAAGGGTATGGTATATGCACGTGTTGAGGCAGACGGCACCGTGAAATCAAGTGTAGATAAGTTCTACACACAGGAGGTACTCCAGGCAATGAAGGCAGCTTTCAATGCCGAACCGGGTGACCTTATCCTCATCCTCAGCGGTGACGACACAATGAAGACACGCAAGCAGCTTTGCGAGCTACGTCTTGAGGTGGGTAACCAACTTGGTCTGCGTGACAAGAACCAGTTCTCTTGCCTGTGGGTGGTTGACTTCCCACTCTTCGAGTACAGCGAGGAGGAGGGTCGTTACATGGCAATGCACCATCCGTTCACATCGCCAAAGCCCGAGGATATTCCTCTTCTCGATACCGATATGGGTGCAGTACGCGCCAATGCATACGATATGATTATCAATGGTGTTGAAGTAGGTGGCGGTTCAATCCGTATCTATGACAGCGAGTTGCAGAACAAGATGTTCGAACTCCTTGGCTTCACACCAGAACGCGCACAGCAGCAGTTCGGATGGTTGCTCGATGCCTTCAAGTATGGTGCGCCTCCTCACGGTGGTCTTGCTTACGGTCTTGATCGTTGGGTGAGCCTCTTCGCAGGTCTCGATTCAATCCGCGACTGCATTGCGTTCCCAAAGAATAACTCAGGCCGCGACACAATGATTGACGCACCTTCGGTTCTTGAGCCAGAGCAGCTTACAGAACTGAATATCGTTGTAGATATTAAGGAAAAGTAACCATGGCTGAGAAATCAAGAAAGAAAAGCGCGGCGCGCATTGAGAAGGACCGCAAACGCAAATCATCACTCAAGCGCCATAAGACACTCAAGAAAGTTGCGATGATAGTCATTGCAATTGCGCTGATATCGTTTATCGTCTTTGCATTTGCAGCGCCAGCCAAACCGGTGATGTAGCACGGCGCATTGTAGTACAGTGCGTGAGGTAATACGTAATAAATGAGAACAAGGATAGGTTTGCAAAGGCTTCTCCTTGTTTTTGCAATTGCTCAGCCGGTTTGTAGAATTACTGAGGGCGCTTGAGTGTTGGAGTGTGATATGGTATAGTGACAGTTCCCGGCGGATTGTCTCTGTCTGTGTATGTTGCCGGGCTAATATATGACTGCTATGGAAAAAGACATGTCGTTTACAGTTTCCTCGTACTCTGTAGGGGATAGACTCAAGGCATTTATCAAAGCTGTAGGGCCATTGGATTTGAGCAAGGATGAATCCTACGATTTCATTCTGTCCCTTTTGCCTCATGCATCTCTGCATGAAGGCTATATGTTGTCATCTTTCAGGTATGGCTGTGATGATTATGGATATGAGTTTATACCATATATCCACAAGTGTACGGCAACAACTCAGTGGTATCCGCCGATGAAAAGCGTTGTGGATGAAACAGAGTCATGTGCTTATAATGATGATTGTCTTATAAGTGGAATATGGGGGTATGGGAGAGATATCGCCTCAGTACCTTCTATTCTTGGTTATTTTAAATTCTCAATTTTGCCTGAATGTGTTCTGGATGCCTGGATATTGAATAACCTTAGGAATCTGTTCCCTAAATTTTGGCATGCGAATTACGGTGCCAGGTATTTTATTTGTGGAACCGAGTCACTCGCATCGTTGTTCCCTGATACAGTAGGTCTGTATGATTTCTTCGCGAATGATAGAATTGCGGTAAAGGATGCTGTTTTTGCACTGGATACGGAGACGCTTATGCCTCGGGTTACGGTCTGCGGCAATGAAGCCGTGTTTACGTGTTCATATTGGAATCAATTCAGTGGACTTTATAGTATGAAGACAGTATTCAGACTTGATGATGGAAATATTAATGTCGTTTCCTGTGATGAAAAGCGTCTCGTCGAACATGTATCAAGCATAAAGTTCTGAACAGGGTATTATAAGTTAAGCAAGAGGCGATGCCAACTGGCATCGCCTCTTGCTTATATGGAAATTCCTTTATTACTTCAGATTTGCCTTGAAGAACTCTGCAATCTGCTCAAAGAGGTGGAAACGTGTGTTTGCACCGTGGTAGATGCTGTGGTTGCTGTCGGGGTAGAGTGCTGTCTCGAACTTCTTGTTTGCCTGAGTGAGTGCACCTATGTAATGTATCATGTTACGCAGGTGTACATTGTCATCGGCTGTTCCATGTACAAGCAACAGGTGTCCTTTGAGGTTGCCTGCATTGACAACTGCTGAGCCCTTGTCATATCCCTCCTTGTTCTCCTTTGGAGTGCGCATGTAGCGTTCGGTGTACACAGTGTCATAGAAACGCCAGTCACTTGGTGCTGCAACAGCAACGCCGGCTTTGAAAATGCCCTCGGGCTGGCTCATGGACATCAGTGTATTGTAACCGCCGAAGCTCCATCCCCAGATACCGATGTTCTCCTTGTCTACATATGGGAGTGATGCCATATACATGGCTGCCTGAACCTGGTCGGCCGGCTCATACTGTCCAATCTTCAGGTAGGTGCACTTGCCGAACTCAGTACCGCGTCCGCCTGTACCACGTCCGTCAACGCATACCATGACGAAACCCTCGCCTGCCATGTAGCTCTCGAACATTGCATTGCCGTAGTTGCCGATATACCAACTGTCGTGTACCTGCTGTGAGTAGGGGCCGCTGTACTGGAAAAGTATGACAGGGTACTTCTTTGACTCGTCAAAATCGTATGGCTTTACCATCCATCCGTTCAACTCTACACCATCGGTTGTAGTGAATGTGAAGAACTCCTTTGAAGGCATGTCGAACTTGGCAAGCTTTTCGGTAAGCGCCTTGTTGTCGATGAGTGTCTTCAGTTCCTTTCCATTGCTGTCGTTTGTTGTTACGGTGTGTGGGGTGTCAATGCTTGAGTATGTGTTGATGAAGTACTTCATGCCGCTGCTGAAGACTGCCGAGTTGGTACCTTCGCGCTTGCTGAGCTTGGTTTTCTTGCCCTTGGCGTTTACCTTATATATACTCTCACGCAGTGGGCTGCCCTCGTTGCTTGAGTAGTAGAACTCGTTCTTCTTGCTGTCCCAACCGTAGAACTTCTTTACCTCATAATTGCCTTTTGTGATGGGGCGTACAAGTTCGCCGGCAAGGTTGTACAGGTAGAGCTGGTTGAAACCGCTACGTTCACTCTGGAATACGAAATGCTTGTCAAGGAACTCGATGCCGCTGTATGTCTGCTCGTTGAGGTATGTGTCACTCTCTTCGCGCAGAATTGTCTTGCTTACTCCCGAAAGCGGATTCACTGCCTGTATTTCAAGGATGCTCTGGTGACGGTTGAGTGTGATTACGGCAAGCATCTCGGGGTCTTTTGTGAACTTGATGCGTGGAATATAACCCTCCTCGGGGATGTTCACATCGAGCTGGCGTGTCACTCTGCTCTTGATGTCGAAAGAGTGGACCGATACCTTCGCATTTGCAGCGCCGGCAACAGGGTACTTGAAACTGTAAGGTTGGCTGAAGTCGAAGTACTCCTTGCTCGTGCTTCCGCTGTACATGGGCATGTCGTACATCATTACCTCACTCTCGTCGTACTTGATATATGCAATTACCTTACTGTCGGCACTGAAATCGAATGAGCAATTGGTCGCAAACTCCTCCTCGTAAACCCAGTCGGGGATACCGTTAATTATCTTGCGGAATTCGCCGTCTTTTGTAATCTGTGACTCGCTGTTGCCGAAGAGCAACTTAACAAGGAACAGGTTGTTGTCGCGTACGAATGCAATCATGGTGCCGTCGGGCGAGAACTTGGGAACTTGCTGCGCACCGTTCTGCGAGAGAACTTCGGCCTTGTTGTTCTTGCGGTTGTAGATGTAGTGCTCTGCCGTGAATGAATGACGGTAGATGCTGCGTGTCTTTGTCTGCAGGAGAATCAGTCTCTCATCGGGTGAGAACTGGTAACCGTCAATACGTTTCTGGTCGAATCCGCGTGCTGTAGCAACATTGAACAGTGTGTCTACAATCTCGCCGTTCTTGAAAGAACCTTTGAGAATCATTGTACGGTCACTGCTCATGCGTGCGAAGTGCTCGCCGTCGGCCATAGGTTCAATGGCTGCGTATGTCTCGGGCCAGAAGCCTCCGTACATTACATCGCGCAATGTCACATCATTGCCTGCAAAAGAACCTGCTGCAATGACCATTGCTGTCAGTAGTGAAAATAGATGTTTCATAATGGTTTATTATTTGTTTATATTTTTTGTATGAGCTGAAATGCAAAATCACTTTTCCGTTTTAACCTTTCCGTTCTCAGTTTCATTTTTGTACCATGATGCGTACATTATATAATCGTCGGCAATGCGTTTTACAATGTTTTTCTGTTGTTCTGTGCTTACCTCCTTTATCTTCTTGGCCGGTACGCCTGCATATATCCATCCACTCTCGACGCGCATGCCCGAAGTGACAAGCGCATTCGCTGCAACTATGGCACCGCTTTCAACGACGGCGTTGTCAAGGATGGTTGCTCCCATTCCTATGAGGCAATTGCTTTCTACCGTTGCTCCATGTACGGTTGCGTTGTGTCCAATGGATACGTTGTCTCCTATTACTGTCTTTGAACGCTGGTACAGGGTGTGCACTACAGCACCGTCCTGTATGTTGACGTTGTTACCTATTGTTATACTGTTCACGTCGCCGCGCAGTACAGTGCCGAACCATATTGAGCAGTTGTCACCCATTGTTACGTCACCAATGACTGCTGCTGTCTCTGCCAGGTAGCAGTTCTTGCCAATAACTGGTATAAAACCTCTTACCTCCTTTATTATAGCCATGCTCTAAAGTCAATTTTACTGCGGTGTACCGCCCTCCTTTTTATGTGGCTTGCGGTAACGGCGTCGGTTGTTCCTTCTCTTTTTCTCCTTGTTCTCACTTTGTGGAGCACTCTCTTTACCCTGTGGCTGTTCCTTGGACTCCTTGGGCTCTTGTGGCATTGATGCCGGCTTCCGGTGATTGGCGTCGCGCTTCTTGCCGTTGCCGTTATTTTTCTTCTCATTGCCACCTTTGTTGTTGCGTGGGGCTCTTCCGCCTCTTCCATTGCCCTTGTGTGCACTGTTCTTCTGCTTTTTCTTCTTTGGCTCGTATGCCGGAGCCTCGCCTAGTTCTGAGGGGACGTCCATCTTTGTCACGTTCTGCTCAATGAATTCCTCAATGCGCCCGAAGAACTCCTGGTCCTCATCCGATACGAATGTTATGGCGCGTCCTTTGCTGCCGGCACGTGCAGTGCGGCCTATGCGGTGAATGTAGTCGTCGCAGTCGCGCGGAATATCGTAGTTTATCACAATGCGTATGTCATCAATGTCAATGCCGCGGGCAAGGATATCTGTTGCCACAATCATGTCAATTTTGCGGCTCTTGTACTGGAACATGATTTCGTCACGTTCACTTTGTGAGAGGTCACTGTGCATCTCGCCCACGTTGAAACCATGCTTGCGAATGGCACGTGCAATCTCCTTGACCTTGGTCTTTCGCGATGCGAAGAGTATCACGCGTTCGCTGCTTTCGGTCTCGAATATCTTGTTGATGATGCCCATTTTCTGCCCCTCGTGGCATATGTATGCCTGCTGGGTGATTCCTTCGGCTGGCTTTGCCAGTGCAAGTGTTATCTGTACAGGGTCATTGAGTATCTCTTTTGCTAGACGGCGTATCTCCTCGGGCATGGTTGCCGAGAAGAGCATTGTCTGTCTCTCTTTCGGCAGTTGCTTGGCTATGGTCATGATGTCGTTGCAGAAACCCATGTCGAGCATGCGGTCGGCCTCGTCAAGGATGAAGAATGATACCTTTGAAAGGTCAATGTTGCCAAGGTTGATGTGGCTTATTAGTCTTCCAGGTGTTGCTACTATGATGTCTGCGCCCTTTGCCATTCCGCGCAGTTCCTGTTCGTAACGCTGTCCGTCATTGCCGCCGTAGACGGCAACGCTTGATACTTGCATGAAGTATGTGAAACCCTCGAGCTGGCGGTCAATCTGCTGGGCCAGTTCACGTGTCGGCGCCATGATGATGCAGTTGATTGCATCCTCGGGGTACTTGCCGGTGCACAGTCTGTTGAGTACAGGCAGCAGATATGCCGCCGTCTTTCCTGTTCCTGTCTGTGCAACTCCAATGAGGTCGCGTCCCTCCATCAGTGGTTGCAGTGTCTGCTCCTGAATTGGGGTACACTTTACGAAATTCATTGCGTCAAGTGCATCAAGCACTTCGTCTTCAAAATCAAATTCGTCGAAATACATCTTGTCTTTTTATCTTGGTGCTTTACGATAGAGATATATTGCAATTATTGTAAATAGGATATTGGGTATCCACACGGCAAGTATCACCGGCATCTGCTCGGCGAAGGCCGATGATACGGTCTGGAACATGATGTATGAGAAACTGAGTCCCAATCCAATACCCAACGATAATCCCATGCCTCCTTTTCTTTTTCTTGATGAGAGTGAGGCACCTATGATTGTAAGGATGAATGCCGCAAATGACATGGCTATTCGTTTGTGGTATTCTATTTCGAACTGCTTCAGATTACCCATTCCGCGTGCCTTCTGTTTTTCTATGTACTCGCTGAGCTGCGGGCTTGTCATGGTTTCCTGTTCGCCCTCGGAGATAAGGAAGTCTGTAGGTTCAAGAGGCAACACGGTGTCAATCGCCTCTCTGTTGCTTGAACGTATTACCTCCTTGTCGTCCTTCAGTTCTCTTATTACCCAGCGGCGCGCGGTCCATGTGCCGGGTTTGTCCGGGTTGTAGGTGATGTTGTTCGCGGTCATGCGCGAAACAAGCTTCTTGCCCTCGAACTTGTCAAGTGAGAATCGCCAGCCCATGTTGTTGCGGCTCTCAAATCTTTCAATGAAGGCGATGGTGCTGTCATCAAGCTTGACCTGAATGTTGCTTGCAGCTTCAATCTTCTTCTTCCTGTTGTGTGCCTGTTCAAAGGCGAGCCTTGTCTTGTTGCCCTCAGGAATGATATAAGCACTCAGTGTAAAGGTCATGAGTGCGATTATGCCAGCCGATACCATATAAGGTTTCATGAGCCTGCCGAAACTCACTCCCGATGCGAACATTGCTATGATTTCCGAGTCGTCGGCAAGTTTTGACGTGAAATATATGACTGCTATGAACACGAATAGCGCACTGAATGTGTTTGCATAGTAGGGTGCAAGGTTCAGGTAGTAGTCAAATATGATTTCGCTGGTTGTAGCATTCGATGTGGCGAACTTGTCAATCTTCTCGTTGTAGTCAAAAACTACAATGACTACAATTATAAGCATCAGTGAGAAAAAGTATGTTCCCAAAAACTTCTTTATGATGTACCAGTCCAGTTTCTGGAGTTTAAAGTAATCAAGCCATTTCATACAATGCCGTTCTCTTGTGTTCTTCTTTTTTGCTGTTTATAATCTGCGTGTCACGTTCTCGAGCATGCTCTTCTTCCAACTTGCATAGTCGTCCATGAGTATGTGCTTGCGTGCCTCCTGTGTAAGCCATACATAGAATGCCAGATTGTGTATCGATGCAATCTCAAGTGCAAGCAACTCCTGTGCTACGAACAGGTGGCGCAGATAAGCCTTGGTGTAGAGGGTGTCGACAAATGATGCTCCGTCCTCTTCAATAGGCGAGAAGTCGTACTTCCACTTCTCGTTGCGCATGTTTATTATGCCGTTCTTTGTAAAGAGCATTGCGTTGCGTCCGTTGCGTGTGGGCATTACGCAGTCGAACATGTCCACACCACGTTCTATGGCCTCGAGGATGTTTGCAGGAGTACCTACTCCCATCAGATAGCGTGGCTTGTCGGTGGGCAGAATCTCATTTACCACCTCGATCATCTCGTACATCTTCTCTGCTGGTTCGCCCACGGCCAGTCCGCCGATAGCGTTGCCTGCAGCCTCCTTTGATGCGATGAACTCGGCCGACTGGCGGCGTAGGTCGGGGTAGACGCAACCCTGTACTATCGGGAACAACTGCTGCTCATATCCGTACTTTGGCTCTGTCTCCGAGAGTCTGCCGATGCATCGGTCGAGCCAACGGTGTGTCCTTTCCATTGATTTCTTTGCATAGCTGTAGTCGGCAGTGCCGGGAGTGCACTCGTCAAAAGCCATTATTATGTCGGCTCCGATACTGCGTTCGATATCCATCACACGTTCGGGCGAGAAGAAGTGCTTTGAGCCATCTATATGCGAACGGAACTCCACGCCCTCTTCACTCATCTTGCGTATATCTTTGAGGGAAAACACCTGAAAGCCACCGCTGTCGGTAAGAATAGGGCGGTCCCAGGAGTTGAACTTGTGAAGACCTCCGGCTTTCTCAAGCACGTCGAGTCCCGGACGTAGGTAAAGATGATATGTGTTGCCCAGTATTATCTGTGCCTTGATGTCATCTTTAAGATGGGGTATCTGTACTCCTTTGACCGACCCCACTGTGCCTACAGGCATAAATATCGGGGTCATTATATCACCGTGGTCGGTTGAAAGTATTCCGGCGCGTGCTTTGCTGCCGCTGTCGGTATGTAGCAGATTGAATTTCACTTTGTACAGGTTCTGTAGTGTTGTTAATCCGGTAATTTTCTCAAATGTATCAGTCGGTCAGTTTTATTGCATTCTTTACTTTCTTGTCGAGCAGTGCAATGTCAAGCACGTCCTTGATGTCCTTTACGTAGTGGAAAGTAAGTCCTGTCACGTACATCTCGGGAATATCCTCAATGTTGCGTCTGTTCTCCTCGCAGATGATTATGTCGGTTATGCCCGCACGCTTTGCTGCAAGAATCTTCTCCTTGATACCGCCAACTGGCAGCACCTTGCCACGCAATGTTATCTCTCCGGTCATGGCGATATTTGGTTTTACCTGACGCTGTGTCAACGCCGACACAAGTGCAGTCGCCATGGTTATACCAGCCGACGGACCGTCTTTGGGGATAGCTCCCTCGGGTACATGCAGGTGAATGTTCCACTTCTCGAACACTTCGTTGGGAATGCCCATTTCGCCGGCATGTGACTTCACGTACTCCAGCGCCAGCATTGCCGACTCCTTCATTACGTCGCCAAGGTTGCCGGTAAGTGTCAGCTTTTCTCCCTTGCCGCGACTGAGGCTTGTCTCAATGAACAGTATTTCGCCACCTACGGCTGTCCATGCGAGGCCTGTGACTACGCCGGCATACTCATTGCCCTGATACTTCTCTCGTGAGAACTCTCTCACGCCCAGCAGTGTTTTCAGGTCTTCGGGTTTTACACTCTTTGTTTCAATATCGCCTGTCGTTGCTTTCTGGCATGCAAGTCGGCGGAATATCTTGCCAATTTTCTTTTCGAGAGTCCTGACGCCCGATTCGCGTGTGTAGCCCTCTATAATCTGTTCCAATGCAGCCTTGCCTATGGTGACCTTCTCCTTTGCGATACCGTTGGCCTCCTTCTCCTTTGGTATAAGGTGGCGCTTGGCAATTTCAATCTTCTCCTCGGTGAGGTAACCGCTTACCTCAATCAGCTCCATGCGGTCGAGCAGTGGGGCCGGGATGTCGGAAAGATTGTTTGCCGTTGCAATGAACATCACTTTTGACAAGTCGTAGTCAACATCGAGGAAGTTGTCATGGAATGCCTGATTCTGTTCGGGGTCGAGGACTTCGAGCAGTGCCGATGACGGGTCACCGTGCATTCTGTCTTTGCCTACCTTGTCAATCTCATCAAGTATGAATACCGGGTTGTCCGATCCTGCCTTGACAATGTTCTTGAGTATGCGTCCTAGCATGGCACCTACGTATGTCCTGCGGTGTCCACGTATTTCCGATTCGTCATGGATGCCTCCAAGCGACATTCTTACATACTCTCTCTTCAACGACTTTGCGATTGATTTTCCGAGTGATGTCTTTCCTACTCCCGGAGGACCATAGAGGCAGATGATGGGTGACTTCAGGTCACCGCGCATCTTGATTACAGCCAGGTGCTCAAGGATTCTCTCCTTTACCTTGTCAAGGCCGTAGTGGTCGCTGTCAAGCACTTTCTTGGCATTGTTGATGTCAAGATTGTCGGTTGTGCACTTGCCCCAAGGCAGGCTCACGAACTGCTGCAGGTAGTTCAACTGCACGTGGTAGTCGGGGCTCTGCGGGTTAATGCGGTCGAGCTTTGCCAACTCCTTCTCGAAAATCTCTTCTGTAGCAGGACTCCAGTTCTTTGAATCGGCTTTCTCTCGCAGTTCCATGCTGTCCTGCTCCTGTATGCTGCCGCCGAGTTCTTCCTGCAGGTTCTTGATTTGCTGCTGTACAAAGTACTCTCTCTGCTGCTGGTCAATTTCCCTGTGTGTCTTCTGTATGATGTGGCGCTGCAGGTCCATGAACTGTTTCTCACGGTCAAGGATGGTCAGAAGACGGTAAGCACGTTCTTTAATGGAACTGTCGCATAGCAATGAAACCTTGTCCTTAATCGGCATCTTGATGTTGGTGCAAAGGAAATTCAGCAGCTGCACCTCTTCGTGAATGGTGTTCATGTTGAAAGCGGCCTCTTCTGCGTTCTCCGACATTCTGAGAATCTCCATTGCTACTTCCTTGCAACTTTTTACCAACATGTGGAATTCCTTGTCGTTTTCTACAGTCTCAGGTATGCTGCTGACAGTGCCTTCCAAGTAAGGGAAATGGCTCTCGATGCTTTCGAGTTCAATTTTTTGTATTCCCTGCAGGATTGCAGTTGTTACGTTGTCGGGTAACTCCAATACGCGGACAACCCTAGCTGTAGTGCCTGTTGTATATACATCCTTGAAACCAGGCTCCTCGGTCTTGGGGTCCTTTTGGCATACGACAGCTATTTTAATGTCGGTGTCCTTGACTGCGTCAATCAGTTTCTGTGACGATTTGCGTCCTACAGTGACAGGCAGTATGGCTCCGGGAAACAGTATCATGTTGCGCAGGGGTAGTACAGGCATTCTCTTTCCCTCTATGATTTCGTTCGCTTCTTCACTCTTTATGTCTGCAATGATGGATATGGGGTTGTCAATGTCCTCCATATCGGCTGGGTCAAAATTCATGTCAATATCCTTTCTGCTCATATTAGTTGTTTCTGTTAAAGAGTATATATTTTTTTTACTAGTATTTCATTGAAACTTACAAATGTACTGTTTTTTGTCGGTACGTGGAAATTTTTTACTCAAAATATAATTATAATATATATAAAAATATAGGATTTTTATAATGAGCCTGGATTGCTCTGTTGTGGGCGTGTGGAAAACGTTAATTTATACAAATTGTCAATTGTGTTTAACATATTTGTGCTATCTTTGTAAAGTGTAACAAAAATGCAAGAATGGCTTTGGAAAATAAACAGAATATATTGTTTGTTGTAAACCCCAGGTCTGGTGTCCAGAAAAAGCACAAGATGCCGATGCTGATTGAAAAATACCTTGACAAGGAACGTTTCAGTCTGCGGATAGAATATACCCAACAGGTTGGAGATGCCGGTAAAATTGCCCGTAAGGCTGTCGAACAAGGGGGAGTTGATGTGATTGTTGCAGTAGGCGGCGACGGTACTGTCAATGAGGTCGGTGCCGCTATTGTCCATACCAATATCGCCCTAGGTGTGATTCCCTGTGGGTCGGGAAATGGCTTTGCCCGTCATTTGGGACTTCCTCTTGATCCTGTAAAAGCCATTCAGTTCATTAACAAATCTTCGGTGGTTTGTATTGACTATGGCAAGTTGAACGGCCGTCCTTTTTTCTGTGCTTGCGGTGTGGGCTTTGATGCTGTTGTCAGCAATCAGTTTGCTTCGAGTACAAATCGTGGTCTTTTGGGGTATGTACAGAATACACTCCTGGAGTTGGTAAAGTACAAGCCCGAGGAGTATGAGGTAGAGGCTTATAATGTGACCAAGCGTTACAAGGCTTTCATGATAGCGTGCGGTAATGCTTCGCAGTATGGAAATAATGCGTATATAACACCTCATGCATCCATGCGTGATGGTTTGCTGAATGTTTCGATTCTCAAACCTTTCTTGCCGGTCGAGGCCCCAATATTGGCTAACCAACTGTTTAATAACAATATTGACAGCAGCGACCGTGTGGTGACGCTTTCTGTTCCCTGGATAAGGATAACAAGAAAGGCATCGGGCCCCGTACATTACGATGGTGAGCCATGTATGATGGAGGCTAATCTTGTTATTGAAGTCGTTCCTTCGGGATTGAATGTGCTTGCCTGCAAAGGTTGGAACGGAACATGTGCTCCAGTGCCTATTTACCGTCAATTCTATGACGTAGTTGCAGGTAATGTAAAATAAATTAAGAAATAATTTTACAGAATTTTTAGGTAGAAGTCGCGCAATATCTCTTGCGCGGCTTTGCTGTATACGCCTGGCTCGTCTTCAAGGATGAGGGTTTCGGTGTGTGTGTCACAGGTATATGCGCGAATGAATTCAGCAAGCACTCTCTTTGGCATCTTTCGTGGGGTGGTCTTTACGAATGTTGCGCGAGACAGGGAGAATCCACTCAGTGCGGCAGCGTCCTTCCAATCTTCAAGTATGTCGGTAGGTATCACTATTGATATCTTCCCGTGTGTGGATAGTAAGCTTGCTGTTTTTTCGAAAAAGTTCTCACAATTGAGTGTGTCACTGTGCCGTGCAAGCGTACGTGAAGTCTCGTCGCATTTAAGGCTGTTGACGAAGTATGGCGGATTGCTGACTATAGTGTCGAACGCTTCTTGCGGCGTGTATTGCAGAATGTCGCAGTTAATGATTTTAATTCTGTTGTTCCATGGAGAATTCTTTACATTTCTTGCTGCTTGCCCAGCGGCCTTTTGCTCAATCTCGATACCGGTTATGGTGGCGCCGCATCGCTGTGCTGCCATAATGGCGATGAGTCCGCTTCCGCATCCAATGTCCAGAATCCTTTGGCTGGTAGAACAGTCGAACCAACCGCCGAGCAGGCAACCATCGGTTCCTACCTTCATGGCGCAATCTTCCTGCTCAATGGTGAATTGCTTGAATCTGAAATAACTGTTCGACATCCTTTGGCGTTTGAAATGATTGAAGGCTGCTACAATGCAGCCTTCATGAGCCGAGTTGGGGGCTCGAACCCCAGACCTACGCGTTACGAATGCGTTGCTCTACCAACTGAGCTAATTCGGCATTTGTTTTTTTTGTATATGTGGCCTTTAGCTTTGCAGAGTGCTTTCCCCCAGACCTGCTCCTTGTCAAGTTTTGGACGAATGCGTTGCTCTACCAACTGAGCTAATTCGGCTGTACTTTTCTTTTGCGTTGCGAAGATACTACAAAAGGTGAGGAAAACAAAATCCCGACAAGTTTTTTTGTGAAACGTCCTGTGCGTAGGGTAGTGAATCTTTCTACAGAATGTTATAATCTATTAATATCGGCTCTTTTGTCAGGTAATTTTATTATCTTCGCAAAAAGTGATAATTAAAACAATATAAAATATGGAGGTAAAGAAATATATCCAGGAGAATGAGGAACGTTTCCTTGAGGAACTGGAGTCTTTGATAAGGATTCCGAGTATAAGCGCAAAGGCTGAGCATAAGCCCGATATTGCAGCGTGTGCCCAAAGGTGGAAGGAGCTTCTGCTTGAGGCGGGTGTTGACAAGGCCGTGGTTATGCCATCGACGGGTAATCCACTTGTATATGCCGAGAAGATTGTGGACCCAGCGGCGCCTACTGTACTTGTCTACTCGCATTACGATGTGATGCCTGTGGAGCCGCTTGACTTGTGGAATACAAATCCTTTTGAACTGGTAGTCAAGGATGGCCGCATTTGGGCGCGCGGTGCCGATGATGACAAGGGTCAGGCTATGATTCAGGCAAAGGCGTTCGAGTATGTTGTCAAGAACGGTCTTCTGAAACATAACGTGAAATTTATATTTGAGGGCGAGGAGGAAATCGGTTCGCCAAGCCTCAATGCGTTCCTTAAGGAAAATAAGGAACTGCTGAAGGCTGATGTCATTCTTGTAAGCGATACCAGTATGTTGGGCGCAGAGTTGCCTTCTCTCACAACGGGTCTTCGCGGACTTGCCTATTGGGAGGTTGAGGTTACAGGCCCTAACCGCGATTTGCATTCCGGTCACTTCGGTGGTGCTGTTGCGAACCCCATCAATGTACTTTGCGAGATGATTGCAAGGATGACCGATGTGGATGGCCGTATAACAATTCCTGGCTTCTATGACGATGTTGAGGAACTGTCGAAAGAGGAACGCGACATGCTTGCTTCAATTCCTTTCGATGAGGCCAAGTACCGTGCTGCAATCGATGTTGATGCTCTGCGTGGTGAAAAGGGCTATTCCACTCTTGAACGCAATAGTTGCCGTCCGTCGTTCGATGTGTGCGGAATCTGGGGCGGATACACAGGCGAGGGAAGCAAAACTGTGTTGCCATCCAAGGCTTATGCGAAACTCTCTTGTCGCCTTGTTGCGCATCAGGATCATGAGAAGATTTCTAAGATGTTTGTCGATTACTTCTCTTCGCTTGCGCCAGAGTGCGTGAGGGTGAAGATAACTCCTATGCATGGCGGTCAGGGATATGTATGTCCTATAACTCTTCCCGCGTATAGGGCTGCTGAGGCAGGTTTTGAGAAGGCTTTCGGCAAGAAACCTCTTGCAGTACGCCGTGGCGGAAGTATTCCCATTATCAGTGACTTTGAAAAGATTCTTGGCGTGAAGACGGTGCTTATGGGATTCGGTCTTGAGA
The DNA here is from genome assembly GCA_045634085.1 of Bacteroidaceae bacterium. Lineage (GTDB taxonomy): Bacteria > Bacteroidota > Bacteroidia > Bacteroidales > Bacteroidaceae > HGM04593. Next base: position 32,492 of record JAZQZM010000056.1, read on the forward strand.
GTGATGCAATCCACTCACCTAACGAGAACTTCAGTCTTGATATCTTCCGTAAGGGTATCGAAGCTGTGGTGGAATTCCACAAGAACTATACGAAATAATACTTGTAAACATTGATGCGAATAATAGGGGTCGGCAACGTTGCCGACCCCTATTCGTGTTATCAGGATGTTTTATTTTGACTTGCTTTTAGGAAGAATCAGGTTCAGTATCACTCCTACCAGGGCAGCCAGGCCGATGCCGCCAATTGTCATGCTGCCGAATGTCATTTCGGCGCCTCCAATTCCAAGTATGAGGATAAGCGATGCAATCACCAGGTTGCGTGTATCGCCCATGTCGACTCTGTGCTTTATCAGGGTGTTGATGCCTACCGATGCTATTGTTCCGAATAGCAACAGCATTATTCCGCCTAAAACGGAACCGGGGATAGTCTTCAGCAACGCACTCATCTTGCCCACTACGGAAAAGAGGATTCCGAATACTGCGGCAATGCGGAGTACTGAAGGGTCTGAAATCTTGGTCAGCGAGATTGCGCCTGTCACCTCAGAGTAAGTCGTTACCGGAGGTCCACCTATGAGTGAGGCTGTCATGCACGCCACGCCGTCGCCAAGCATCGTGCGGTGCAGTCCGGGGTCCTTTGCATAATCGTTGCCGGTAACCTCGTTTATTGCATATACGTCGCCGATGTGCTCAATGACAGGGGCTATTGCAACGGGAATCATGAATATGATTGCTTCCCAGCAGAACTCGGGCTTTACGAATTGCGGCAACGAGAACCATGCGGCTTCGGCAACCGGCTGGAAATCGACTAAGCCGAATATTGTAGCCGTGATGTATCCGACGAATATTCCGGCAAAGATTGGGATGAGCTTCAACAATCCTTTGGCAAACAGTGATACAGCGACGGTGGTCAACAATGCGGTGATTGCCAGCGCCCAATTCTCCTTTGCCATGTTGACGCCGGTTCCGGCCAATGACAGACCGATGAGCATGATTACAGGGCCCACGACGATAGGTGGGAATAGGTTGGTTATGAATTTTACTCCTCGTAGGCGTATCAGCGCACTCATCACTCCGTATACAGCACCTACGGCGGCAAGGCCGCAAAGGGTACCGGGCAGGCCGTAAATTTCAGTGGCTTTGATTATCGGTGCTATGAATGCAAAGCTGCTTCCAAGGAAGATGGGTACTTTGCCTTTTGTTATCAGGTGGAAAATCAAAGTTCCTATTCCTGCGGTGAAGAGGGCTACCGACGGGTCCATGCCTACCAATAGCGGTACAAGTACTGTTGCGCCGAACGCAACGAACAGGAATTGGGCACCAACGATGGTCTTTTTAAGCGGGCTGAGTCTTGTGGTGCCAGTCGTTCCTGCGGGACGTCGGTTGGTGTCCTTCTCGGTCTTGCAGTCGGAGGCTTTCCTCTTTTTCATAGTGTGATTCTGATAATGTAAATAGTTCAAATTATTGCAAAAATATAAAAATGAAATGAAATAATGACGTTTTTCAAAAACATATGCTATATTTGTAGTCAACCGCAATTTTTGTGCAGATGATGTCTGCGCTGATGTATGGCGGTTGTTCGCAATCGTATATTACTAATCATAAATACAATTACTATGGCCTTGCACTTAATAGACCATCCGCTGGTGCAGCACAAGTTGAGCATCATGCGTAATAAGGAGACTTCAACGATGAAGTTCAGAGAGTTGCTCGAAGAGATTTCAATGCTTATGGGTTATGAGATTACCCGAGACATGCCTTTGACATATGAGGAGATTGAGACTCCTCTTATGAAGATGAATGCGCCAAAGATTGCAGGAAAGAAAGTTGTCATTGTTCCCATCCTTAGAGCCGGTCTCGGTATGGTCGAGGGTTTGATGAAACTGATTCCTTCGGCACGTGTCGGCCATATCGGTCTCTATCGCGACGAGGTGACATGCCGTCCGGTGTTCTATTACTACAAGATGCCGGCAAACAAGGAACGTGCGGTTATCCTCACCGATCCTATGCTTGCAACCGGTGGCAGTGCATGCGATGCCATTGCGCGTCTCAAGGCCGACGGTTTCAACAATATCAGACTCATGTCTTTGGTGGCATCTCCACAGGGCGTGCAGACGGTTCTGGAACAGCACCCCGATGTTGACATCTATCTGGCGGCGCTTGACGAGGGTATGAACGAGAAGAACTATATCCTTCCTGGCCTTGGTGATGCGGGCGACCGTATTTTCGGTACCAAATAATGCTTCTATAATTGGGTAGTGTGGGCTTTTAACGACAGGGTTGCCTTGTCGGAATGCCGTGCTGACGGAAAATGATACGTTGACATGTATGAATTTGGACTGCGCCTTCGTGGGGTGGTCCAAATTTTGTTGTAAATAATTTGTTCTATCGCGTGCGTGCATTATAAATTTTTATTATCTTCGCAGAAAATTTGAGTACAGTGATGAAGCGCAAGGAGTATAACTGCATTATGGTTGCGGGCCATGAAAAATGTCCCGTTGTCAATTTTGCCCCCTCGTTTTTTGTTATTGACGTACTTTTTTTATAGTTTTGTTGTTGTCGTTTCGTTTGAAACGACTTTTTTTGTATTTTAGCGAAAATTATTTAAAAGATTTATGGAACCTCTATTGCACGAATGTGGTGTTGCGATGATTCGCTTGCGCAAACCCTTGAACTACTATCAGGAGAAATATGGTACA
>JAZQZM010000057.1:0-7819 GCA_045634085.1 Bacteroidaceae bacterium
TCCTACTTTGATTGCTAAGGAGCGCGTAGTAGCTGAGGAGAAGGCTCGTGAGGAGGGTAAGCCTGAGAATATGATCGCACGCATCGCTGACGGTCGTATCCAGAAGTACTACAAGGAGGTTTGCTTGCTCCAGCAGGGCTACTGCCAGAACGAGAAGATTTCTGTTGCTGAGTTCTTGAAGGGCTTCGACAAGGAGCTTACAGCTACAGGCTTCCAGCGTTTCACACTCCGTGCTGAGTAATTGAAACTTATATAAAAAATCAAGCGGTTCACTCAAAGTGAGCCGCTTGATTTTTTGTGCTACTGCACCAAGAAGACTTGAAAAATTTTTAGGTAGTTGTTAAATAATGTATTATCTGTGCTTTTGTGCTATATTTTTCGTTTTTTTGCAATGTTAAAATTAAGATAAAATGAAGAGGATAAGATTTGCAATTCTTGTATTTTTGATGTTCATGTTTGCTTTTGCAACTGCGCAGACCCGTGGTGTTGCAAAGGATGCCATTCCCGGTGACAATAATATGCGCTATTATCGTTTGGCGTTGCCTGTTACAGTGTCGGCTTACCAGCAGGATCTCGGCAGTGACTACAATAATGTGTTGCATTTCTGGCGTGAATGCGAGGAGTATGCCAACCGTATGTTTGTGCCGTTAGGTATATGTTTTGACGTTGTTGAGGACGCCCGCCTTGTGATGTCGCAGCCCAATATGATTGATGAAAATATTTACAATGTGAGTTTCGGTACGGAACTAACTGACAAGGCTGTGGGTTCTGATGCCTATGATGTGGGTATGTGGATACATCACAGGAGTGAGTATGACGAGAATACCGGTCTTTCTATTGGAAACGGCGCATATAATTCCTCTACAAAAAGCAATGGCTATGCAAAGACCGACAAATGGGTTGTGGCGCACGAACTTGGTCATATGTTCGGTGCCGATTTCCATACTTCGCAGGGCGAGGGTAGTCTCATGGACAACGAAGGCGAGTTCTTTTCCTATCCATCAATACTGTTGATACGCGAGGAGTCTGTGAATCATGGCGTTTCAGGTGCTTATACATATAAGAGTGTCACCAACAGTGCGCCTGTTTTTGAAGCCAATGTGATGAAGGATACTTATCGTATTCCGCAGGGTGCCTGCATTGCTATACCTGTATTGGCGACCGATGAGCACGCTGTCACATACTCTGCAATCGGCTGCAGCAGTGCAAATATCAATGATGTCAATGGCGAGGACGGATATGTGCCACACTTCTGCTCTTTGGCTCCACAGGAATCTGCTGTGATAGACTACAGTCCAAAGTACAGGGCCGATATCTATGACGAGGAGTTCTACTTTGTGACAGAAGGTACCGATGTACCGTCAATGTCGGCGGGTTCTTACCCCATTGCTTTCCTTGCCAATGATATGCCTGAGGCTACAGGTTATGATTATCTCACGGCCAATCCTTTTTATAGCAACTATTCTGTTTGGGATGCAACGGTGCAGATTGTTGGCGGAACTGCTTTCAATGCTTCACTCACTCCGCAGAAGAACAGCTATTCGGCAGGGGAGACGGTAACCGTGACATGGGGCGTGAATAGCAATTATTTTACAAAGGATGGCCGCGTGCGCATCACAATGTCGGCAAACTATGGCGAGACATTCGATTATGTGCTTGCTGAGTCAGTGCCGGCAACTGACGGCAGCTGCGCAGTTGTGCTGCCCAATGTGAATGTTGGCTCTGTTGATGTAGATTTCGTTACAGCAACACGTTCAATGCGTGGCGGTATAATCAAGGTTGAGGAGATTGGCGGTGTGGCATATACGCTTACTACACTTTCTCCCAAAAACGGCGGTGGATTTACTGTAACAGGTGGTGGCTCAACTCCAGACCCGGTAGCAACATACACGGTTTCTGTTACAGCTGAGCCTGCAAACGGTGGTGGTGTTGCTGTCAATGGCAAGAGTGCTTCGGCTGCTGTTGAGGAAAATTCGCAAGTGACATTGTCGGCTACCGCCAACAGTGGATATACATTCGACGGCTGGTACTTGAATAGCGTGTGCGTGAGCACAGTGGCGGAATACTCTTTAGTTGTTACCGCTAATGCACAGTATGTAGCAAAGTTCAAGGAAAATGTAGTATTGCCCGAAGAACCACAAACCGATGTCTTGACCGATGGTGCAGTGTATCAGATTCAGAATGTTAATTACACCAATCATATCATAGACAATGGCAATACCAATGCACAGACGATAACACTTGGAACTGATATGACCGGCAGTGCGTGGATTGTTTCAAAGAAGAGTGCAAACTGCTATTCGTTCAAGAACTGCAGTACAGGTCGCTATCTGAATGGAACAACCGCACAGAGTGGCCGTTGGGCAATGAGCAGTACCGAGTCGGTCGTGTATGTCTATAAGGAGAACGACGGCCGCTATTATATTTCGGCTGTTGAGCTTGCCGATATCTCTACAAGATCGATGTCGTGCGCACATAACCCTGGTGATCACAGCAACCTGGTGACTTGGTACAATACCGATGACAAGGGCTTGCCGATACTTGCCTCTATGTGGAATTTTGTGGAGTATGTCGAACCAAGCAAGGAGGCTTCATATACTGTTTCCGATGAAGCCGGCAATGTGTACTGCGGTACATATACGGGTACAGTGGGTATTGACAGGCCAGCGTTTACAGGAGTATATGGCTATGAATTTGTCAACGAGAAATGGAACGGCAGCAACTACGAGGCTACAATCGTGTTCCCATTTGTTGTGTCAAAGGCGGGCGAGACACCAAATGAGATTCTCATTTCATTCTTTAATGAGAATAACAAGGTGTGGCGTGCTGTAGGCAATGATATAAAGGTACAGGCCAATAACAGTACATATCCGCTTGATTTGAACTCGTTGTGGAGCATATATCCTCGTTTTAAAGAGGGCAATTTCACTTTTGTCATCAGGAACATTGCAAATGGTAAGTATGTCTATTCTGCTGAGGCCGACAATACTAACAAACATAACAAACAGGGAACTGTTGTACTTGACAGCGCACCGTCAGAATTTGAATATGTGCATAATGGTGGAAAGACGGGATTCCGCTTTGCTGGCATGCAGAAGCTCTATCTGTCAATCAACTCGGTGAACGACAATGATGTCTATTTGGGTGTCTATACAAATGTTCACAATGGAACAATAATCTACGATTCTCAGGTGACAACCTATGGGGTGACTGTTGGCGAGACGGGATATGCAACATTCTATGCCCAAGTGCCCGTAGTAGTTCCCTATGGTGTCACAGCATACTACCTTGCCGAAAATGATGTGCATGAGGATTGGGTTGAGCTCACCGAAATCAAGGGAAATATAATACCTGCAGGCGTTGGTGTTGTCCTTAATGCGGAGCCCGGAGTATATCAGTTTGAGATCCTTGATAAAGCCTCTATTGAAATAAACAGTTTGTTTAATGGTACTGTAGTTGCCGAGAATGTCACAGAAGAGGCATTTGTACTTTCTGCAAACGACGGCAAGGCAGAGCTCTGCAAAGCAGAGATGAACCAGACTGTTGGCGAAGAAAAAAATCAGCAGAAAGCATTCCTCAACAAAGGTCACAAGGCATACCTGCCAAGTGGCAGTTTGAAGCAAGGCGCGGCTTTTAGCAAGTCTTTAGGTTTGCATTTCCCCGGAACAACTGGCGTTGACAATGTGAAAACTGAAAACGGGCAGGTTAAAACGATTTACGATTTACAGGGTAGAAAAGTTGGCAATCCAAGCAAAGGATTGTACATTATCAACGGTAAAAAGGTGCTGGTAAAATAAAAACGTAAATAGTTCCGATAATGTGCATAGTGATAGGTCGCGCTTATAGAGACACGCGCCGAAAACTCGAGTTTTCGGCGCGTGTTCTATTCTAAGAATTCTTATTCTTCTATCAGTTCCATCTCGGCCCAACGCTCAACAATGAGGTTACAGTCCTCGCGTGCAATCTCCTCTTCAACCTCGTACTCCTCGAGCAGTGAACTTACCATATCCTCAATTGTGAATTCCTCCATGGCATTTATCTTTTCCCAAAGGAATGCCGCTGTAGGGTTAAGGCTGATGATTCGGCTATAGTCGACGTTTTCAATACCAGCGGGAACCAGAATGTGCTCTCCGCATACGTTCTGCAATTCAAATCCTTTCTTTGCTTTCATGTTATTGTAGTTTTTATATTCTTCGGTATATTGCTAAAAGTAATCTGCGCATGGGCGTCATCAGTTTCCAGAATCTTGAACAGTTGCGCCAGCGGCTTCCGGCTATTGGAACTGTCTTTCCGTTTATGATGAACGCATCGGCGACTCCGACAATATTTTCCTCGGTGAACTGTTCTTTCATCCACAGCGGGTTGCCGTCGCCGCGCATGGTGTATATGCCGTCTTTTATGCTTATGACCCTGTGTAGGGCATAGGTCTCTTTTTGTACCTCGGCCAATACCACGTCACCTATTTGAGGTGTTCTGGGTGGCGCAAGTATAACTTTATCCCTGTCACTTTCAATGAATGGGTGCATGCTTATGCCGCGGACAACGAATGTGACGCTTTTCTTCCCACCCTCGTTGAACTGTCTTCTTATTTCCTGCATGAAGAGGTGGTTGTCCACTCTTTTTATAGTGTCAGCCTTTGTCTTGTTCATGCTCTCAGGACGTTGCTTGAAACTTCGGCAGCCTCCTTGTCGGGGCGGCATGAGAGTGTGTGTACCGGCAGGCATTCAAGTACCTTGCTTACGGTGTTGCATATATTCATGTGTATGATCCTGTCAAACTTGAGTGTAGAACATGAGTTCAGTAATATGCCGAATGCCGATGGGATGCTCTCTTTGCGTATACGGTTTTCCTTCGCTTGTTCAATTGCTGCAAAACCACCGACGGGGTAGTGCACGTTCCTGTAGATTGGGCGTTTGCCACTCCAGGGCGAACCGTATACAATTGGTGTGCCGTCTTCGGAGATTCTTAAAACCGGGTTGTCGTCGTTAATCAGTGTGCTGCCGGGGATGTGTTTCACCCACAAGTCACTGTGGGTACTCTTGCCTCTGCCGCTTGCTCCAAGGAAAAGGTATCCCTTGCCTTCGTTCTCGACTACCGATGAGTGCATGAGCAGGGTCTTGTGCTTTGATGTGCAGATGGTGAATATTACCATCAGTGCATTATTGAGCCCAAAAGCGACGCTTGATTCCGAACCGCGTGTGGTGATTGAAAACTGCTTGTATTCACAGTCACTCTCAATGAATGTGCAGGGAATCTTTTCGTCTTGCAGTATGAGTATCTGGTATGCGCCATTGTCCATCCGGTATACCTCAAAACTTGCCGACGGACAGGGGAAGTATCCTATTCTGGAACCTCTCCAAGACGGGTTTATGCTGTTGTCAATATTTATTGTGTACAACGGCTCGCCGTCGCAACTGCTTACAAATGGTTCAAGATTGGGTAGAATCTTTACTATGTCGGTCTGGGCGGAGCTTACATCAAAAATGTGCTCGGCAACCTTGAATCTCGTACTTTTCATCAGTTATGCTGTCTATGACTTTTATATTGCTGTCTTGTGACTTGTGATTATGGGCGTCTTGCCATAAAATCTCTTGTACAAAGATAATACAAAGGGCGAGATTGTCGGGCTTTTGAGTGCTTAAAAATATTATACTGCGTTTTTTTATGTTAAATTTAATATTTATCGCCTGATAAAAACTGTTTATTTGCATAATTGATAGCGTGTGTTGTTTCGGGATTTGTATTTTCTTTGTACATTTGCGCTAAGCGTGAATGCGCAGTTTGCTTTTCGGCATTACATCAGGGCTTTGACAGCTCTGCTGTTTTTTTCAATCATTTGCGGTATCGACAATGGCTTATACAATAAATATAAAAGGCAGGCTTTTATCGTTCGATAAACCTTTGGTCATGGGAATACTGAATGTAACCGATGACTCATTCTATAGCGGGTCGCGTGTAGGTGGCGTGCAGTTTGTTGAACGTGCCAGGAAGATGCTTCTTGACGGTGCGGCAATACTTGACGTCGGGGCGTGTTCAACGCGTCCCGGGTGTGAACCCGTGTCGCAGGATATTGAGATGGCGAGGCTGCACGAGGCGTTGTCGTTGCTCGACAAAGAGCTGCCCGAGGCTATTGTCTCGGTCGACACTTTCCGTGGTGCTGTTGCTCGGGAATGCGTCAAGGAACATAATGTCTCCATTATAAATGATGTTTCTGCATTTGAGTGGGACGACTCAATGTTGCACGCTATTGCAGAACTTAATGTTCCCTACGTGCTTACCCACTCAATGGGGCTTGCAGGTGACAAGGCAGAGTATGATGATTTTCTGCCACAGGTGTTGCAGCGTTTGGCCTCAAAGGTGTGGCAATTGAGACAATCCGGAGTCAAGGATGTTATTGTTGATCCGGGCTTTGGTTTTGGCAAGAGTGTGCAGCAGAACTATACGATGCTTGGACACTTGTGCGAATTCAAACTACTCGATGCGCCGATTCTTGTCGGCGTCTCGCGAAAGTCTATGATAACCAAATTGCTTGATGTCTCTGTTGAAGAGGCTCTTCCAGGAACTGTCGCTTTGGGAATGGCGGCATTGATGGGCGGAGCAGATATTTTGCGTGTGCACGATGTGAAGGAGGCTGCCGATACAGTCAAACTTTATATGGCAATGAAAGGGTAGTGTGGTGGCTTTGGTGTGATTTGTATATACTTATTATATAATATACAGAATATGATTTCGGAAATTTCTATAATGGATGTCGTGGATGTTGCGCTTGTCGCAGCCATGTTGTATTATTTCTATAAGTTGATGAAGCAGTCGGGCTCTCTCAATGTCTTCATCGGTATACTACTGTTCTTCTTCTCCTGGATAGTCGTCTCCAAGTTGTTGCAGATGCGCCTGCTTGGCTCTATCATGGACCAGTTGATGAGTGTGGGTGCTGTTGCTCTTATCGTAATCTTTCAGGACGAGGTGCGCAACTTCTTCAAACGTCTTGGCTCGCACAAGAAAGTACGCGCTTTTCTCTCGCGTTTCTTTCAGCAGCGTTCTATCGAGAAGGAGAACGAGATGGTGATGCCGGTTGTCATGGCGTGTGTCAGCATGGCGCAGCAGAAAGTCGGCGCGCTTATTGTTGTTGAGAAAGAGGTTTCTCTTGACGAAATTGCATCTACGGGTGAAACAATAAATGCGAATGTCGGGCAGCGTCTGCTCGAGGCGATATTCTTCAAGAATGCTCCCTTGCACGACGGTGCGATAATAATACGCGGGAACCGGATTCTTGCTGCACAGTGCATACTTCCCGTTTCGCACGACCTGAATATTCCAAAGAAACTTGGTTTGCGTCACCGTTCGGCAATGGGTATAGCAGAGAAAACCGATGCGATTGCCATAATAGTTTCCGAGGAGACAGGTGCTATTTCCGTCGCAAAAGAGGGGAAATTCATGCTGAACCTTGATGCACGCAAATTAGAAGAAATCCTTTCCAAGTAAGTATTTTAATTCGCACTCTAGAAAAAGCGATTTTTTTAAAAAAAAAGTTTGTTTCGTAAGTTGCTGATAATCAGGGTGTATTTAAAATAGTTCAAAAATCCAGCAAAAAAAGTTTTGGGAAAGTTTTGGTAGTTTCAAAAATTGCCTTACCTTTGTACTCGCTTTCGGCAAACAACTAACAGCTGGTTGCCACGAAGCAAGATGATCCTTGACAACATTCCATACAGACAAGCAGTACAACGTGTCGGTCATTTTATTATTTTTTTAGAATGACAGATATTAAGTTAAGTAAGGAACGAAAAACGAACCGTCAAATAAATTTGATATACTTTTAATT
>JAZQZM010000058.1:0-14114 GCA_045634085.1 Bacteroidaceae bacterium
GTGAACATAGCAAACATTATAACCTATCGATAGTATGAAAAAACTGTTTCTCGGTTTTGCCGCATTGCTCTTTACGGCAATTTCATTCAACACAAACGCACAGACAACCACAATCTACCCCATTCCCCAAAGCATCACTTGGGGCAATGAAACAGCATTTGGAAACGATGCAAGTTACACCATCACAGGCGAAACAGATGCCGACGCAGATGCCATCTACCTTTTCAAGAAGAAATTCGGTACAACAGACAGTACTGTAGAACTCATCATTGGCGAACGCGGCGATGCTGCCGTGGCAGCATACGAGAGCCTCATCCCGGCAAAGGCCGAGGGTTACTACCTTGAGGTTTCGGCAAACAAGGTTGTCATTGCCGGCAACGACGGCGCCGGAACATACTATGGCGTGCAGACATTCGCACAGATGGCAGCGCAGCCAAACGTGATGTGCGCCACCGTAACCGACTACCCCAGCGTACCACAGCGCGGATTGGTCGAGGGCTACTATGGCAACCCTTACAGTGAAGCCGACCGCATGGGACTCCTGCATATGTTCGGTGAGATGAAGATGAACGTATACATCTATGGCCCCAAGGACGACGCCTACCACAAGAGCAAATGGCGCGAGGAGTACCCTACAGAGCTTGGACAGAAAATCACAGAATATGTCAATGTGGCAAAAGCTAACAAGATTGAGTTCATGTGGGCAATCCACCCGGGCGAGGACATACAGTGGAATGACACCGACAGGGCAAACATCGTGAACAAGCTCAAGGCCATGTGCGAACTTGGCGTTAGAAGTTTCGCCGTGTTCTGGGACGACCTTTGGGGCGATGACGGAACACACGGCGACGAGCAGGCCGAGCTGATGAACTACATTGCAGCAGAACTAAAGAAGGTTTACCCCGATGTAAAGCCACTTACAATATGCCCCACACAGTATAACCGCGGTTGGGCAAACAGCATCTACCTGCCGGCACTCGGCACCATGATGGACAGCGACATCAACATCATGTGGACAGGAAACAGCGTGGTGGATATGATCAATTATAGCGACATGACATGGATCAACAACCAGATTAAGCGCAAGGCATATATATGGCTCAACTACCCAGTGAGTGACTACTGCATCAACCACCTTCTGATGGGCCCCACATACGGCAATGACCTGAACATCGCCGACATGCTGTCGGGATTCGTTGCAAACCCCATGGAGTATGCTGAGGCGTCAAAGGTTTCACTCTTCAGCATTGCCGACTACACATGGAACATGCCGGCCTATGATTCAAATGCATCGTGGGAAGCTGCAATGAAATACCTTATGCCCGAAAACTACGAGGCATTCCGTTTCTTCTGCGAGAACAATGTCGACCTGGGAGCAAACACACACGGCCTGCGCCGCATGGACGAGTCACCTGAATTTGTCAAGGCAAAAGAGATATACAACAGCAACATCGCTACAGACAGGGAGGCCGCATACACCGCCATCAGCGAACAGTTCTACAAACTGGCAAGCACAGCCGAGACGCTTTTGACAACAAACGAGGCCCCAGCCCTTACAAGCGAGATAAAGCCATGGATTGAGGCAATGAAATATCTTGGTCAAAGAGGTGTATGCATCATTGATATGAACAATGCACTCGCAAACAAAGACCCCGAGAGTTTCATTGACAACTACTTGAAATACAAGGAATACGACGAAGCACAGGCAGCACTCCGCTCACGCGATTTTGCAGGTTCTTTACGAGTTGCCACACCTGCTGTCGGCACCGTGCACATAGAACCTTTCATGAAGGATATCATAGGCACACTCACTGCCGAGTATAAGGAGGTCTACGACTACCGCACCGACGTTTTCCCCGCACAGGTTCTCGAGAACGGTACATACCACATCATGTACAACGGCAAATACCTGACAAACAACAACAAGCAGGCCGGCGCAAAGCCTGTTTTCCAGGCCGAGCAGGACAATATACGTCCACAGAACCAGGAGTGGAAGATAAGCGTTGACCCGAGCACAAACCGCTACAAGATTATCAATCTTGAGGATAACCGTTACCTCAACGAGAATGGCAGTTTCACCGTAAGCAACGAGACCAACCCTTATGAGGCCGTATGGCACACCTATGAGATTACCCTCCTTGCCAACGGCAAGTATGCAATCAGGAACGGCGGCAGTGCCGGCACAGGATTCTGGACCGTAAGCGGCACTCAGATACAGAAAGGCAATTCAAATGCACTTACCGACAAATACATATTCGACATCATCCCATTGGGTGGTACAGCCAACGAACCATTCATTGAGAGCAATGAGGTCTACTACATAATGGACGGCAACAGATACCTCACAAACACAAACATCAAGGGAAGCGGCGGCACACCTGCATTCAAAGAGATTGCAGAGCCCACAACGGCACAGGAGTGGAAGATTGCGACTGATGCAAGCGGCAATAACTGCTACAAGATAACCAGCAATGCCGACGGTCGCTACATCAACGAGTATGGCGTATTCGGCACCAACCAGTACTATGCCGACTGGAACACCTATCTGCCCTTGCTCATGAAAGACATGTGGTCACTACAGTGGACACAGTCGGCCGCCAAGAACGGCACACAGTACATTGTCGTTTCGGGTGACCGCCTTGAGGCGAAGAGCATTGCGCAGGGCGAGAGCTACACGGTAAAGATTGTAAGAAAGGGTGACGACACAGCCATAGAAGGCATCGGCGGCGAGAATGACGGAATCACAATTGCAGAAGGAATCATAACTGCAGCGAACAACACAAGAAACATCGCTGTTTATTCTGGCGACGGCAAACTTGTAAAAAAATGCGACGGCAACGCCATAGTTGTCACCGGCATTGCAAGAGGCGTATACATCGCGGTTACAGACAATGGTTCCGAAAGAAAACAATACAAATTCATTATCAGATAATAGAAAAGAGATTTTATGGAAAGAAATTCTTCATCAATCGGACTTACAAGAAAGAAGAGTGCTCAGGCTGCGGTTTTCCGCATGATGTACATATGGATGAGCCTCGCTTTGGCACTGACCGGTTTTACAGCAATGATAGTATCGGACAATGACAGAATCATGTATGCCATGATGAGCACACCAGCCATAATTTGGGGAGTAATCATTGCTGAAATAGTACTAGTACTCATTCTTGCAGCAATGCTGCACAGGATGTCACTGGGTGTAGCCACTGTCATGTTCATCACATATTCGATACTGAACGGAGTAAGCATGTCCACACTGTTCCTGCTATACACAGAAGAGAGCATAGCGTTGACATTCTTCATTACTGCAGGAACATTCGGAGCAACAAGCGTTTATGGTTTTCTCACGAAGAAAGACCTCTCATCAATGGGCAGCATCATGCTGATGGCAATTCTGGGACTGATCATTGCCTCTATCGTCAACATCTTCATGGGAAGCAGTATGCTCTATTGGATAATCACATATGCGGGAGTACTCATTTTTGTAGGACTTACAGCATACGACACCCAGAAGTTCAAGAACGCCATCTACAATGGCGACACATCGGAAAGCACATACAAACTGGCACTGATGGGCGCACTCGAACTGTATCTGGACTTCATAAACATGTTCATATACCTTTTACGCATTTTAGGGAACAGACGTTAAGCATACAGCCTTATATCATTGTCATAAAAAGTGTTACAGCGCGCTGTAACACTTTTTATGACTTTTCCCGCGCGCCTGTTCATAACTAATAAAGAAACAATAAAAGATATTCTGTTTTTTTTTCTACCTTTGCCAAACATTAGGATTATGCATCAATCCTCTGGATTCAAGCACATGATTGTCTCTACTACAGTCAGGCATGATTTGGATTCACACGAACTAAATGGTTAAGAAATAATGGGAAAGATTATTGCATTGGCCAATCAGAAAGGCGGCGTAGGCAAGACTACTACAGCCATAAACCTTGCAGCATCATTGGCCACATTGGAGAAAAAGGTACTTGTAATAGACGCCGACCCGCAGGCAAACGCCTCATCAGGTCTCGGTATTGACATACGCAGCATCGAGTGTTCCATATACGAATGCCTCATATGCAAAGCTGCGCCCGAGGAAGGAATACACAAGACATGCGTTGAGGGACTCGACATCATCCCTTCGCACATAGACCTTGTAGGAGCCGAGATTGAGATGCTCGACATGCCCAACAGGGAGAAGATAATGCGCGATGCACTTGTATCCATAAAGGAAAAATATGACTACATACTTATAGACTGCTCACCCTCTTTAGGACTAATTACTGTAAATTCACTTATTGCTGCCGACTCGGTAATCATACCGGTGCAGTGTGAATACTTCGCCCTTGAGGGAATCAGCAAACTGTTGAACACAATCAAGATCATCAAGTCGAACCTTAACCCGCAGCTCGATATCGAAGGGTTCCTGCTCACAATGTTCAACTCACGCCTGAGACTGAGCAATCAGGTATACAGCGAGGTGAAGAAGCACTTCCGCGAACTTGTATTCAATACCGTAATACAGCGCAACATACGTTTGGGAGAGGCACCCAGCATGGGTATCCCCGTAATAATGTACGACGCAGAGTCGACTGGTGCGAAGAACTATCTTGCACTTGCCGAGGAAATAATTAACAGAAACAACAGATAATGGCAAAACAGAAATTCACATTGGGACGCGGACTTGACGCGCTTATTTCGACAGAAGCAGTCCGCACATCAGGTTCGTCATCCATAGGAGAGATTGAGATTGCAAAGATTTACGCCAATCCCAATCAGCCACGCCACGACTTCAATGAAGATGCGTTGCTTGAACTTGCCGACTCGATAAAGGAACTTGGAGTAATACAGCCTATTACCCTGCGCAAGATGGAGGATGACACTTACCAGATTATCGCCGGTGAGAGACGTTTCCGCGCATCACAGCTTGCAGGCAAGGATACAATCCCGGCATATATACTCAAGGCCGACGATGAGAACACCATGGAAATGGCTCTCATTGAGAACATACAGCGCGAAGACCTCAACCCGCTTGAGATAGCCCTGGCCTATCAGCAGCTCATTGAACAGCACAACCTCTCTCAGGAGCAGCTCAGCAAAAGAATGGGCAAAGGCCGTGCTACAATCGCAAACTTCCTGCGCCTGCTGAAATTGCCCGGCACCATACAGGTGGCACTAAAGGAAAAGAGAATAGACATGGGGCATGCCAAGGCACTCCTTTCACTCGACTCACACAGCGACCAATTGAACGTTTTTCACGAGATAGAGAAGAACCACTATTCGGTGCGTGAAGTTGAGGAGATTGTAAGAAACATCAAGGGCGGCAATAACGAGGAACCCAAAGAGAAGAAAAGTGAGGGCAAAAAGCAGGACGCCGTATACCACCAGCTCAAGAAGCATCTTACACAATTCTTCCAGACACCGGTACAGCTTACATGCTCGGCAAAAGGCAGCGGCAAGATAAGCATCAAGTTCAAGGACGAAAAGGAACTTGAACGCATCATATCGATATTTGACAAACTCAACAGGTAAAACGTGAAATTCCAGGACCTGACATACAGACTATGCGCAACCGTTCTGCTGGCCATTGCGTTTGCACATCCCTCTGCCGCACAGGTAGAGTTGGAGGCTATGACAAATGATACAATTGCCTCGGCATACTCCATGCCCGACTCTGTTGCCATAGACAACATCTACAGAAACATCAATGCCGCATACCCGGCAGACAGCATTTCTATTGCCTTAAAAGGGACTGAAGAACCGGCTAAGAAAATTACTGTATGGAGACCTGACCCCAAAAAGGCTACATGGCTCGCATTGATTATCCCCGGTGGCGGACAGATATACAACAGAAAATACTGGAAACTCCCCATTGTGTATGGAGGATTTGTAGGCTGCCTCTATGCCTACAATTGGAATGGACAGATGTACAAGGATTACCGCCAGGCATATCTTGACATCATGGACAGTGACCCGAACACCGATTCATACAAGGATTTCTTCCGCCCCGGATACAATTTCGATGCAAACCAGGAGTACTTGAAAAACGTATTCAAGAAGAGAAAAGACCGCTACCGTCGTTGGCGCGACATGAGCATTTTCGCATTCATTGGAGTATACGCAGTATCGGTTGTCGACGCCTACGTCGATGCACAGTTGTCAAGTTTCGACATTACCGAAGACATAAACCTCACCATTGAGCCGCAGAGAATGAGAGGAGGCAACGAATTCCTTCACGAAGATTACTACGGACTTAACTTTAACATAACATTCTAAAATGCAGCATATATACAAAACATTCACTCTCTTGCTTTTCGCAACAGCGACCTTGCTGTCATGCAGTTCCATAAAAAAAGCATCACAGGACACCCAGGAAAACGGGGTTGCCAACGAGGCTTATGAGGCAGAGATGCCTGCAGGAACAGCCACAGAACTCGAGTACGAGATTGCAATTGAGGAGGTGGAGTGCGACTCTTGCCTTTTTGATGTACCCGAGGCAATGGCCGAAAACACAGACAGTCTCCTCAATACATGGCAGGCACGTACCCTGCTCAAGAAGCTCGACTGCAATACAAGCGGTTGGGAGAACATAAACATGACCGACACAATGTATGCCAAGCGTCTTGCAAGCATGCCTACAATTGTCAGGATGCCATACAACAATATGGTACGCAGCTGTATTGACCGCTACATCAAGAGGTCACGTTCACAAGTATCATACATGCTCGGAATCTCAGAGTTCTATATGCCAATGATTGAGAATGAAATTGACAGAATGGGACTTCCACAGGAACTCAAGTATCTGCCCATCATTGAATCGGCCATGAATCCAAAAGCCAAATCAAGAGCCGGTGCAAAAGGATTATGGCAGTTCATGTTCTCTACCGGCAAGCTCTACGGCCTGAAATCGAACAACTACATTGACGACCGTTTCGACCCGCTGAAATCGACAAGAGCTGCATTGACATACCTGAACGACCTATATGCGATGTTCGGCAACTGGGAACTGGCCATTGCAGCATACAACTGCGGCCCCGGAAATGTAAAGAAAGCCATCAAGCGTTCAGGCGGGAAGACCGACTTCTGGAAGATATATCGTTGGCTGCCACGCGAGACACGCGGATACCTTCCAGGTTTCATAGCCGCCAACTACATCATGACATTCTACGAGGACCATGGGATATGCCCAATGGAACCGAATATTCCTGTAACTACCGACACAATACATGTCAACAGGAACCTGCACTTCAAACAGATTGCCGAGGTGTGCAAGACCGACATTGAAGAGATTAGGGCACTTAACCCGCAGTACATAAAGGACATCATCCCCGGAGAGAATGAGACATACGTGCTCAGACTTACTAATGATGTGATTTCCAAGTTTGTAGAGAACGAGGATAAGATTTACGAGCACAACGCAGCAGTATATTTCCCCGATAAGGATGTAGCGGCCATGCTCAAGGATGCCAAGAAGAATGATGACGGAAGCGGTGACCTAATCCGTCACAAGATTAAGAACGGCGAGACTCTCGGAGGCATTGCCCTCAAATACAAGGTCTCCGTAAAGAAGCTGAAAGAGTGGAACGGTTTGCGCAACAACAACATACGCGCCGGAAAATATTTGAAGATCTACAAGTAGAGTCATGGATAATTATGAGGAGAAACGGCTGATAGACGAGGAAGCTGCAATAAACGCGGCCTTTCAGGAACTGCTCGACATTTATCTTGCATCACAGCACCGCAAAAAAGTTGAACTCATAACCAAAGCCTTCAACTTTGCACGTCAGGCACACAAGGGTGTCAGACGCCATAGTGGTGAGCCATACATCATGCACCCCATAGCTGTGGCACGTATCGTATGCAAGGAGATTGGATTGGGCTCCACATCCATCTGCGCAGCACTCCTCCACGACGTTGTCGAGGACACCGACTACACAATAGAAGACATCAGGAACCTGTTCGGCGACAAGATTGCCGAAATAGTCAGCGGACTCACTAAAATTGCCGGCGGTGTATTCGGTGCACACGCATCGGAGCAGGCCGAGAATTTCAAGAAACTGTTGCTAACCATGAGTGAGGACATACGTGTCATCCTCATCAAGATTGCCGACCGCCTGCACAACATGCGTACTCTTGAATTCATGCAGGTCAACAAGCAGTACAAGATTGCCGGTGAGACATTATATATCTACGCGCCCATTGCATACCGCCTTGGACTCAGCAAGATAAAGACCGAGCTCGAGAACCTCAGTTTCAAATACGAGCACCCCGAAGAGTATGCCCGCATTGAGAAAAAGATTGAAAAGACACAAAGGGAACGCGACATCCTCTACGCCGAATTTACTCAACCCATATGCGAACAGCTTGACCGTCTGGGACTTGAATACAGAATCATAGGACGTGTAAAGACCCCCTACTCCATCTGGAACAAGATGCAGAAGAAGCATGTCGCATTCGAGGACATATTCGACATTCTTGCCGTGCGCATCATATTCACTCCGCGCGAAGACAAGGACGAGAACAACGAGTGCTTCAACATATACATAGCCCTTACAAAACTTTACAATGCCCACCCCGACCGTCTACGCGATTGGGTCAACAAGCCACGCACCAACGGATACAAGGCGCTGCACGCCACATTCATGAGCCAGCGCGGAGAGTGGATTGAAGTGCAGATAAGAAGCGAAAGAATGAACGAGGTGGCCGAGAAGGGTATTGCTGCACATTGGAAATACAAGAGCCAGGGCGAGAACTCCAACGACGACCAGCTCGACAACTGGCTGCACACCATCAAGGAGATTCTTGATGACCCACAGCCCAATGCACTGGACTTCCTTGACACCATAAAACTGAACCTTTACGCAACAGAAATCTTCGTATTCACCCCCAAGGGAGACATCAAGACCATGCCGCAGAACTGTACGGCACTGGACCTTGCGTACAGCATACACACATTCCTTGGGAACCATTGTATCGGCGCCAAGGTCAATCATAGACTCGTCCCCATGAACCACCAACTGAAGAGTGGTGACCAGGTAGAGATTCTTACCTCTAATGCCCCGCGCGTAGAAGAAGCATGGCTTAAATTCGTGACCACAGCCAAAGCGCGTGCCAAGATACAGGCAGCATTGCGCCGCCAGCAAAGATTGTTACAGAATGAGGGCGAGGAAAAACTCAACCAATTCCTTGAACGTGAGGGATTGGGTAATTATGCAGGCAATATTGAAAAGCTGTGGAAACTCCATAAACTCAGCGACCGCGAAGAACTGCTGCTTGAAATAGGAAAAGGCACTATCGTACTTGGAAGTGACGACAAGGATGAACTGCTGGGCAACAAGAAGTTCAGTTTCCAGTCACTGTTCTCGTTCAACCGCGACAAGAAAAAAGAAGAGAACGGTGTTGCAAAATATGAAGAGATTGACCGCAAGCAGGCCTTGAACCTCACAGATGAAAACTTGAGGAGCAACTACATCATTGCCGATTGCTGCCACCCCATCCCAGGAGACGATGTACTAGGGTATTACAACGAAGAGAAGAACATCGTCATACACAAACGCAACTGCCCGGTAGCAAACACCCTCAAGAGCAGCCACGGCGACAGGATTCTGGCAGCCAAATGGGAAACTCACAAGCAGTTATATTTTGCAGTACCCATACAGATAAAGGGTATTGACGGAATGGGCGTATTGCATGAGATAACAACCATCATCTACCAGCAGCTGAATGCCAATATCCAGAAGATGCAGATTGAGAGCAACGATGGAATTTTCGAAGGCACCTTCTGGATTAACGTGCACGACGTGGAGGATGTAAAGAATATCTGCGACAACCTAAAGAGAATCAACAACATAAAGACTATCGCAAGAATAGGATAAAGCAAGACAAGGGATAACGGAAGACGTGAACTACGCATTCATGCATCAGAGCATGTCAAGGCCTCTTTTCAAGCCCAGCAGTTCCTCACGGATTGCCTTCAGACGGTCTATGACCTCACTCACGTTCTCGGCAGTCTCCTTAGGACCACCAAGTTTGAGCTGTTTCTTGGCCCCCGAAAGGGTGAGACCACGTTCCTTCACAAGATGATATATGGTACGCAAAGTCTTGATATCGTCCTTGGTATAACGTCGTACGCCATTTGCACCCTTATACGGAGCAACCTGGGGAAACACTGTCTCCCAATAACGCAATGTAGTCTCCGTAACCGCAAGTTCGTCGGCAACCTCCTTGATGGAGTAGTACATTTTAAGGTCTTTATTCCTGTTAAGTGCCATATCAGTCAAATATTTTACCATGGTTCTCGGCCATCTGCAGCATCTGGTCATAGCCATCGGCATCGAGATCCATGAAATAGTAATTCACCGGGTTCTGGTGCTGTCCTTTGAGTATCACCTCATAGTGAAGATGAGGGCCGGTACTCTTTCCTGAATTTCCACTTAAGGCAATCTGCTCTCCACGCACCACCTTCTGCCCCTTCTTTACAAGGAATTTCTTGTCGAGAAGATGAGCATAGAGTGTCTTGTAGCCATAGCCATGGTCAATCACTACTGTATAACCATAGCCACGTTGCCATTTTGCACTCTCTACGACACCGTCAGCCGTTGCATATACCGGTGTCTTCTTGTCACATGAGAAGTCCATGCCGGTATGGAACTTGCGAATATTGTATACGGGGTCCATGCGGTAACCGTATCCCGACGCTGTGCGTTTGAGGTCGCGGTTGGCGATAGGCTGTATTGACGGGATGTGATGTATGCGATCTTCGGCCTCCTTATTGAGGGCGACAATCTCGTCAAAGGACTTCACCTGAAGATAGAGTTGCTTTTCAAGAAAATCAAGTTTTTGGGTAGTCTCTACCAAAAGTTCCGAGTGCTCCATCTTCAAGAGTTCGTCGTAACGGTTCGTTCCTGCATAACTTGCATTACGCAGAGCCGAAGATACAGGTTCTGCATCAAGCATCACACGGTAGAGATTGTCATCGCGCTGCTGGATATCCTGCTGCACAAGCAAGGCACGGTCGAGGCGTTCCGAAAGTATCTGATACTGTGCCAGCAACTGCGAATTCTCGTGCTGGTATTCCTGTACATCGGGAGCATCAAAAGCGAGGGAGAAGCACAAGAAAGAGAGACCGCCGAATATTATGTAATATACACAACGGCGCACGAGTGTCAGGAACCTCTGGGCGAAGTTCGGATAGACCCGGTCATAGGTTCTTGTATCCGGGTTGAATATGTAATAGATTTTTCTATTTCTCTTTCCCATTCCTTACAGATAAGCACAACAGTCTGCGAATGCAAAGATAATAAAACATAAAAGAACTACAAGTAAAGATTTACGCTTTTAACTTGAAGTAACAAATAAGGATAGACTCAAAAAACAAAATCGCACGACATTCATGATTTATACATGTTCTCTGCGGCGTTTCTCGCAAAATTGTTGTAACTTTGCGCTACGCGCAAGAAAGGCACACCTGAAAACAGGGTCCAACCGGCGCAAAAACTGATGTAAAAACAATAAAATCATTAAGATATGCTCACATCAAAAGAGATTAGAGAATCATTCAAGAAATTCTTTGAGCAGAAAGGACACCTCATTGTTCCATCTGCACCCATGGTTGTCAAGGACGACCCCACACTCATGTTCACCAACGCAGGTATGAATCAGTTCAAGGATATCATTCTGGGCAATGCTCCCGCCAAGAGCAAGCGTGTAGCCGACTCACAGAAGTGCCTGAGAGTAAGCGGAAAACACAACGACCTTGAAGAGGTTGGACATGACACATACCACCACACAATGTTCGAGATGCTGGGCAACTGGTCATTCGGCGACTACTTCAAGCAGGAGGCAATCGACTGGGCTTGGGAGTACCTGACCGAGGTTGTGAAGCTCGACACCAACAGACTTTATGTCACAGTGTTCGAGGGCGCAGCAAGCGAAGGACTTGAACGCGACAACGAGGCTGCGGCCATCTGGGAGAAGCACCTTCCTGCCGATAGAATCCTCAACGGCAACCTCAAGGACAACTTCTGGGAAATGGGCGACACTGGTCCATGCGGTCCTTGCAGCGAGATACACATTGACCTGCGCAACGACGAGGAACGTGCAGCCATACCAGGCCGCGACCTCGTAAACGGTTCACATCCACAGGTAATCGAGATATGGAACCTCGTGTTCATGCAGTACAACCGCATGGCCGACGGACACCTTGAGGAGCTTCCTGCAAAGGTCATCGATACCGGCATGGGTTTCGAACGTCTCTGCATGGCACTTCAGGGCAAACAGTCGAACTATGACACCGACGTATTCCAGCCAATCATCAAGACTATCGGCGAGATTTCGGGCAAGACATACGGCGACAGCGAGCAGACCGACATTGCAATGCGAGTTATTGCCGACCACATACGTACCATCTCGTTCTCAATAACAGACGGCCAGTTGCCTTCTAACGCAAAGGCCGGATACGTTATCCGCCGCATCCTGCGCCGTGCCGTACGTTACGGCTACACATTCCTTGAGCAGAAGCAGGCATTCCTCTACAAACTCGTACCTACACTCATCGAGAACATGGGCGATGCATATCCCGAACTCGGTCTGCAGCAGGAACTCATCACTAAGGTTATCAAGGAGGAGGAGGAGTCATTCCTCCGCACACTTGCTACAGGAATGCAGATGCTTGACAAGATTGTAGCAGCAACAAAAGCTGAGAACAAGAGTGAAATCAGTGGTGTTGAGGCCTTTACACTCTACGACACATACGGATTCCCGATTGACCTCACACAGCTTATCCTGCGCGAGAACGGCCTTGATGTAAACATGGCCGAGTTCGACGAGGAGATGCTCAAACAGAAGACACGCGCACGTAATGCGGCCGCTGTTGAGAACGGTGACTGGATAACAGTAAACGAGGGCGACTGTACTTTCGTAGGCTATGACAACACCGAGTACAGCACAACAATCCTCCGTTACCGCCAGACAAAGCAGAAGAACCAGACTCTATACCAGATTGTACTCAAGGAGACTCCTTTCTATGCAGAAAGTGGAGGCCAGGTAGGTGATACAGGTTTCCTTGTATGCGGCGACGAACGCATCGAGGTTATTGACACAAAGAAGGAGAACAACCTCCCCATCCACATAACAAAGAAACTGCCTGCAGACCCGGCCGCAACATTCAGCGCTGAGGTAAACAAGGAAAAGCGTGCGGCATGTGCGGCAAACCACTCATGCACACACCTTCTCGACCAGGCCCTGCGCCAGGTACTCGGCACACATGTAGAGCAGAAGGGTTCATTGGTTACACCCGACGCCATACGCTTTGACTTCTCACACTTCCAGAAGGTTACTGACGAGGAACTCGAGCAGGTTGAACGTATCGTGAATGCACGCATACGCGAGAATATCCAGCTCACCGACCACCGTAATATTCCAATTGAGGAGGCAAAGAAGTTGGGTGCCATAGCACTCTTCGGCGAGAAATACGGCGACCACGTACGCGTTGTACAGTTCGGCACATCAATTGAGTTCTGTGGCGGTACACACGTATCGGCAACAGGCAACATCGGTATGGTAAAGATTGTAAGCGAGAGTTCTGTCGCAGCAGGTGTACGCCGTATCGAAGCCATCACCGGCGAGGCACTTGAGAACCACCTCTACAAGGCTCAGACACTGATGAAGGAGATACATGCCCTCTTCAACAATGTCCCTAACCTCAAGGCTACAATCGCGAAGTCAATTGCCGAGAATGCCGAACTGAAGAAAGAGATTGAGGAGTATGCAAAGGAGAAGGCAGCGATGACCAAGAACGAGCTCCTCAAGGAAATCAAGGAGAAGAACGGCATGCGCTACATCTGCACAGTATTGCCGGCAGCTCCCGGAACAGTCAAGGACATTGTCTTCATGCTTCGTCAAGAGCAGCCCGAGAACCTGCTGGTAGTAGTGGGCAGCATCCACAACGACAAGCCACAGCTCACAATCTCAGTAAGTACCGACCTTGTTGAACGCGGCATCAACGCCGGCAAGATTGTAGGTCAGGCTGCACGCGAGATGCAGGGCGGCGGTGGCGGCCAGGCACACTTCGCACAGGCAGGTGGCAAGAACCCCGAAGGCATAAAGGCAGCCAT
>JAZQZM010000059.1:0-1904 GCA_045634085.1 Bacteroidaceae bacterium
ACTACAAGTATGGCGAGGATGGCGGTCTGATAGAATTTGTTCTTCTGACCGAAGAAGCAATTGAGGTTGAACTGTCGGGTGCCAACGGAAAGGTCAATTACACCTTACGCCCGGCTGATGCGGCCGCCATATTCAAAGCCTATGAACTATCTCTCGCAATCCATGCTGTGAAGAGAGCCGAGGATTTGCTTGGCCAGGCACGTTATACGCTTGAGTTCCTTAAAAGAAGCGAGGCGCGTTCATCAGCAGTGGTAGAATAAGTTGAATATACATATAAAAAGCAGCCTTTCTATACGGAAAGGCTGCTTTTTTATGTTATTGGCTTGACAATTACTTCAAGTTCTTTACGATCTCGTAAGTGTCGCTTGCAATCATCATCTCCTCATCTGTTGGGATAAGCAATACCTTAACCTTTGAGTCTGGAGTTGAGAGCACAGCCTCTTCGCCACGCATCTTGTTGTTAACCTCCTTGTCGAGTTTTACACCAAGGAACTCAAGACCCTCGAGTGCAGCCTCGCGGCAATCCTGCTGGTTCTCACCTACACCGCCTGCGAAGATGATTACGTCAACACCGCCCATGGCAGCAGCGTAAGCACCGATGTACTTCTTGATACGGTAGAAGTTCATTGTGTTTGAGAGCTGTGCGCGCTTGTTGCCCTCGTCGGCAGCAGCCTTAACCTCGCGCATATCTGATGAAATGCCTGTGATGCCGGCAACACCTGACTTCTTGTTGAGCATGTCAATCATACCCTGCATGTCAAGACCGGTCTTGTCCATAACGTATGGGAAGATACCCGGGTCAACATCGCCACTGCGTGTACCCATCATAAGACCTGCAAGTGGAGTCATACCCATTGAGGTATCAACGCTCTTGCCATCCTTCACAGCTGCGATTGAAGCACCGTTACCAATGTGGCAGGTGATGATCTTGCTACCCTCGGCAGGCATGTTCAACATCTCCAAAGCACGCTTTGTGATGTAGCGGTGCGATGTTCCGTGGAAACCGTAGCGGCGTACGCCATACTGCTCATAAAGCTCGTATGGGAGAGCATACATGTATGCATAGTCAGGCATAGTCTGGTGGAAAGCTGTGTCGAATACACCGACCTGTGGCATCTCTGGGGCTACCTCCTTGACAGCGTTTACACCCTTGAGGTTTGCTGGGTTGTGGAGTGGAGCAAGGTCGTTGCAAGCCTCGAACACCTCGAGAACCTCATCGGTAAGCAGTGTAGAAGCGCTGAACTTCTCACCACCGTGTACCATACGGTGACCAACAGCGTCAATCTCATCGATAGAACCGATGGCGCCGAACTTCTCGCTTGTCAAGATGTCAAAGATGAGACGTACACCCACTGTGTGCTCGGGGATTGATGCGAATATTGTCTCCTTCTCACCGTTGGGGAGGTTGAACTTGATGAATGAACCCTCAAGGCCAATCTTCTCGATACCACCCTTTGCAATAACATCCTTTGACTCAATGTCAATGAGCTGATATTTGATTGATGAACTACCGCAGTTCAATACAAGAATTTTCATTTCTCTATATCTTTATTTGTTTGTTTCCTGAATTACTTCTTTGCTGCAATTGCCTGGTTGGCTGTGATTGCAATCATCATGTATACGTCCTCAATTGAGCAACCGCGTGAAAGGTCGTTTACAGGACGTGCGATACCCTGGAGTACGGGACCGATAGCCTCGGCATTGCCCAAACGCTGAACGAGCTTGTAGCCGATGTTGCCCGCGCCAAGGTCAGGGAATACAAGAACGTTTGCCTTGCCGGCAACTTTTGAACCCGGAGCCTTGCTCTGGCCTACGAATGGAACGAGAGCTGCATCGGCCTGCAACTCACCGTCGAGTGAGAGTTCTGGGTCGAGCTCATGTGCAAGTCTTGTAGCCTCAACAAC
>JAZQZM010000060.1:0-4631 GCA_045634085.1 Bacteroidaceae bacterium
TCAGTAACAAAAGGCAGCAAAGCCAAGTGACGTGCACGCTTAACAGCCTGTGCAATACGGCGCTGGAACTTCAAAGAAGTACCGGTGATGCGACGTGGGAGAAGTTTACCCTGCTCGTTCAAGAACTTCTTCAAGAACTCGGGATCCTTGTAGTCGATATACTTAATACCGTTCTTCTTGAAACGGCAATATTTCTTCTTCTTGACATCCACTGTAGGAGGAGTCAAATATCTGATTTCTGAAGGTGTGTGTGCCATAATTAGTTCTCCTTATTACCTTTTAAATTTCTTCTCTTGGCAGCATACTCTGCAGCATACTTGTCCAACTTAACTACCAATGAGCGAATAACGCGCTCGTCGCGACGGTACTGCAACTCTAACTTAGAAATAACCTTAGGCTCTGCGTTGAACTCGAACATTACATAGAAGCCAGTGGTCTTCTTCTCGATGGGGTAAGCAAGTTTCTTAAGTCCCCAGTTCTCCTCATTGACAATCTCAGCACCTTCAGCAGTGAGAATGCCTTTGAATTTCTCTACCGCTTCCTTCATCTGAGCATCAGACAAAACGGGAGTCAAAATGAAAAAGGTCTCGTATTGATTCATTTTTAATTAATAAATTGGTTAAACAATCGTTTTTACTAAACGCGGGTGCAAAGATATACATTTTTTCTTAAACACAAAAGACATTCTGCATCTTTTTGCTCCAGAAACAACTATTTACACCCCAAACCCTTTATTTTTTATAAAAAAATTTCGTTCTCTAAATATTTATGTGTTTCTTTGCAAAAGGAATATAACAAAAAATACATATAGCACTATGGCAAAAAAGATTCAGATCCTCGGATTCCTTCTTATCCTCGTTGGCGCCGTACTCATCTCTTTGAGCATGACAATGGCATGGAACAACAACAATGCTATCAGTTTCGGTTCTGCAGCATTGATCATCGCTGGTCTCATCGTCTACATCTTCGCAGGCAAGAAGGACATCAGCAACAACATCAAGAAGTAACAGAAAGAGTTCACTTTCGTCAATCCAATAAAAAAAGCACCCCATGAGGTGCTTTTTTTATTTTGTACTTATCTGTAGCATCAAGCCTCGGCATCGGGAGCGATGAGCTTGTAGCCCTTTCCGTGGATGTTGATGATCTCGATGTTCTCATCAGCCTTCAGGTGCTTGCGCAACTTTGTGATGTAGACATCCATACTGCGGGCATTGAAATAGTTGTCATCGGTCCAGACAGTCTTCAATGCATAGTCGCGCTGCAGGATCTCATTACGATGAGCACACAACAGGCTCAACAGTTCTGTTTCCTTGGTAGTAAGCTTTACCTGCTGATCATCGATAGTAAGGACCTGCTTCTGGGTATCAAACTGGTAACGACCAATCTTGTACAAGACTGTTTCCTTATTCTTCTTGCCACACACGCGGCGCAACACAGTCTCAATACGAACCACAAGCACCTCCATGCTGAAAGGCTTTGTAATATAATCATCGGCACCAATCTTGAAGCCCTCGAGGATATCCTCGTTCAGCGTCTTTGCTGTGAGGAAAATAATGGGGATTTCAGGATTTACGGCGCGAATCTCCTGCGCCAATGTGAATCCATCCTTGATAGGCATCATCACATCAAGCACGCACAAATCGAATTTACCTTTCAAAAAGGCCTTATATCCGCCATCGCCATCGGGGCACAACTCAGCATAGTAACCCTTTGCCTGGAGATACTCACGCAAAAGCATACCCAAGTTCTCGTCATCCTCGCATAGCAAAATTCTCTGTTTCTCGTCCATAACAATGTTATTTTAATGGTAATACAATTACAAATGTTGTCCCCACGCCACTCTCGCTCTCGGCGTGTATGGTTCCGCGGTGCGCCCTGACAATCTGCTTCACATAGGCCAGTCCAAGACCGAACCCCTTCACATTGTGGACATTGCCGGTATGCACGCGATAGAATCTCTCAAAAATCTTCTTCAAATGCTCTTTCTTCATTCCAATGCCGTTATCCTTGACCGACATCATGAACTTTCCACCCGCATTCCATGTATGGACCTCAAGCTCTATGGGCACCTCCTGACGGCGGTACTTCACTGCATTGTCGAGCAGATTGAACACCACGTTGGTAAAATGCATCTCATCGGCGCTGATATACGGGTCAGTTGCATCAAGAATTGTCTTTATGGAACCGCCACCCTGATTGACCTTTACGGCAAAGGTGTTGGCAATTCCCGAAATGAGCTCGTTGGCATCAAGTTCCTTCATGTTCAAGGCCGCTGTATTCTTGTCGTCGAACATTGACATCTGCAGCACCTTGTCGACCTGGAAGCGCAAACGCTTTGTCTCACTCGATATGACACCCGAGAGTCGCTGGAACATTTCGGGCGACTTTGACACGCTCTCATCCTGCAACATCTGCGCCGCAAGCGAAATGGCCGAAATAGGCGTCTTGAACTCGTGGGTCATATTATTGATAAAGTCATTCTTCATCTTTGTTATCCTCTTATGCCTTACTGCCAGATACAGAGTAAACACAAATGTTATCAATAGAACAAAAGTGAACAGCAACGAGGGTAGCATAAATTTAACCGAACCATATATAAATTTGTTCAATGCCGACTGCGGGAAGCACAACTCGAGCATTGCTGCACGCGATGGGCTCGCATTTGCGAACAATGGTTGCTCTATTACCTTTCCACACTCCTCTTTCACACTGCAATAAACAGTATCGCGTCCGTTATGATCGAGCAGCCTTATTCCAAATGGCATATCCACACCATTATCGCGCAACTCGGCGGCTATATATCGTTCCAGGCTTTCAAAGTTCTCAATTCGCTTCTGCAACGGAGTCGTTCTGGCATTGTCAAGCATATGGAAGATTACCTCATCGAGAACATCGCGCTGATACTTTGCCCTCATCTTGAGAACATCATGCTGCAAG
Source organism: Bacteroidaceae bacterium (assembly GCA_045634085.1). GTDB lineage: Bacteria > Bacteroidota > Bacteroidia > Bacteroidales > Bacteroidaceae > HGM04593. The sequence goes on from JAZQZM010000060.1 coordinate 2,938, forward strand.
CGCTGCGCCTCCTCAACCGTCAATGCCTTGCTAAGGTCCTTGATGAAAAAATCCTCATCAAGATGATGATGATTCTTGGGGACCGAGGTATTCACAGTTATGGTAGAGACCACACCACCATTGTTCGTAGATGTAGTATAGCTGCGCACAACCATTGAGTTGCCACCCACAAAGCTACCTTTCTTAATATAGCCGCTGTTGTCCTCGGTCAAATACTTCTGCACCTCATCCAACTCCAGCCTATGGGCAACCTGATTAAGGCTTCGGCGCGCACCTTCATAAAAATACTCTTTACGTATATCGACAAGCGTATTGATGTATGTAACCTGCAAATAGAGCAAGGCCACAAAACAAAAACCCATGACAAAGGCTACCGCACTTATTGTAATCTTTTTCATATCGCAAATATAAACCCAGCACTTTCATTTAAGCAAATGTAGCAACAAGGATTTTAAAATATTTTTCATTAATTAACAATATTAAAATATTTAATTATTATTTCAGCAACTACGAATAGACGATATACAAACATTTTGCTAAAAAGCGGCAGATTTTAACATAATACAATAATAAAGGGCAGGAATCCCTGCCCTTTATTATTAAAGTCAATATTATGGAATTATTCCTCATCCTTGACTGCCAACTCCTCAACAAGTTTGTTCTGAACATCACCAGGAACAAGTTCGTATGAAGAAGGCGACATGATGAACGATGCACGACCACCGGTAAGCGAGCTCAATGTGGTTGAGTATGACGCCATCTCCTTCAAAGGAACCTTTGCAGAGAGTTTCTCATAACCATTCTCACTCTCCATACCCATAATCATACCACGACGACCCTGGATATCACTCATGACATCACCCATCTTGTCCGATGGAACGAATACCTCAACATCATATACAGGCTCAAGAACCTTTGGACCTGCCTCACGGAACGCTGCGCTGAAGGCGTTGCGGCCTGCAAGCATGAACGAGAGCTCGTTAGAATCTACCGGGTGCATTTTACCATCATAAACGATTACGCGTACATCACGTGCATAAGAACCGGTAAGCGGACCGCGCTCCATACGCTCCATTACACCCTTAAGGATTGCAGGCATAAAGCGTGCATCAATGCTACCACCGACGATACTGTTCACAAATACGAGCTTGCCACCCCAATCGAGTGTAACCTCCTCGGTAGCCTTGGCATTGATCTTGAACTCCTGACCGCCGAAACGGTATACCTCCTGCAATGGCTTGCCCTCCTCGTATGGTTCAACAATCATGTGAACCTCACCGAACTGGCCTGCACCACCAGACTGTTTCTTGTGACGGTAGTCGGCACGCGCAGCCTTTGTAATGGTCTCGCGATAAGGAATCTTTGGTTCCTCGTACTTGACCATCACCTTCTCTACGTGTTCAAGACGCCATTTCAATGTACGCAAGTGGAACTCACCCTGGCCATGAACAATTGTCTGGCGAAGCTCCTTAGACTGCTCAACACGCCATGTAGGATCCTCCTCGTGCATGCGGTTTACAATCTGCATCATCTTCTCGATCTCAGACTCGTTGACAGGCTTGATGGCACGTGAATATTTAGAAGCCGGATACTTGACAAGAGCGAACTTGTGTGTACAATCCTTTGCATTCAGTGTATTACCGATCTTGATATCCTTCAGTTTCACTGTACAGCCCAAATCACCGGCCTTCAAC
>JAZQZM010000061.1:0-6485 GCA_045634085.1 Bacteroidaceae bacterium
TCGTGTTCAATGAGCGGAATCATGGCATATCCCCCGCCAAAGGTAAAGAGCCCGATGCGGAAGAATGTAGTGAAGAGTTTAAAAAGAGATGCTGGCATTAAGAAGTGGCTTAAATTACTAAAGAGAATTAAGGAGAACTAAGGTACATTAATGTTCCTTAATTCCCCTACAATTCTAATTATTAGTGGAATGAATAAAAAGATAAAGTTCAAGGCTTGCGAAGCCCGATAAACCGCAGTTTACTTTTGTGTAAATGAGGATTTAGAGGGCAAGCGTAACGCAGAAATTTACTTTTTAGTCATTTCACTTCACCTTTTCTGCAACCCAATTATACGCATTGCGGAAAATCTCAATCCATGGTGTCACATCATCGGCCAAATGGTTGGCTGGATATGTAGCACACTGCCATGGGAAGATAGCACGCTCGGGGTGAGGCATCATTGCAACGTGACGGCCGTTTGCGCTTGCAAGGGCAGCAACGTTGAAATCAGAACCGTTAGGGTTAGCAGGATAACCCTCATAAGCATACTGTGCAACAATGTTGTACTTCTCGGCATCGTATGGGAGTGAGAACTTACCCTCGCCGTGAGCAACCCAGACACCAAGACGGCTGTTAGAGAGTGAACCGAAGAGAACGCTGTTGTTCTCGGGGATGTTCACGCCCACGAATGAAGACTCGAACTTGTGTGAGTTGTTGTGTAACATGCGTCCGCGTTCCTCGAACTCAGGATTGATGAGGTTGAGCTCCATCATCAACTGGCAACCGTTACAGATACCCAATGACAATGTATCCTCGCGCTGGTAGAAGCGGTCGAGAGCAGCCTTTGCCTTAGGATTGAAAAGGAAGCCACCGGCCCATCCCTTAGCCGAGCCAAGAACGTCGGAGTTAGAGAAACCACCGCAGAATACGATAAAGTTCACCTCGTCGAGTGTCTCGCGGCCGCTGATGAGGTCGGTCATTGTAACGTCCTTAACGTCGAAGCCTGCAAGGTGCATTGCGTATGCCATCTCGCGTTCGCCGTTTGTACCCTTCTCACGGATGATAGCCGCACGAACGCCCGATTTCTCGCGACGGTCGGCCGACATGCCGTAATCCTTCAACATACCGCTGAAGCGTGATGGCAGGCGGTAACGCAGAGGCTGGTTCTTGTAGTTCTTGAGACGTTCGCTTGCACAGCCATTGAAACTCTGCTTGAGATCCATAAGGTATGAGCTATCATACCATACATCGCGGTAGTGGTCGATGTCGAACAGGCGTGTACGTTTGTCCTTTGCAACAGCAATGTGACGTTTCTCGCATGGGGTACCGATCTTCACGAAGCAGATACCCGCCTCGTCAAGAATCTCCTGCATGCGGCACTTGTCCTTATCGGCAACCTGGATTACCAATGCAGGGTTCTCGGCAAACAGCAACTTGACGATATCCTTCTCGACAACACCGTTGAGGTCAATCTCCATACCGCCGGTTGTATTTGCGAAACACATCTCGAGCAGTGTAGTGATGAGACCACCGGCAGAGACGTCGTGACCGGCCATAACGATGCCCGCATTAACGAGTTTCTGTACTGCGTCGAATGCCTCGGCAAAATACTCGGGGTTAGCAACAGTAGGAACATCGTCACCGATGCAGTTGAGTGTCTGCGCGAATGCAGAACCGCCAAGACGCAAGTGGTCGAAGCTGAAGTCGATATGATAGAAAGCACTCTTTGGCTCATTGACCATTACTGGCGAAACCACCTTACGGACATCAGAAACCTCACCGCCTGCAGAAACGATGACTGTTCCCGGGCTGATTACCTTTGTTCCGTCGGGGTACTTCTGTGTCATTGACAAAGAGTCCTTACCTGTAGGTACGTTAATCTTGAGTGCGCAGCAGAAGTCGCTGAGAGCCTCGACACCGCGGTAGAGACGTGCATCCTCACCCTCCTGTGAACGGCAAGGCCACATCCAGTTGGCGCTGAGTGAAATGCTCTTGATGCCGTTTGCAAGCGGAGCAAGGGCAATGTTTGTCAAAGCCTCAGAGACTGCGAGCACAGAACCCTTTGCAGGGTCGGCAAGACCAGCCTGTGGTGCGTGACCGATAGAAGTGGCTATACCCTGCTTGCCACGGTAGTCGAGTGTAACGACACCACAGTCGCTGAGTGGCAACTGAATCTCACCCTGGCACTGCTGACGTGCAATCTTACCAGTTACGGAACGGTCGACCTTGTTTGTCAACCAATCCTTACATGCAACAGCCTCAAGGCGGAGAACGTCGGTCAAGTACTCCTCGATATTCTCGGCATCATACTCGGCATCCTTGTACTGACGTTCAACGGTCTTGTCGACCATATATGTCTTTGGTGAAGAGCCGAACATCTGGCTTACAGAGAGGTCGAAAGGACGCTTTCCGTCGGCCTGCTCAAAAGCGAAACGCGCATCACCGGTAGTTTCACCTACAACGTACATTGGAGCACGTTCACGTTCTGCAACCTTACGTACATACTCGATTGCATCCTCCTTGATGAGCAAACCCATACGTTCCTGCGACTCGTTGGCAATGATTTCCTTAGCCGAGAGGGTGCTGTCACCTACAGGCAGACTTGCCATATCGATGAGACCGCCACACTCCTCAACAAGTTCAGAAAGACAGTTCACGTGACCCGCAGAACCGTGGTCGTGGATTGAAACTACAGGGTTGTTGTCATCCTCGCAGAGAGCACGTACAACGTTGTATGCACGTTTCTGCATCTCGGCATTGGCACGCTGTACTGCGTTGAGCTCGATTCCTGATGAGTAACGGCCTGTATCAACCGATGACACAGAACCGCCACCAAGACCGATGCGGTAGTTGTCACCACCCATGACGATTACCTTGTTGCCCTTCTCGGGAGCACCCTTGAGGCAGTCGCGGCGTGTACCGTAGCCCACACCACCTGCAAGCATGATAACCTTGTCATAGCCGTATACCTCGTCGTTTTCCTTGTGCTCGAATGTAAGCACAGAACCGCAGATGAGTGGCTGACCGAACTTGTTACCGAAATCGGAAGCGCCGTTGGACGCCTTTGTCAGAATCTGCTCAGGAGTCTGGTACAACCACTTGCGAACGGGAAGAACCTCCTCCCACTTGCGGTCGTCATATGTACGTGGATACGATGTCATGTAGACTGCAGTACCGGCAATAGGCCATGAACCCTTACCGCCACCCATACGGTCGCGGATTTCACCACCTGTACCTGTTGAAGCACCGTTGAAAGGCTCTACAGTTGTAGGGAAGTTGTGAGTCTCGGCCTTAAGCGAAATTACAGTCTCGATATCCTTGATTACGAAATAGTCGGGAATTGAGTGGTCGGCCGGAGCAAACTGCTCGACAACTGGCCCCTGTGCGAATGCGACGTTGTCCTTATAAGCCGAAATGATGCTGTTGCGGTTCTCATTTGTAGTACGCTTGATCATTGCAAAGAGTGACGATGGCATCTCCTCGCCGTCAATGATGAATGTACCGCCGAAAATCTTGTGACGGCAGTGCTCCGAGTTAATCTGTGCAAAGCCAAACACCTCGCTATCGGTAAGCTTGCGGCCAAGCTCGCCCTCAACCTTGTGCAGATAGTCGATTTCCTCCTTTGAAAGCGCAAGACCCTCCTGCTCGTTGTAGCTCTCGAGGTCCTCGATGAACTCGATTGGCTTAGGCTGGATGTCAACAGTAAAAATCTCCTGGTCAAGACCACGATACATGCGCTGAAGCATGGGGTCATACTCAGCATCCTCGTTCTCTACCTCAAAGTACTCCTCAATGCGCTGGATGCCACAAAGACCCATGTTCTGGGTAATCTCCACAGCATTGGTACTCCAAGGAGTAATCATTTCGCGACGGGGACCAACGAAGAAACCGTCCATCTTCTCACCGTCGACTGGGGTTGCCTCACCATACAGCCAGCAGAGTTTCTCAACATCCCCGGCTGTTAATACATTCTGTGTTTGGGTAGCAATGACTGAACCACCCTGTGTACTGAAAAAGTAAATCATATATATGATGTTTTGTTTTACATAGCATCCCTCGCAAAGCTCCTCCACTCTCACAGAGGGGAGATGTCACAAAGTGACGGAGGGGAGCAAGCGCCATATAGCTATCCCCAACAACATTAAAGACACAATATGCACTTAATGCAAAGATAACGATAAAAAAACAATATTAAGAAGATTTTAGGAACATTTATTGTTGTTTATACAAGATTATTGAACAAGCGAGTTGGTTATACGTCGTTTTTTATAACTTCGCAGCAGAAAAGGCATTCCTCACCGCCGAAGTTCCTCCACTCTCACAGAGGGGACATTGCGGATGAGCAATGTTTGCGACGACGGGATGTTTATCTCCCCAAAGGAGTGCCGTCAGGCCCACACAAAGTGACGGAGGGGAGCAAGACTGTTAATTTTAAGAGCATGGAAACAATAATAGGACTCACAATACCGTTTTTAGGCACCGTACTTGGTGCAGCAGTAGTACTGATGATGCGCAACGGAATCACAGGAAAGACCAACAGCGCGATGTTAGGTTTTGCATCGGGTGTGATGGTAGCAGCCAGTTTCTGGTCACTGTTGCAGCCTGCGCTTGAGCAGGTGGGAGACGGCATTTCCAACACCTGGCCCGTACTCGCAGGCTTCGCGGCAGGTATGTGTTTTCTTCTATTGCTGGACACTGTAATCCCGCACCAGCATGTAGATGACCGCCACTCCGAGGGCCCGCGTTCACGCCTGCCACGTTCAATAAAGATGATTCTGGCAGTAGCACTGCACAACATCCCCGAGGGAATGGCCGTGGGAGTAGTTTTCGGTGGAGTGATGAACGGGAACACCGACCTTACACTTGCCGGCGCGCTGGCGCTGTCGATTGGTATGGCAATACAGAACATCCCCGAGGGAGCCATAATCTCAGTTCCCCTACGCGACGAGGGCAAAAGCGCGGGCAAGGCATTCGCCTGGGGAGCAGCATCGGGACTGGTAGAACCCATTGCCGCCCTTGCAACAATGTTCATCCTCAAGGACAGCTCGGCAGCCATGCCCGTGCTACTGGCATTTGCAGCCGGAGCCATGCTCTACGTTGTGGTAGAGGAACTTATCCCCTCATCGCAGAAAGGCGTGCACAGCAACATTGGCACCATAGGCTTTGCCGTTGGATTCATGCTCATGATGCTGCTTGACAGCTGCATGGGATAGGAGTACAAACAGCCCATTTAGGGCGTTTTGGGCATTGTCGATTAAATATTAAATTGACAAAGCACACTCTTCGCAACCCAAGCGGCGCGAACTGTGCCCGCGCTACGCTTGACCTTTTGCTGCGCGTATTGTTGATTAAATAATTGACGACACCAGCTCTTCGCGACCCACGGGGGATGAATTACATCCATCCTGCCCGTGACCCATCGCTGCTGGTGTCATCGATTAAATAGTAATGGCGAGGATTTTTCCTCGCCATTACTATTTAATTCCAAAGGTTACCCCAATTGACTCGTTTTGCTCTCGCCACCCACGCGGTGCGAAATGCGCCCGCACTGCGCGTGACCAATGGCTGCAAAACTCGTCGATAAGGTAATTTGTGGAATTACTGCCACAAATTACCCCATTCACCACGGTGACCGCCTGAGAGCTGCTCGCCAGCAGAGGTATCTACAGTCTTGTCACTAATCTTCATTGAAGCTGCAAGCATCTGTGATGCCTCTACAGCTACCTCTACTGTGAGAGGTGATACATAAGTCTTCTTCATATATCGTAAAATTCTTTATTCGTTTTGTTTTAAGAATCTCCTTACGCGCACAATGTCATCCTGACAGAGCGTAGCGTCGGAAGGATCTCTCTTTTTTTTGGACAGAAGAACAGCCCCATAAACTCCCACTCTTTTTAAAGAGGGGGTGTCACGAAGTGACGGGGGAGTTTTGTTCTTATATCTAAAATTTATTTCACAAGGGCGGGCGAACCGCCCTCGCTTTCCTATTTTCTAATAAGTGAGATAAAAAGGTTCAAATACAAGGCTTGCGACGCCAGATAAACCGCAGTTTACTTTTGCGTAAATGCCATTGCGTACGAGCAATGTTTGCGACAACGGGAACTTTAGTTCCCCAAAGGAGTGCCGCAGGCTTAGACGGCAAGCGTAACGCAGTAGTTGGCCTTTTTAATCACTTATTACTTTACCAGCACTTTTTTACCACCTACGATGTAAATACCAGGAGCAGTAATCTCCTCTACCTTGCGGCCTGTGAGGTCATAGATTACTTTCACCTCGTTCTCTACCTCAACACCCTCAATAGCAGTAGTACCTTCGCCGAAACGGAAGCTGTAAGATGCTGCGTTCATACCTTCTGTCTTTGGCAAGTATGCCTTGTGGCTGTTGTTCAACCAGGCACCGTTTGTCATTGCAGCAGCGTAGAAACCTACACCTTCTGCATCGTTGGCAAGTACGTAGGCATTCTCTGTTACATTTGTCGCAGCAACTGTACCACGGAGAGCATTCT
>JAZQZM010000062.1:0-32271 GCA_045634085.1 Bacteroidaceae bacterium
ACGCATCAAGGCCAAAGGCGCCGAGGTGGTCATCTACGAGCCTGCACTCGAGGACGGAACCACATTCTTCGGCAGCCGCGTGGTGAACAACCTTGCAGAATTCAAACAGTTGTCACAGGCAATCATCGCCAACCGCTACGATACTTGCCTCGACGACGTAAAGGAGAAAGTTTATACACGTGACATATTTATGAGGGATTGATTGTTATATTATAAGGGGCTGTTTTGTTTATTCCTAAAGTTTTCAACAATGAGATTAGAAAAGATAAAATACACCAACTTTCGCGGACTAAAAACAGGAGAATTATCTTTTGAAAAAGATTTGACCGTTATAATAGGTAAAAATGGTGCAGGCAAGACATCCGTTCTTTCTGCAGTCGCCATTGCACTAAGTTGGATTATTGCCCGATTTAAATCAGAGAAGCTCAACGGACAATATATTGATGTAGATTCCATAACCAATCCGCACTTGCATTCAATGATTGAATACAAGTTTGACGAACTCGAAGACGCCATAACAATACCCAACAAATCAAAACAAGGAATTTCTAAGAAATTCTCTCTGAGCATTGACACACTCAAGAATTTCACATCCAACAAAAGGAATGAATTCGAAGAGTCTGGTTTTAAAACCAGCGTACCCACATTTGTTTATTATGGTGTAAAGCGCGCCGTTGTAGATATTCCTTTAAGAATAAGAAACAAAGAATACACGCTACTGGACACATACAAAGACAGCCTTAATGGAGCAGCAAATTTCCGCGACTTTTTTACTTGGTTCCGCAATCAAGAAGACATTGAGAACGAGTTAAAATTAAATGGATGCCAACAACCGAACAAATGCACTCGCGAACTTGACACATTCCGCAAAGCCCTTTCTGTATTCATGCCCGAGTACAAAGGTATAAGAGTGCAACGTTCACCACTTCGCATGCAATTATGGAAAAACAATGAAATAGTTTATGCCAACCAACTGTCAGACGGAGAAAAGACATTTCTGGCACTTATTGGCGACCTATGCCACAGATTAGTGTTGGCAAACCCAACCCTGCCCGATCCTCTTCAGGGTGAAGGCATAGTTCTTATAGATGAAATAGACCTCCACCTCCACCCGGAATGGCAAGGCGACTTTGCCGAGAATCTCAATAAAGTATTCCCCAACATACAATTCATTATAACAACACATTCTCCTCATGTGATAAGCAGAATTGACCCAAACAAAATACGAATACTAAGTCACGACGGTATACTTAACACGAACTACAGTTATGGAATGCCATTGAACGTCATACTCAAGGATGTCATGGGGCTTTCATCCCAGCAGCCCGAAGAAATAAGAAAGATTTTTGAAGAGATACAAGAAGCTTTAAGCACAATGAATATCCCTGCAGCCGAGGCCTCAATTAACCAATTGCAAAAAATAGTTCCAGAGCACCCCGAATTGGTACGCCTTACAAAGATTATTGAACGCTACAAAAGAAGGTAATATAAATGAAACATATAACCAAACACGCCGAACCCGCATCATTTACTGCTTGGAAGCTCAATAATCCCACAGCAACTTACAAGGAAGACCTTAAGCAAGAAAGAGCAATCAAGCAAGAGCTTAAAAAATCTTTAATTGACGAACAGCGCGGTTTATGTTGTTATTGTGAATGTGCAATAACAAAAGACACAAGTCATATTGAACATTTTAAGCCCAAAGGCAATCCCTCATATAGCAATTTGCAATTAGACTACAACAATCTTCATGCATCTTGCGGTTTTAACAGAAGCGGAAAGCATCAAGAGCATTGTGGACACAAAAAGTATGATGAGTTTGTCCCGGAACTAATCTCGCCGCTAGAGCCGGATTGTTCCACTCATTTCGCTTACACACTTTTTGGAGATATCAAGCCTACAACCGACAGAGGGAAAATAACAATAGAACTGTTAAACCTGAACTCTGAACTATTAAAAGAAAAACGTCGTAACCTTATAGATTTTTTTTTAAGTCTTGATGATTCTGATTTTAATTTCGAGGTAAACGCCCATTTAGATACATCAAAACCAATATTCGGTCAATTTTATACAATGATCGAATATCTTACAACAAGCAAGATGTTTTAAGATATAATTTCCTCTATAAAACTTAAATACAAAAACGACAAGAACCATGCTAAAGTACAACATTGACCTAAAAGGTAAGACAATATTAGTTACAGGTGCAGCCGGTTTCATAGGAAGCAACCTGTGCAAGCGACTGCTCAACGAAGTTGAGGACGCGCACGTCATCGGTATCGACAATATGAACGACTACTACGATGTCAACATCAAGAAAGAACGCCTTTCCGCACTCCGTGAGTTCAAGCAGTTCACATTCATTGAAGGCAACATTGCCGACAAGCAGTTGATTGATGATTTGTTCGCCACCCACAAGCCATACGTTGTAGTGAACCTTGCGGCACAGGCCGGTGTACGTTACAGCATAACCAACCCCGGAGCATATATCGAGAGTAACCTCATCGGTTTCTACAATATCCTTGAGGCATGCCGCCACAACAATGTAGAACACCTTGTCTATGCCTCATCTTCTAGCGTGTATGGCAGCAACAAAAAGGTACCCTACTCAACCGACGACAAGGTCGACAACCCAGTGAGCCTCTACGCCGCCACCAAAAAGAGCAACGAACTCATGGCACACTCATACAGCAAACTCTACAACATACCAAGCACTGGCTTGCGCTTCTTCACCGTCTACGGCCCCGCCGGCCGCCCCGACATGGCATATTTCGGTTTCACCAACAAGCTTGTCAAGGGCGACAAGATACAGATTTTCAACTACGGCAACTGCAAGCGCGACTTCACATTCATCGATGACATTGTAGAGGGTATCATCCGCGTCATGCAGCACGCACCGGAAAAGGCCAACGGCGAAGACGGCCTGCCAATTCCACCATATAAAGTATATAATATAGGCAACAACCAGCCCGAGAACCTCTTGGACTTTGTAACCATACTGCAGGAGGAGCTCCTGCGTGCAGGCGTGTTGCCACAGGACTATGACTTCGAGGCACACAAGGAACTGGTGCCCATGCAGCCAGGCGACGTACCCGTGACATATGCCGATACAACCCCGCTTGAACAGGACTTCAGTTTCAAACCCTCAACCTCACTGCGCGACGGACTTAGAGCCTTTGCAGAGTGGTATGCCGAGTATTATAAGTAAAATCATATTATTATACCACAAGCGACCGAATATAATTCGTATTTTTATAAATCACTAAGTCATTTTCAAGTATTCGCATTTGTGTTTATCAGTTAATTAAATTATGAAGAGTTATATAAATAAAATCAATACAATATTGGTAGTTTTGGCTTATGGTTATTTCAATTTACTGAAAACACCGCTTTTGGGAAATATACAGATAAAATAATTGAATATTGTGCAAATAATTAAACAAAAATTTTAGACATTTGACACAGCAACTGTTACAATAATAGGGTTTTGAAAATACAATTCTGACATGTCTGAAGAAAACAACAAAAAAAATCATCAAGAACACAGGATTCCTATATGTCAGAATGATATTCCTTATGGCTATTAGTTTCTTTACATCACGTAAGATTCTTGAAGCCCTAGGAGTGGAAGACTTGGGAATATACAATGTCGTTGGTTCTTTGATCATTATGTTTGATTTTGTCTCGTCAGGACTTTCAAATGCAACACAAAGGTATTTGAATCTGGGACTAGGACAAAACAACATAGAAAAGGCCAGACAATATTTTTCACAAAGTCTGGTTATACATATAAAAAGAGATTGTGCCGCGTTATCACAACGCGGCACAATCTTTCCCCTTTACAGGGGTTCTGCTTTTTTTGAAAATTGTATAAACCACTGCAAATATATAACAAACCTTTAATATCCGAAACATATTTTAGCCATTTTTTACTATACATTTAATATTATTAGCTAAACATAAACACAAAACGGTGGCATAAGAACGGAAATGTAAAGGTCAAAATTAAAAGTTTGACCTTTACATTTCTCCTCGAAACACTTGCAAACCAGGTTATCTATGTGGTATATTTGCATAAAAACCATTAAAAGCAGAGATTTATGGACACAGCCACAAACAGCACGTGCAAGGACAACTTGCGCAACACACTCTACGCGCACGCACTTCGGCTCACCAAAAACAACCACCGCCTTGCACAGGAACTCCTGCAAGAGACACTCTCACAAATCACGCACAACGCAATAGCCTACAACACAGTAGAGAGTTTCATAACCCACGCATGCAAGGTCATGACACGCACCCACCGCACCACAATGCGCGAAGCCGACATACACGAGCTGCACCAACTATGCTACACCCCACACGGCACACCATGCACCCCGGCAGAGATTATTCACGCAATGTCGCGCCTCACCCCACAGCAAGCCACCGTTATAACACTGCGCCTCAAAGGCTACAGCCACAGCCAGATAGCCCGCGCCACAGGCCACACAACACAGTGGGTAAACAGCAACATGCTCAAAGCATGCCAGCGTTTAAGAAACACCTTGAGCAATTAGACTATTTCCCGTTGCATCTTGTACTCATCCCCCACAGCAAGCCCTGCGGGCAGACACACCTTTTCCTTCGCGAAAAAGTATGCAATCGCTTGTATACAGAGATTTTCTAATATGTTTATCGTTTAGTTCCATTTTGTTATACTTTTCATCTTTTATCCTTTTGTTCTTCTGTCCAAAAACACAAAGCGACATTTGCACCCATTACACACAAAGAACAAACAAGTTAAAATTTTGTTATTTAATAATATAATTATTAACTTTGCGAAGAATACACACAAAAAAATTAGCCCAAGACAAAAAAGTGGCAGTAATGCAGAACCCTAAAGTTTAACTTTTCAGCAATACAAATACGGTGGAAAAGCAGGAAAAACCACCCGATGGGACACCAGCCCCACCCCACAGGCGCCTGCCGTGCCTGTGGGGACAAAGAAAAAGAAAGAACAGCACATCTATGGAAAAATACTTCGACATACGATACGAATTCGACGTGCCAACCATTCATGCGACCATCGACGAGCACATCGCCAACGGCAAGACAGGCTACATCTGCGTTGCCGACGGCAATATACTCACCATGGTACACAATGACGAAGAGTACCGCAAAGTCATTGACGGCAGCATCTTCTCAATAAGCGACAGCAGTTGGGTACCCAAATTCGTAAAGTGGATATACGGTTACAAGCGCGGGCACTACTGCGGCAGCGACATTTTCATTGACGTTGTGCGCGCCCGCAAATACCGAATGATATTCCTGGGAACCAGGCAAAACGTGCTCGACGCCCTACAACAGAACCTCACCAAGGAGAACCCCGATGTTACAAGAATGACATTCAAGGAACTCCCATTCTGCACCGTCGACCAGTTCGACTACGCAGGCATTGCCAAGATGATTGAGCAGGACGGTGCCGACATCATATGGGTAGCCCTTGGAGCCCCCAAGCAGGAACAGTTCATGAACCGCCTGCAGCCACACCTCAAGCACGGCGTGCAGATAGCCATTGGCGCCGCCTTCAATTTCTACAGCGGGCTCAGCGACGCCCCACAGCGTTGCCCTGCCTGGATGCGCAAATTACATCTCGAGTTCGTGCACCGCATCTTCAAGGAGCCAAAGAAACAGATTAAGCGTTGTTGGGGGATCGTGACCACCCTGCCGGCAATCTTCAACAAGGAGAGGAAAGTCAAGAAACAGAACAAATGACACGCAAATACGTAAACAGCATACTAAAAAAGCACCCACAACAAACACAGGAACAAACACACAAAAAAAACATTCATGTATGGCAAACAACAAAAAGCTTCTTTATGAGATTTCAATTATAAGACCAGTTGTCATATTACTGCTGGTAGTACTGCATTCGTTCTGTATCTACAAGGGATCATGGCCTTACCCAGAGGGAATAGACCATGTTCTGATATACGACCTATTTGCAAAATACATAACTGGATTCCGCATAGAAACCATTGCGTTTGTTGCCGGATATGTTTTTGCTTTCCAGTCAATCACATTGAACAAGAGGTACGATTTCAAGCCATTTGCATACAAGAAATTCAAACGTCTAATAATCCCCGGACTAATTTTCAGTCTATTGTATTATTTCTGTTTCAAATTCGACAGTAAAAGCTTCGGACAATTGGGATGGTTTATGGAATTGACCAATGGATACGGGCATTTATGGTTTTTACCTATGCTTTTCTGGTGTTTTATTGCAATATGGTGCATTGACAGATTTAATCTATCATCAAGAACATTATTTATTATATTAGCGATTCTTTCGATTTTCAAAATGCCTAATATGATATTTGGTTTCACCAAAGTCTTCCATTTTACTTTCTATTGCTATTTGGGTTATGTTGTCTACAAGCACAAACAGGCATTGCTGAGCAAGTTGTCACGGACATGGTACATTGTGTTCTTTTGGGCATTATACTCACTTTTGGGTTTGGTTCAATTTTTTGCAAGACAATACTTCAAACCTTACTTGGAAGAGTCAATAGCTCTCCTTATTGCCTGCAGCGGTATTATGGCCCTTTATCTGCTTGTTAGTAAATTCACGGAGAAGCCAGGCTTTACTCCCAAACAATGGGTTATTGACTCAAGCAAACTATGTTATGGAGTTTATATCTTCCACCAATTTTTACTCATTTATTTGTTATACCACACATCCTTGCCACAAATCACAGGCAAGTATCTGTTACCCTGGATAGCCTTGGCCATTACATTGCCATTGTCAATCATAATGACAAAGCTGTCACTCAAGACCAAGATTGGAAGATTCCTTATGGGCTAACAGCCATAAAGTAGCGGCAATTCCAGAAGAAGATAGAGTTGAACTAAAGAAAAAAAACAACAAGACACTCCAGAGAATACAAGAACCCGAATATGGCAAACAATTCACAAAACAACAAACGTATTGCAAAGAATGCAATGATGCTGTATATAAGGCTATTCCTGATAATGGGAGTAAACTTTTATCTATCGCGCGTAATATTGCAGATACTGGGTGTTGAAGATTTAGGAATCTACAATGTTGTAGGCGGCATTGTAACAATGATGACCTTTCTTAACAGTTCATTGAACATAACCACACAAAGGTTCATGAACTACGAAATGGGCAAAGGACGATTCGACAACCTGAACACCGTGTTCTCAATGTCGTTCTGGAGTTATGTAATCATCGCCATTACAGTATTCATTGTCAGTGAAAGTATCGGTTTGTGGTTTCTATGCGAAAGAATGAACATTCCCGACGCAAGGTTCAATGCCGCAATGTGGGTCTACCAGCTATCCATTCTCACCTTTATCATAAACCTGTTGACCGTACCATACAATTCAGCGATAATCGCGCATGAAAAAATGGATTTTTACGCCTATCTTTCAATAGGTGATGTCATAATCAAATTAGTGCTCACTCATGCATTAAGCTATATCGGTTATGACAAACTGGTTTTCTATGCCATCATGATGTGCTTTTCTACAGCATTCATCTGGGGATGCAATTGGTTGTATTGTCGCATAAATTTCAAAGAATGTAAACTGAAATTCATGTGGGATAGTACCACATTCAAGAAGCTGCTCTCATTCTCGGCATGGAATTCCGTTGGAGCCATTGCATCATCAGTAAACGAACAAGGTGTGAACATACTCATCAACATCTTCTTCAATTCCTCATTGAATGGCGCACGTGCAATCGCATACCAGGTAAGAACAGCCATAAATTCATT
The DNA here is from genome assembly GCA_045634085.1 of Bacteroidaceae bacterium. GTDB lineage: Bacteria > Bacteroidota > Bacteroidia > Bacteroidales > Bacteroidaceae > HGM04593. The sequence goes on from JAZQZM010000062.1 coordinate 7,782, forward strand.
TGCGGCGAATTTTCTAACAGCAGTAAGGCCACAGCTCTTCAAGTCCTATGCCGAGGGGAAGCTGGATTATATGAACAAATTGGTCTATTCCAGCACAAAATTCTCAATTTACCTGTTGTTGATATTCATACTTCCTCTCCTGTTCAACACAGAATTCATTCTTAAGCTATGGTTGGGAGAGATAACCTCCGAAATGGTAACGTTCACCCAGCTGGTACTTATCAGCGTACCCGTAAGTACATGTTTCCCAGTACTTGCCAATGTTTCACAGGCTACCGGGAAAATAAAATGGTACCAGTTGAGTGCTGCAATAATGTTCATGATGATTCCCGTCAGTACATATATTCTTTACAAGTGTGCTCTAACAGTAGAATGGGCTTTCGTAATGACCTTCGTCTGGGATGTTATAGGTTTGGCAGTACGCCTGATAATGTTAAAAAAAGACATTAAATTTCCCATGGGCAAGTATATGCAGAAAGCGATTCTCCCGCCTTTATTGATATGCATAATTGTGACTTCGGTTATAGCCTACCCCATTACATTTATTGGAATATCCGGTTGGAAGTTCCTGATACTGTCAAGCGGAGCAATCATTACTGCAACGCTACTTTGCATATGGCTAATAGGACTTGAGGAGTATGAGAAGCAGCTTATTAGCGCTTATATAACAAAAATCATAAAACGCAAATAAAACCAACATCTAATTAAGAGAGAGGGCATATGGATGCTATTCAAAGACATAGTCAAGTAGCATGTATAAGAGATATACTCATAGCATATCTCAATCTTTTAACTAAAAAACATATCGTATCAAAACAATATAGAATATTATGAAAGATAGAGAGACATATTATGATTTTTTGCGTGGCATTGCTATTGTCATGGTTATACATACGTTCCCTTCCAACATGACAATAAACGAGTTTTTTCCTGCAATGTTACGCAATCTACTCAATTGTGCAGTCCCTTTATTCATTGCCATCTCAGGATATTTTGTTAGTAATAAATCATTAGACACAAAGGAACAGCGCCTTAAATTTTGGAAGCGACAAATTCCTAAGGTTTATATACCATGCATTATATTCTCTTTGCCATATTTCTTTATAAATATCTACCAAAGTAAGGACATATTAACATCTTTAATTAATCTTATAATTTGTGGATACAGCATATATTATTTTATAGCTCTAATTATCCAATATTACTTATTGTTGCCTTGGCTTAAAAGATGCAAAACATCTACCACGTTACTGATTGGGTCTTGCATCATATCTTTAGTATCTGTATCAATCATTGCATATATATTATATGTTGCTCAAATAAAATTGCCTTTAATTTTATACGCAGGATTATGTCCATTATGGATAGCATTTTTCTCATTGGGTATATATATAAGAGAGCAAAAACCACAAATCAATATAGTTTCTTACTTAATATTAGCCCTCATATTACTCATTATTGCATTCTTTGAAACAACATATTACCAAAATTATCATAGCGGAGGATTCGGCATCAAACCAAGTTCATTTATATTCTCATTAATAATAATAATAATACTGTTCTCCGAGAATGTAAAAAGCCTGTACAAACAGACGCCAACAACAATAATTTTAGAATTTATAGGCAAAAACTCTTTTGCAGTTTATTTAACACATTGTTTTGTAATTTCCGCCACAACAATAATTAGCGGTCTGGCGGAATTCTGGATATTACGTACTGCAATTGTACTCTTTATTGATATTGTTTTAATTAATATCGCGAAAAGAATAATTTCGCCCAAAGTTCATCAAATACTAGGACTATAAATATGATAGACATAAAGGACAAAAACAATTGTTGTGGATGTGCAGCCTGCGTGCAGCGCTGCCCAAAGCAATGCATTACCATGATAGAGGATAACGAAGGTTTCCTTTACCCCAGGATTGACACACAAGCATGCATTGACTGCGGATTGTGCGAGAAAGTGTGCCCAGTTATAAATCAGAGTGAAGAACGCATGCCCCTTAGTACCTTTGCCGCGGTAAACCCCAATGAGCATATACGCAGAGAGAGCAGCTCGGGAGGCATATTCACCATGCTTGCCGAAAAGACAATAGAGAAAGGCGGTGTTGTATTCGGTGTAAAGTTCAATAAGGATTGGATGCCCGAGTTCGGCTATGCAGAAACAATGGAGGACATTGCACCTTTCCGTGGAAGTAAATATGTACAGGCAATTGTTGGCAATGCATATAAAAAGGCAGAAGAATTCCTGAAGGCAGGCCGCGAAGTTCTGTTCAGCGGTACATCGTGCCAAATAGCAGGCCTGAAAAAATTCCTACGCAAGGATTATGATAATTTGCTCACTGTAGACATTATATGTCATGGCGTTCCTAGTCCCAAAGTTTGGAACATGTATCTAAAAGAGACATGCTCCAAACTTATGAAGACTAGGACGGATGGAAAAAATTCAGTCGGTTTCGCCAATGGCGAAACATACAAATCTTGCATTGAAGCTATAAGCTTCAGAAGCAAGATTAACGGATGGAAAAAATTCAGTTTTCTATTAAAACTGAATTTTCCCACCTGCGATGGAAAAAATACAGATGTTTTTTTGATCGAGAACGTTCAAAAAAACATCTATCTGCGTGCATTCCTCAGCGATATGATTCTGCGTCCTTCGTGCTATACTTGCCCGGCAAAAGCGGGCAAAAGCGGCAGCGACCTTACATTAGCCGATTATTGGGGCATATATACCCTTGTCCCGAAACTCGACGATGACAAAGGAGTGTCGGCAATAACGGCAAATAGCAAACGTGGGGAGTCACTGCTGAAAAGTCTTGGAATCAGACTATACGAAGCACCATTGGAAGATTTAGTACACAAGAACCCAGCATTTGCGAAATCTACAAGAAGGCCTAAAAACAGAGACGAGTTCTTCAAAGAAGACGGCAAAGGAGTTTATGAAAAAACCAAAGTCTTATGCAGGATTCCTTTCAAAAGGAAATGCAAACGTATTGTAAAGAACATTATCTTTGGCATGTTCAGTGCAAAGACATTGGGTAAAATCAAGAAATCACTTAAATGAAGCAGTATGAAAATCGGAATATTGACATTTCACTGGGCGAATAACTATGGAGCAGTAATCCAGGCATATGCATTGTTGTCTAAACTTAAAGAATTAGGACATGACGCATATATTATTGACCGAAGAATGATATACAAAGGAGTTTTTCGCAAATTATACCATAAGTTCTCATATGAGCATTCTTTTTCATGGCGACATTTCTGGAAGGACACCAAATCATTCCTGCAACCAAAGTCAAACAAATATACCTCACACAATGAGCTGTTGGCCAAATTCCCAAATGAAAAGTTCGACGCAGTCATTGTCGGTAGCGACCAGGTATGGCGTTGGAAACTTATCGGATTAAACTATTTCCTTGATTTTATCACCGATAGCAGCACAAAGCGTTACTCTTATGCAGCCTCATTTGGCTTGGACGAATGGCATGGGACAGAGGAAGACAGAAAGGCAATTTCTGAATTGCTCAAGAAGTTCAACCGCATATCCGTAAGGGAAGAAAGCGGTGTAAAGATATGCAAAGAGACATTTGGAGTAGATGTGGAACTTGTCTTGGACCCGACTTTGTTGCATACCAGGGATTTTTACGAAAAGACATTGCTGAAAGACCATCCCGCTAAAGAAAACAACAAAATTATTTCGTACATTTTAGGCAACAATAACAAGCAACAGGCTGTTGAAATTGCAAATCTTGCAAAAAAAATGGGTCTTGGCCATAACGAACTATTCTGGACAGGTATAAACAATCCTTCCCTGATAGGAAAGAGTGAATTCCATGCAACCCACGTATCACCGACAGAGTGGATTAATGAAATAAGAAATACCAGATACATAATAACCAATTCGTTCCATGCCACTGTATTCTCAATTCTGTTCCAGAAACAATTTGTTGTACTTACACATGAAGGAGGCGGTCGCAACAGACTTGAGACACTGTTCAACAACCTTGGTATTAAAGGACGTTTTGTGTCAAGTGTAGAGGAAGCCAAAAACCTTATGGATAAAAAAATCGATTACACTCCCGTTGTCGAAAGGCATAAGGTACTTATGAAAAATTCAATCGAATACTTGAATGCCATATGTAATAATTGACATTTGGCAACATCATTGAATATGGCATAGCGGAGTCTCGCAAAACGGTATATTATCTTATAAATCAATTAAGGTCGTCTTATATTAGAATTAGACATAAGACTTATTACAATAGTCAAAGAAAGGAACAAAATGATATTTCTACTATTTATAATATCGCCATTTGTAGCATGCATTGCATATACAATGTCTATATGGAAAATGAAGACATTATCTTCAAAACATATATGGACACAGGCCATATTGCTGTCCTTGTATATGGGAGTTCTTGGATGTACTAAAGAATTGAGGGGAGATTTTCTTGACTATCACGGATACTTCCTTTACGTTCCAAAGTGTGGTTTCGTCGATTACCTGTTGAGTTTCGGCAAGGAACCGCTGTACTATGCATACACATATGTATCATACTATCTGTTTGGAGGGAACTGGAATCTTTTTGTTGTCAGTTTTACATCTATAAACTATCTGCTTCTTTCGTATGCAGTAATAACAATTTCAAAAAAAATCAACGCCAATATAAGAACTGTCATTACTGCATTATACATTACCATGTTCTTCTTTCAGGAGTTCGCAGCATCGGGAAACCTTGTGAGGCAATGCCTTGCACAGTCACTTACCGTCGTGTTTTTTGTTTGCTATTATATCGAAAACAAGAAGAAGATGTGGTGGATTGCGTTATGCGCAGTCTGTGTACACAGTAGCTGTATTCCTATCATTGGCCTTGGATTGATACCTATGATAAAAGAGAAGTTTACAATAAAATCCATGACAAAAATTCTGTTGATTTTGTCCATTTGTATAACTGTTTTCTACGCTGCAGGTGATGCGTTGAGTGGCGTTCCATTCATTGGATACATTTTCTCAAGAGCAACCAACTCCGAGCAGCTTCTTGGACAAGACAGTTGGCAAGAGGAAGTTGGATTGACACCTGTAATGCTCATTCTTTTGCTAATGCTGTCATATATGGCCATTTCTGTATACAGAACTGTCAACAAAGGAAAAATCACCAAAGAAATCATCGCAATGGTAAATTTCAATATCATTCTGATATTGTCCATGTTCATTTGTAACGCAATTGGTGCATACTATCTATTGATGAGATATTTCTTCTTTGTATATGCATTCCAATGTGCTCTTATAACCATTTACCTGTCAAGCACAAAATTAATACAAAACAATGTTGTAAGGCCTATCCTGATAGTTACAATCATCTATTATTTCTTTTACAATTTCACACATAACATTTTTGCTTACACTTCTTTAGGTGAAGCAATATTTTACCCAGCTCCATTGCATATTTTTTAAAAGTATGAATGCTGTAAAATATATAAAATTATCATGAAAAGATTACTTGTTTTCCATCCCACAATTGCACCATATCGTATAGGTTTTTTCAATAGTTTGAATAAGGCTTTTGAAACACGTATCTGTTTAAGGTTACGCAACCTCAAGTCACAAAAATTTGACTATGACAAGATTTCTGCCCAATTCGAATTTGAGCCGGTATATCAACAAAGCGACAAAAGTGGAGATTCTTGCAGTTTCTTTTGGAAGAACCTGGATGAGTTCAAACCTGACATCGTTCTTGTCAGTGAATTGGGAATCGGTGCTATTGCTGTTCTGATGCACCGTTTTATAAAAAGGGGAAAATACAAAATTGTTTCTATCTGTGACGACAGCTATAATATGGTTGCAGAAAATAATGATTTTACCAAGACTCATAAATTTGCGCGCAAAATAGTTGCTCCACAACTTGACGGAATGATATTAGTAGAACCGAAAGTTACTGAATGGTACCAGGAACACTACAAGAAAGGGACCTATTTCCCAATCATTAAACCCGATGAGAAAGCAAGGAAAGAGTATGAACGTGTTTTGCCACTGAGCCAAACGATTGCAGAGAAGCATAACCTGCCGGGTAAAAAAGTATTCCTTTTTGTTGGTCGCCTGGTTGCGTTGAAAAATGTAGAAAATGCCATCCGTGCTTTTGCAAAAATGAATCAAGAAGAAAATGTATTTGTAATTGTTGGTGATGGACCTGAAAAGGATAAACTGATACAACTGTCAAATAAATTAGGTACAAATACCATTTTTACAGGACGTCTGGAAGGTGATACACTTAACGTGTGGTACAATATTGCACAAATTTTCATATTACCGAGCTACCAAGAAGCATTCGGAGCAGTAACAAATGAAGCATTACTTGCAGGTTGTAAGGTACTTGTATCTGAAAAAGCCGGCTCGCAGTGCCTTGTTGAAAAAGGCAAGAATGGTTATACCGTTGACCCGATGAACATTGATGACATTGCAGAGAAAATGGAAAAAGTAGCCAAGGAGGTAGACCCACTGCAAGAGGTTGTTCTCAATGATAATCTTATGCAAGTATCATACAAACAAAAAATAAACGAATTGATTGCTTACCTATATGATTTGTTAAAAGGATAAGTGGAATTACTTATGACCCTCTTAAAAAGAGAGTATTATAGAAGCACTATCCTATTTTCATTCCAAAGACCTTACAGCAATGGGTAAAAAGTCAATAGAGATAGAACAGGAGTATAATCCACACAACGTTGCAAATAATATAATCAATGTAATTAGATACATTATAAACAAGAATCAACCTTAATCAATATTTTACAATGTACAAGAGCAGCGCCATTAAAGATTTATGTCATAGTTTTTTGCGTCTATTACCAGACAGACTTTTTATCCAACTGAAATTTTTCAAGAACTTTCATCGATTGCCGGACTTAAAAAATCCAAAAACCTTCTCTGAGAAAATTCAGTGGCTTAAATTATTCAACCGTAATCCATATTATACAAAACTTGTTGATAAATACGAGGTAAAGAGGATTGTCGCAGAACTCATTGGAGAGGAGTACATAATCCCCACGCTGGGAGTATGGGACAGTGCTGATAAAATAGACTTTGACAAGCTGCCTGACAGATTTGTATTAAAGGCTACACACGACAGTGGCAGAGTTATCATTTGCAACGACAAGGCAAAATTGGACTTTGAAAAAGCACGTGAGGAGATGGCATATTCTCTCAAACGGGATTTTTATGCACTTACACGCGAATGGCCATATAAGAATGTCCCAAGACGAATTATAGCAGAAGAGTTCATGGAGGATACCGACCCAACTGTAAAAGACTTAATTGACTATAAATTCTACTGTTTCAATGGAGAGCCAACATACTGTCAAGTAATTAGAGACAGAAACAGCAATGAGACCATTGATTTCTATGACATGGAATGGACTCATATGCCATTCGTTGGATTAAACCCAACGGCCAACAACGGTACAGTACCTGCAAAAAAACCATACGAGCTGAAGCAGATGATAAAGATATGCAGAATTCTGGCAAAAGACATTCCTTTTTCCCGCATTGACCTTTACGAAATCAATAAAAAAATCTATTTTGGCGAAGTAACATTTTTTCCAAACTCAGGCGTGGGACGATTTAATCCCGCAGAAACAGATATCAAGTTAGGGGAAATGATTAAACTCCCTACAAAGAAACAAGTCTATTAATTCTGTATAATCATAAGAAATAATAAGCCATGAAAGTTCTATATATACACAATGACTATGCCCGGCCTAGCGGTGAGGAGCATGCATCGGGAGAGATAGTTGAATTACTGCGTGAGCATGGACATGAGGTAAAATGGTTCAAAAGAAGTTCTGCCGAAATTGCAGACAGCAAGTTTGGACATGTAAAATCATTTTTCACGGGCATACACAATCCATCAAGTGCCAAAGCGTTGAAAAAGGTCCTGAAAGAATACCAGCCAGACATTGTACAGGTACAGAACTTGTACCCATTAATCTCAACATCTATTTTCAAGCCTCTTGACGAGTTTGGAGCACCAATAGTTATGCGTTGTCCCAACTATCGTCTATTCTGTCCAAGTGGCCTGTGCCTCGACAATAATGGGCAAGTATGCGAAAAGTGTTGGGGTAAAGGAAAAGAATTATGGTGTATAAAGAATAACTGTCTTAGCAGCAAGGCCAAAAGTATCGGCTATGCTGCGCGTAATACATTTGCTAGAATAACAGGCAGAATAACAAAAAGTGTTGATGTCTTTATTGTACAGTCCGAATTTCAGAAGAATAAATTCATATCCCAAGGCATTCCTGCAGAAAACATCGGCATTCTTCCAGGAATAGTTCCAGCTATTGAAAACGTTACCGATAAGGAAATCGGCGAGTTTGTGACTTTCGTAGGACGTGTTAGTGCCGAAAAGGGAATATACGAATTCATTGATGCTGCACGTTCGCTACCACACATTCCTTTCAAAGTAGCAGGCAATCTTGATTCATCGTTTGAGATTCCTAAAGATACACCAAAAAATGTTGAATTTGTAGGCTTTTGCAAAGGAGACGCACTAAATGAATTGTATCTAAAATCAAGAATAATTGTTGTTCCCAGCAAATGGTACGAAGGCTTCCCAAATGTGATTGTACGTGCAATGTTACTGAAACGCCCTGTCATAACAACAAACATTGGCGCCATGCAGTCAATAATAGACCATAATGAAAATGGCATGCTTGTTCCACCAGCTGATGCTGCTTCAATAAAGAATGCTGTTTCAGAACTATGGAACAAGAGAGAGAGATGCATAGCTATGGGTGAAAATGGAAAGAAAAAAGCCGATTTGTTATACTCAAGAGAACAAATTTATAAGGAACTGATTGATATATATACCCAAGCAGCAAAGAACAGGAGCAACAAAAAGGTATAAATTCTTCCACACAAGATTAGATATAAGAACAATAGTTGACACAGATGGCATAATAAGGGCGTCATGACGCCCTTATTATGCACAGGTTTTCATTTCAATATCAAAGCAATCAATGCTTTACAAGATTACTCAATATATCCTCCAGGATGCTAATAGTGTTGGAGCTGGTGTCATTCATATATAAACGTGGAAGTAGCATCATATCTTTCATTGGCGATATTCCACCACTTGTAGTTGTGCCCGATGTGTAATAAGCCATAGATATACCTGCCGCATGAAGCATCATCTTAGTATTCGCATCGTAAACACCGCCCGTATATATCCATATATTACTTGTATACAGCTTACTTTTGAAGTTAGAAATATTATTGGCAATTCTATTGGCAATTGCCTGATAACCCAGCTTCGACTCCAACCGATAATCATCATGTATAAGGAATTCAAATACATCCTTATCTTTAATACATTCAGCAGCAGTTTCTTCTGATAAGTAACCACCAATTGGAATTATACCAAAAGCAGCCTTAATTCCATTACGCAGATAGAGTTTTCTTATATCGCGTGCATACTCCTTTTCTGCATTCTCAATCAAGTAATGATAGTCGTCATGAATTACGGTAAAACAGTTATGTGGAAGTTCCTCTCCATGCTTCAAATATCCTTCTATCTGTTTACTTGTAACATACTTGAACCCATACTTCTTGAATGTCCTGAGAATCTCCACTGTATGCCCATAAGTTACCGATAAATCTGATGATGATGTAGCTTGACTATTAAACTTCTCATTACCATTAATACCATGCTGGCACAAGGCTACGATGTTAGGTATTTCAGATTTCAATACTGGTTCGACCTTGAGAGACTTCACAACAACACCCTCGCAACCGAAAATCAAGTCACTCTTGAAAAAGCCATCTCCATACAATTTGAAACCATTATCAACATGATAAAACCTTTGACCGTCAATATATCCGGCAATCATATCATCACCTTTACCTTTGCCAGCATTAAAACGGACCTCAAGAGTGTGCCAATCATCATCCTTGAGCAACACATAAGAAGGGAATGCGTCAACAGTTCCGCTATAGTCATACACAAGAGGTATGGCACTGCATTTGATAATATTGTCAAGCGTCAAATTCTCTGCAGCATAACCAACAGCCTCCAATGTACTTGTGTGAGCATTGATTGCATCCAACAGGGATGTTATAAGACCATCTTCGGGATATGGAATGTTCAGGACATCGGCATCAGTGTCTGTATGATACACTCTTAAGGCATCCTCGCCAAGAGTATATGCAATGTCGGCATTGCCTTCAAGACTGCCTGTATATCTTATGCTGAACGCGGCTTCGCCTACAAATGGCCTGTTCGTAGAACCTACCGACAAACTTCCTGCATAGTTGTTGGTCTTGGAATTTGTAGGGTAAAATCCAAGTGTTGATTTGCATGAAATCTGCGACAAATCATTAGTCGGCAATACAGACTTTATTTCAACTGAGAATCCATTGGTACTTGAAGAAGCGCGGGTTCCGAAACTTGCAAGCTCTCTTTCATAGACCGATGTATGCAAGTCATCGGGCATCCTGAACTTGATGGTAATGCCATAGCTTCCTTTTACCGCTATGGGCACGCTGTACCTTGCACCAGCTTCACCGGCAACACCCTCAATCACAGTTACGTTATTATTCGCAAGGGCGATGCTGTCAGACATTTCTGCATCAATGTCTACAATACCTTTTATTCCACCTGCAAGAGATTCAATGCTTCTCGAAAGGGAGTGCATATCTTCTTGGGTTGGAATATTGCAATAGTCACTGTTAAAGCGTAGGGTTATATTGCTGTTCTGCGAATATACAGCAATATATTTAGTACCCTCCAACATACCACCTTTTCCGCTATTTCTGCCAAGCCAGCTATTGTTTATATCCCAACAGGCAATGTATGTAGCGTTGGTCTCGATACCGCTGTTTTCCGAGACTGCAATCTTGTTTGTACAGTACCAACCGTCGCTTGCCTGCCAAGCACCTGTTGCTGTGTAGTAGCCGTTAAGAGGAAGTGCAATGTCCTCGCCAAGGAGCTTGTCAAGTTTCTGTGCACGGTAACTGTATGTGTCGTAAACGCCATATACAACACAACTATACCCTGATATTGTAGAGGTGATGTATATAAACGCAGCTTCACTGGGGGCATATATCTCACCATTCATCCTACTTGTAGAGTAAATTACAACACCATCTTTATCAGTAATGTATAAAGGTATGTTGTCAGAACTAGAGGCTGCAGAGTACACTATCTTTTGCCCTCCACATACCGGTATGGGCGAGTACTTTGCATAACTGCTGGAACTCGCTGCCACTATACGACCATTTTCTTCCACCCACTTGCCTGCCGTATAAGAATTATCTGCGTAGTCTATTGTTACCAGCTTTTCAAGTTCTTTTTTGTCATCAGCACTCATCACTCCCGCAGCAGCAGAAGTTGCTGCAGGAAGGAACTGAGACTCTACAGTTCCATCATTATTGTTGATATTCAACGTAACAGTATTGGGGCTATAGGTCCAATAAGCACCATTTGCCGATTTGTTTATCAGTTCATTGAGTTCATTACTAAGTTTCTGCGCAGTGATTGCACCGTCCTGTATGCCGGCTGCGCTAAAGTCGGTCCAGGCACCCCATGAGATACCGGTATTGCCCTGCCCGGTGCGGACCTTTTGACTAAAAGTGCCGTCAATATTCAAGGCGTGCTTGTACTGGCTTATGCTCCTTATATTGCCTGTTTTAGCGGCTACTGCGTAGTTGTTGATGACTATCATTACAAAGGTCTCGGCATTGTTGCCGTCACCGGTATACACTCCGCTGTAGATTCCGTTGTCGGTAAAGCTATCGAGTGAAGTGACCTGCCCCACCTCAACGTTCTGCTGCAGCTTGCCCCATGGTCCCCATCCACTGCCGCCGGCAAGTAAGTTCTTGCTTGCTGCGCGCCCGGTTCTTGTGTATACGTTACCGTCGCCACCGGTGCGGTTGCTAAGTGAGAGTATTTGCGTAATGCATTTGTCGGTGTCCTTTCCGCTACCGGCGATTGAGCTGTCGAGCACCAGCAGGCGTGCATGGAAGGTGTGGCCGGGTGCCGCGTTGGCAAGTGGGAGGCCATCGGCATCATTGGTGCGTTCGCCCGTGATGTCATAGATACCTGCTGTGGTGTAGGTATCGAGGTACGAGGACGAGGTCCACTGGATTTTGTTTTCTTCTTTGTTGTCTCCGCTTGAAGTGCCTTCGCGGTTTGTCTCCTGCTCCCAGCTGCCCCATCGGTTAGTACCATATATTTCATGGTACACACGGGTATAGTTAAGGACTTTACCACCCTCCTGCTCTACCTTTGATATCTCTTGCACTATCTTGCGATTGCGCTGCAACTTGCCTTCGTGTGAATAGTCTTTTACTACCAAGGTGGCTGTCTCGTCGTTGCTCATGGGAAATGGCAATTTTGACGAACCATTGTCGTTACTTACTCTGATGAAGTATTCTCCATTCCACATGAGTTCGTCAATGTTTGTGACCAACTGCCATGGTGCGGCCCCGTTGTCGAGGTGTCTACGGTACTCCATTTTCATTTTTTTTGTTTCCATAAGTTGTTTGTTTAATGTTGTTGTTTTATTTTTGGACAGAAGAACAAAAGAACAGAAGTCACAACTGCTATGGGATATGCATCTCGCATATCTCATTGCTGAGAACTTTCAAATTTGTTTGCAAAGGTAGTATCACCAACAAGCGACAAAGTTGCGCCTTTGACACATTTCCGCTTCTAATACAGTTGGTTTATGTACTTGTGTCTAAAGATTTTTTCACCATATGACTATAAAATAATCAAAAAAAAATGCTGTGTACAATGAACAAAACAGAGTGCTTGGCTGTTGTTTAATCTGTAAGGAGAAACAGAGACCCAAGTGTCTGCTTTTTTACGGGGCACAACAATGAAGTGATTGTGAGGATACTGAATTTTCCATTGGGCTGTCAAGAGCTGCACGTTCCTTTCACCAAAGGTTGGCAATGGATTATTTGGCGTTATTATGTGGAGTTGAGATTATATTTTTGTGCCCCTTTTTTACTGAACTGTGATGAAGTTGACTCTTAAAATAAATCTTCATTCAACTGCTGAACAACGATGCGGGTGACCACGTGGTCACCCGCATCGTTGTTCAGCAGTCGGCACTGCCTGCATGCCGCCTGTACAGCGTCTGCTCCAGTGCGGTAACACGTTCGGCAAGCGCGGTAATTGCTTCGCCCATTTCACTGGTGAGGCTATCGCCATAAAGTTGTACGTGAATATCATCCCAGGCTGGCTTGCCCTTGACAAGCGGCACGCTGGCAAAGAGTGCATGGGAGTCGGGGGTAATGGGAAGTATTGCCCAACAGTCCTCACCGGGCATGCGCACAAAGGATTCAATATAGCCATTCTTGTCTATTACATAACCACACACTACCTGCTTACCGTTACCCATGCCGCGGAAACGTATTTTGTTGAACTCGTCCCTGAACGGTGCCAACGGTATGCGATAGCCGCCAAAACCGCGGCAATATGCTCCGTGTTCCTCAAGAATGGCGGGATAGCGGGTTATCCTCTGGGGTTCTATGGTACATGGCACGCCTACATAACGCGCAAGCGCGTTATGACGCTTGCACAAGCTGTCCACGATTGTCCTGTACTCGGGGATATTCCCTTTTGAGGGTGATGATTTGACTGCCTCATTGGCACTGTTGTTGGTTTTTCCTGCTTTATTCATGATTCTGTACTTTTGTTTTGTCGGGACAAAAGTACAATGGAACGCTGGGGTGAAAGTTGTTGTTTTGACACTTTCAATGCCTCATTTGATGTCATTTTGCACGATGACGCGCACGCCAGCACATATGCCAAACCTTGAAGAGTGGGTTCCAGAGAATCTCAGAGGGGAAATATCTCACCAACAACAAGGAACGCTTGAACTGGTTGTTGAAATGGTTGGCATTGCAACCACGGGATGCATCGGCATAACGCGTATCGCCCCTGCCGAAGTTACCTGCCAGCATTATCTCTTTGAAGAGGAAACGGCCGTATTTTGCATCGGGGAGAAATGGCATGCGTTCCTTGTCGAGTGCGAACATCTGCTGCATCACGTACATGAGGGCCTGCATGAAACGCAGCATGCCAATACTCTTCAACAGCAAGACACACTCGTCCATTTCCTCGGGTTTCACATTCTGCTGCAGAACGTAGTAGTAATCGAGTATCTGGCGCATTCCTATACCCTCGTCAAAGAGATGACGATAAATGTGTATCGGTATGTACACGAGATTGAATGCGACTGTCGGCACAGAGAGTTTGCCTTGTGGAGTGTCAATAAAGTTGACGAATTCATGTTCCTGACGGCGGGTGAAATATTTCTGCAGACGTGAGTTACGTAGCGGGCTGTACATCCAGGATGGACGGTAATGGAGTTCTATACCAGTGTCATCAAATACCGGGAAATCGACATGGTGATATACCGGGCGACAATCGGGGATGAAGTTACGTACGTATTCTACCACTTTGTCGCAACCACCCTCGACCCATACATCTATGTCGCCGGAGACTCGCAGGTCGGGCTGTGGATAGTACTGGGCTATACCCTGTCCTTTGAGTATGACGTTGCGGAAACCATCCTTCTGCAACTGAGCAGTAACGAGGGAGGTTTTGCGTGTCATCTCACGGCTGTTGTTCTTTATGCTGTTGACAACATTAAACCACTTTAGTATGAGTTCAGTAGGCGGGCGCTGCTCCTTTGGCAAACGTTCAACACCGGCAAAGGCAATTCCCTGCAATGCCTGCTTGGTCGCCATATCGTACAGTTCGTTCCACTGTTCGGCAGTAGGCGCAAAAGGCAAAAGTTCCTCCTTGCCGATACCGCAACGTATCAGCGAAAAGAACAATGCCACAATGCCGGCATTCTGTGAACTGTCATTCGTGTCGTGTAACTGAGCCATATATCTGCAAATTTACAATATAATTTGGAATGGGCAGCAATTCTAAAGGCTATTTAACAGGATTGTCCAAACGTTTTCCTCAAATTGAATGACGTGATAAAAAAAACGTTACAAAGAGGAGACAATAGCAGTAGCGGCTATTGGTTTTGTCACGCATTTTTATTAGATTTGCAGAAATAGGTTGCACTAACATTACTTACCATGAACCGTAAAAGAATATATTTTGACATGGATGGCGTGCTCGTCAATTTTGAGTCGGGCGTTGCCAAGCTGAGTGAAGAGACCAAGAAGGAGTACGAGGGACGCATTGACGAGGTTCCGGGGCTGTTCGCCCTCATGGACCCCATGCCTGGCGCCATTGAGGCAGTGCAGCTGCTGTCGAAACATTTCGACGTGTACATACTCTCCACATCGCCATGGAACAACCCCACAGCAGCAAGTGACAAGATTGAATGGGTAAAGAAGCACATGAACGGCGTGTTCCACAAACGTGTTATAATAACACACCACAAGGAACTGCTGCTGGGCGACTACCTCATTGACGACCGCGGCAAGAACGGCACCAGCGAGTTCAAAGGCGAGTGGCTGCAGTTCGGCCAGGAACAGTTCCCCGACTGGGATGCAGTACTCAAACACCTGCTGATGTAAACAGCGGGGAGTTTCATGCAGATTATGCCCTTTCAGGGCTATGGAATCAACATAGCCCTGAAAGGCGAAATCACCCAACATAGCCCGTGAGGGCTATGATATGGAACAAACAACACAACCCCAACAAGACCAAGTACCCGCCAATGCACAATGGAGAGTTTGACATATCACCGATAGCAATATATACAAGCGAGGACAACACTATTTCACTTGATGTAAAATTGGAGAATGAAACCGTTTGGCTTTCACAGGCACAGATGAGTCTATTATTTGACAAAGACCAATCTGTAGTTGCAAGACATATTACCAATGTATTTAAAGAAGGAGAACTTGAAGAAAATAGTAATATGCAAATTTTGCATAATACTTTTTCCAAATACAAACCAACAAAGGTTTATAGTCTAGATGTCATTATTTCCGTCGGCTACCGCGTAAAAAGCAAACGAGGCACACAATTCCGCATTTGGGCAAACCGCATACTCAAAGACTACATAATCAAAGGTTATGCTATTAACGATAAAATTAGACTTGAGCATTATAACGAACTCAAGGATGTAGTCCGCTTGCTTGCTCACACCGCAAACACCCAAGAGAAACTCACCGACGACCAATCGATAGGACTATTGTCAGTTGTTACCGACTATGTCTATGCCCTTGACACCCTCGACCGTTATGACTATCAGCAACTGACCATTGAGAACACCACCAAGGAGGAACGTTTCCACGCAACATACGAAAATGCAATGGAAGCGATTTTGAGCCTGAAAGAGAAATTTGGCGAAAGTAACCTGTTTGCAAACGAAAAGGACAACTCTTTCAAAAGCTCAATAGGACAAATCTACCAGACATTTGGCGGTGTTGAGCTATACCCAAGTGTCGAGGAGAAAGCTGCAATGCTACTCTATCTTGTTACAAAGAACCACTCTTTCAGCGACGGAAACAAACGCATAGCAGCAATGCTTTTCCTTTGGTTTATGGAACGTAACGGAATACTCTATCGTGCCGACGGCAGCAAACGAATAGCAGACAACACCCTTGTAGCACTTACATTGATGATAGCCGAGAGCCGCACCGAAGAAAAGGACATAATGGTAAAAGTAGTTGTAAACCTAATCAATCAACAGAACCAATGACAACAGAAACCCCACAACTCAACGACCACAACAAGCAGGAATTTCCACCTATGCATACCACTGAGCACATTCTTAACCAGACTATGGTAAGGATGTTCGGGTGCGAGAGAAGCCGCAATGCACACATTGAACGCAAGAAGAGCAAGTGCGACTATACCTTGCCCTGTGCGCCCACCGAGGAGCAGATTGCCGCCATTGAGCAGCAGGTAAATGATGTAATAGCGCAGCTGTTGCCTGTAACTGTAGAGTTTGTAACACGCGAAAACGTACCTGCCGGAGTAGACCTTAGCAAACTGCCTGCCGACGCAAGCGAGACGCTGCGCATTGTACGCGTGGGCGACTATGACGTGTGTGCATGCATCGGGACACATGTCGCAAACACAAGCGAGATTGGCAAGTTCCGCATCATAAGCCACAGTTTTGAGAATGGCACGCTTCGTCTGAGGTTCAAACTGGAGCCGTCACAGCAATAAAGCGGCTACAAAAGCCCTATTTAACGCAAATATTTGTATCTTCGCAGAATATTACAGAACTGCGCAAAATGGTAAACAGGACCCAACGGATATATACATCAGCTACAGAAGGGGCATTTGAAAAGATGCTCCGCTATACATTGTTGCAGGTTGATGCAGTAGGGGTGATTAAACTTGCCATTTTCAGTTCACCGACAGACAACTGCGAATACAGGCAGAACCTTGCAACAATAGACAGGGTTGCAAAGGAGATATTCGGTGAGACGGCGCCACTCACAAGTTACATTGCGCAAAAGACATCGCACGGCGGCATTACTATTGAAGCGACATACATTGCCGACAGCAATGCAAAAATAGAATACCACCGCAACTACAGACTCATCAGCAGTAACGGCTGTACCGAACTGATGACAGGCGGCATTGTCCCCAGGTTTGACGGCGGCACCACTTTCGAGCAGTCGACAGACATTTTCGAAGGCATTGCAAAGATGCTTGCCGGCAACGGTTTCCGTCCAAGCGACATCTACCGCCAATGGAACTACATTCAAGGTATTACGGTATTGAACGACGGTAGCCAGAACTATCAGGAGTTCAACGATGCACGTTCAATCTTCTACAATAGTTGCGACTGGAGCAACGGCTACCCTGCAGCTACAGGCATAGGTACCGGTGCCGGTGGCGTGATGGTGGAACTGTACGCAATAAAGGGCGAGGGAATCACAGCCAATTCCCCCATAGACAACCCATTGCAGATTGCGGCTCACAACTACTCGCAGCAGGTGCTCGACGGCAAGGCCGTGCAGCAACTTGGCGAGAGAACGACGCCCAAGTTCGAGAGGGCCCGCCTGCTTGGGAACAAAATCTACATCTCGGGTACAGCAGCCATAAAAGGTGAGAACAGCAACTTCAGCAACAATGCGGTAGAGCAGGCGGCCGAGACAATGGAGATTATGGACAGGCTTGTAGCAACCGACAATATACCGGCAACAAATAACGGTGCACAGTATGACCTGTTGCGCGTGTATGTGAAGAGGGAGTGCGACATCCCTGCAGTCAGCACATACATGGAGGAGCACTACCCTGCCGTACCCAAACACTATCTTGTGGCGGACGTATGCCGTCCCGAGCTTCTCATTGAGATTGAGGGCGTGGCACACATCTGAGCCATATGCCTGTCCCCCACATACGCAAGAATCACAACTAACACATAATCCATATGAAACTAAAAAAAACAATTCTGATGACAGCTTTATCATTGGCTCTATGCGGATGCTCTACAAAGGAGGCACAGACCGAACAAGGCAACCCATTCTTCAGTGAGTTCAACACACCTTACGGTATTGCACCGTTTGCCGACATCACCATCGAGCACTACCGCGAGGGCATGCTCAAAGGCATGGAGGAGCAGAAGGCCGAGATTGAGGCAATCATTAACAACAGCGAGGCACCCACTTTCGAGAACACAATACTTGCCCTTGACAAGAGTGGACAGCTGCTGCGCAAGGTACGCGGTACCTTCAGCCCACTCTCAAGCAGCAACTCAAACGACGAGTTCCGTGCACTGCAGAAGGAGATGTCACCACTCTCATCTACACACAACGACGACATCTACCTCAACGAGAAACTGTTCGCACGCGTAAAGAGTGTGTACGACTCAAAAGAGTCACTCGACCTCACTGCCGAGCAGGCAAAGGTTCTTGACAACATCTACAAGCGCTTTGTAAACAGCGGCGCCAACCTAAACGAGGAACAGAAGTCACAGCTGCGCGAGATAAACAAGGAACTGTCGATGCTGCAGCTTACATTCTCACAGAACCTGCTGCATGAAACGAACAACTCGTTTGTTATTGCCGAAACTCTTGAGGAACTCAAGAGTTTGCCACAGGCGAACATTGACGCAGCAGCAAAGATGGCAGCCGACAACGGACAGCCGGGCAAATGGATGTTCAACATGCAGCGCCCAAGCTGCAACCCGGTGCTGCAGTATTGCGAGAACCGCGAACTGCGTGAGAAGGTATACAACGCATATTACAACCGTGGCAACCAGAACAACGAGTACGACAGTAAGGAGATTTGCGCAAAGATTGTAGCAAAGCGCCTTGAGAAAGCAAAACTCATGGGTTATGAGAACTATGCACAGATGGTTCTTGAGGACCGCATGGCAAAGACCCCCGAGGCTGTATATGACCTACTGATGCAGGTGTGGACACCGGCTGTTGCCAAGGCAAAGGAGGAACTCGATGACATCCGCGCCGAGATTCGCAAGGAGGGCAAGAACTTTGAGCCTGCAGGCTGGGACTACATGTACTACCTTGACAAGGCAAAGAAGGCAAAGTATGCCGTTGATGAGCAGGAAATCAAGAATTACATGGAGGCAAACAACGTGATGGAAGGTATTTTCTACGTTGCAAACAAGCTCTACGGTATCACATTCAAGGAGATTACCGACAAGGTTCCTGCATACGAGCCGACAGCAAAGGCTTATGAGGTAATTGACAAGGACGGCACTCTGCTTGCAATATTCTATAGCGACCAGTTCACACGCGAGGGCAAGAACGCCGGCGCATGGTGTACATCGTTCCGTCCACAGAGCTATGACGAAAACGGCAACCGCATTGTCCCCATTGTTGTAAACAGCTGCAACATGACACCGGCTACAGAGAACACCCCTGCTTTGCAGAGCATTGATAACGTAAAGACAATGTTCCACGAGTTCGGTCACGCACTCCACAACTTCATGCGCGATGTCCAGTACAGTGGCGCAAGCGGCGTTGAACGCGACTTTGTAGAGTTGCCATCGCAGATCAACGAGCACTGGGCACTGGAACCCGAGGTACTTGCAGTATATGCAAAGCACTACCAGACAGGCGAGATCATTCCAATGGAACTTGTTGAAAAAATCCAGGAGAGTGACAAGTATGGCCAGGGTTTCGCTACCGTAGAATACATTGCAGCATCACTCAGCGACATGGACCTCCACGTACTTACAGAGATCCCCGCCAACCTCAACGTAATGGATTTTGAGGCCGAGGGTCTTGCAAAGCGCGGCATCCCTTCACAGATTCTGCCACGTTACCGCATGACAAACTTCAGCCACACAATGGGCGGCGGCTACACAGCCGGCTACTACAGCTACATGTGGGCCGAAGTGCTTGACGCCGATGCATTTGATGCATTCAAGGAAACAGGCGATATCTTCAACCAGGAGGTAGCAGCCAAGTTCCGCAACCACGTGCTCACCCCGGGCGGCATTGAGGACGGAATGACAATGTACAAGAAGTTCCGCGGACGCGAACCAAAGATTGACGCGCTGCTGCGCAACAGAGGTTTCTAAGCAGAAAGTTGAAGACAGCATGAATTAAGCGAGAGAACGCAACAGTGTTCTCTCGCTTAATTTATGCTAAATACATATTCATCTACAAACAAACACACTACTCATGGCATTATATAGTCAAACGGAGGCGGCCGGCGGGTACTCAATAAGTCACTCTGACGAGAGACTGCGGCCCGGTCAACACCTGCATCACATTGGGGTCGTTATTACCCATGCGCGGCTGCCGACGTTTGATTTTAAAGAACCAATTGTTTAACAACCAAAAAATCAAGAGACCATGAGTATGCCAATGAAACATGGAGGCCAGCATTGGGTTCCAAGTATCTTCAATGACTTTTTCAACAACGAGTTCATTGTACGCAACAGTTCAACAGCCCCTGCAATCAACGTATTCGAGACCGACAAGGAGTACAAGGTCGAGGTTGCCGCAGCCGGCATGTGCAAGGATGACTTCAAGATAAGCATCGACAACGACAACGACCTCACCATCACAATGGAGAAGAACTGCAACTGCGGTTGCGACGGCAAGGAGAAAGAGTGCAAGGATGAGAAAGGCAAGGAGAAGGAGGAGTGCGAATGCAAAGGACGCTACATACGCCGCGAATTCTCATACACCAAGTTCCAGCAGACACTCATCATGCCCGAGAATGCCGACACTGCAAAGATTGAGGCCAAGGTAAAGCATGGAGTGCTGCACATACAGATTCCCAAGAAGAGCATCAGCCCCGAGGATAAAGTTGCAAGGATAATCAAAATAGAATAATACATATAAAGGTGTTGCGCACGTGCGCAACACCTTTATATGTATACATGAACACAAATTATATTACTCGTACAGGAAGAACTGCGGACGGCCATAGAGGCGGAAATCCTTTATACAGCCCGGCAGGTTCACATCGCGCATGTTGATGCGGAAGCCCTTTACAGTACGTATGTTTCCAAGGTCAATTATCAGCTGGTGAGGCAGAACCTTCACATCCTTCTTCCACGCCGAATGCCAATAGGTTGCCACATCGCCGTCAATAGCATCCTCGGCAACACCCTCGCCAAGAGCCTCGGTATTGGTGTGTACAATCTCCCATTTGTCCTTGTTTATTGGGTTACCGTTCTCATCAAGCAGTTCAATCTCGCATATGCATGAGTGCTTGCCGTCATATGTGCTCTGGATATCGATACACAGGTGACGCAGAGTCTTCATACCGTCGAACATGAACTCCTGCCAGCCGGTCTTCTGCTCCACAGTACCCTTGAATATTCCGTCAAACTCATCGAGGACAGGAACGCGGTTATACTGACGCGATGACTTGAAGGCATTCTTGTCGGGACCAAGTACGTTGAGGATAGGCTTGTCAACACCGCAGAGAGTGCGCTTGCCGGTATACTCCATCTCAAATACCACAATCTCGTTCTCGCCCTCCTTGAGCCAAGGAGCAGGCAAGTACATTGTCTGCTGTGGACCAATGCCCCAGAACTTGCCAAGAGACTTGCCGTTCACCCAAACTGCACCCTTGCCCCAACCAGTCATGTCAACAAAAGTATCGCCCACCTTGTCAACAGTGAATGTACCGCGGTAGAAGCCCGGGAGATTACCCTCATAACGCACCTTGGGGAAACGGAACTTGCTCACATCGGCACGGTGCAACGGCAGCGATGTGGTTGTCCAGCCTGTAAGTTCGTTGCCGTTGAAGAGCACACGTTTTGTTATACCCTTGAGGTTGTTCACAAGATCCTTGCCATAGTTCACACGGCCACCGTTCTCAACAAGTATTCCAAGAACCGAGTTAGGCTCGGTCACGTTCAGCGCTATGCTGTTCTGGTGGAAACGGCGGTCAATGCTGCCCACTACCTCACCGTTGAGCATTACCACTGCATAGTCACGCAGTTCGTCAAGCACCAGTTTGCCGCTGTCGGGAACTGCAACCGTTGTCTGGTAATACATGTATCCATAGTCCTGCATCATAGCCTCAAAAGTCTGAGGATGCTCTGCCTCTACACTCTTGCCGTACGCAATTGACAACGGCGCCCACTCGGTTAGCTCCACAGGAGCAAACGTTGTTGTAGGGTTATCGGCCGGCACAGGAGGCAGCACCTTACCCTTTGGAAGATTCTTCTGTATCACCTCGCGGAAGGCATGATATTTGGGATAGGCATTTCCATACTCGCCAAGCGGTGCGTCATAGTCGTAGCTTGTGGGCTGTGGCTCATACGAACCATTGTTTGTATTGGCACCATTGGTGTATGCGAAGTTTGTTCCTCCATGGAACATGTAGATACTTACCGACACGTCGTGGCTCAGCATCCAGTCAAGCTGCTGCGCAGGGCGCTGATAGTTCACTGCCGAGTGAGGCAAGCCCCAGACATCGAACCACGCAGGATAGAACTCCGCTACAAAGTATGGACCACCGGGCCAGTAACGGTCAATTGAACGCATGATGTCATCACCCACAGCACCGTTCACGGTCGGCAGAATACCCGGAATGTAACCGTTAGGCATCTGACCCGAGCCGTCGCATGTCATCAGAGGAACGTTGAAACCGGCATTCTTTATCATCTCGGCAAGCTTGCCAAGGTAAACCTTGTCGTTGCTGTATGAACCGTACTCATTCTCAACCTGCACCATGATTATGTTTCCGCCATTGGTGACAGTGTGCGGAGCAAGCTGCTCGCCAAGCGCATTCAGGTAACGTTCGCAGGCAGCAAGGAATGCCGGGTTGTCGCTGCGCCACTTGAGAGTACTGTCATTCTGTAGCCAATAGGGATAACCACCGAAGTCAAACTCGGCACACACATATGGACCTGGACGAAGGAGCACGAAGAGTCCCTCCTCGGCAGCAATCTCCACAAAGCGCGCGATGTCGGCCTGACCTTCGAAATTGAACTCACCCGGTTGTGGTTCATGTACAGCCCAGAACACATAGGCCGAGATAGTATTCAATCCCATGGCTTTTGCACGCTGCATGCGGTCGCGCCAATACTCTACCGGAATACGCGGATAATGCATCTCACCGCAGATGAGCTGCACCTTATCGCCGTCGTAAAGGAACTTGCCGTCCTTTACCTCAAATGTATGCTTGCGGTGAGTGGCACAACTGCCAAGCAACAAAGCCACAGCAAGCAACATGAACAATAGCGTTTTTCTCATAACATTTATTTATGATTGTTGATATTATATATTAATAAGGTAATCTGTGATAAAGATAATCAAATCCGTTATGATTAAAAAATATAGCGGTCCGTTTTTTGAATATACCTCTAAAACAAAAAGGGGCTTCACAATTGTGAAGCCCCTCATGTCGGGTATTGTATGCTTATATAATTACTTAGCAGCGATTACACGAGCCATCTCACAAACCTTGTTTGAGTAACCCCACTCATTGTCGTACCAAGATACAACCTTAGCGAAGTTAGCGTCGAGAGAAATACCAGCCTTAGCGTCGAAGATTGAAGTGTTAGCGCAGCCACGGAAGTCTGTAGAAACTACAGCGTCCTCTGTGTAGCCGAGGATACCCTTCAACTCGCCCTCAGAAGCCTCCTTCATTGCAGCGCAGATGTCAGCCATTGTAGCCTCCTTCTCCAATACAACTGTAAGGTCAACTACAGAAACGTCTGAAGTTGGAACGCGGAACGCCATACCTGTGAGCTTGCCGTTGAGAACAGGAAGAACCTTACCTACAGCCTTAGCAGCACCTGTTGAAGATGGGATGATGTTCTCGAGGATACCACGACCACCTCTCCAGTCTTTCTTAGAAGGACCGTCAACAGTCTTCTGAGTAGCTGTAGCAGCGTGTACAGTTGTCATAAGACCCTTAACGATACCGAACTTGTCGTTCAATACCTTAGCGATAGGAGCAAGACAGTTAGTTGTACAAGAAGCGTTAGAGATGATGTCCTGACCAGCGTATGTAGTGTGGTTAACACCGTATACGAACATAGGAGTGTTGTCCTTTGAAGGAGCAGACATGATAACCTTCTTTGCACCAGCGGTGATGTGCTTGCGAGC
>JAZQZM010000063.1:0-2336 GCA_045634085.1 Bacteroidaceae bacterium
ACAAAGAACTATATCTTCACCTCGGCCGAGGAGGATTTCTTGCCTGTGACAATTGAGTATGATGCAAAGAATGATGGTTTGCTTATGACAGCGGCAGAAAAGACCATTTACGATGGAGGTACAGCAGTACAGCTTTCTGCTACAAAGTCTTACTGGAGAGTACAGATTGCATTGATTGAGAACAACAAGGAGGTTGCCGACATTATCACAAACATCGAGAACGTGATTCCCGAGGCTAATGTCAACGGTGCAATCTATGACCTCAACGGTCGCCGAGTTGTAAATCCTGAAAGAGGTATTTTCATCCAGGGTGGCAAGAAGGTACTTGTAAAGTAACACCTTACCCTATCATAAACAGAAAGAGAGCAAACGCCGTTTGCTCTCTTTCTGTTTAATGGAGTTACTCCTTATTATAATAGATACTATTGTTTATTTGATTTAAAAACACTACTTTTGGCATAGGATTACTATTAATTTGGCAAATTCTGCAAAAACAAAACCTTACAATATGAGACTAAGAAATCTACTTCTCCCATTACTGCTGCTTGCTGTGGCTGTGACTGCAAATGCACAGCTGACAACAAACAATGCGCAGCGTTATTATGCCGAGTTCAAGAAATACTTTACCGATGACATCTGTACCGAGCTTGCAGTGCCATACTCTGCAATGACCGACGATCAGTTGCGCACTACAATGAGCGCAATGCCCGAGGAACTTGTAAACATTGCTCTCAAGGTGAAGAACAATGCATGGGAAAAGCGCGAGAAGGAGTTCCGCGTCTTCGAGGCAAAGCCTTACAGCAACTCCTACAACTGGAAGTACATGATGAATGTGAGACAGTACAGCGAGCTACAGAACCCTACAGGTATTAGTGCCGACAATGAGAATCTGCTCATTTTTGTGGGTAGTGAGTTGCCCGATTCCATCTGGATTGAGCTTTCGCCCGTTGCGGGAAACATGACAAGACCTTTGATGACAAATGTGCTCCAAAGCGGATTGAACGTGGTGAAGATACCTGATACCGAAGGCGATGACCGTATGTTGTTCATACAGTATTATGTGGATACCGACAGCAGTGCCACAAGCAAGAAACTTGCCGACTATCCCAACGTGCCCATCCACATCGAGGGTGGTTATGTGAACGGTTACTTCGATCTTTCACGTCACACCGACGAGGATTGGCGCGACATGACACAGAACATGATGAAACACTATTCGGTACAGGTGCTTGGCGAGAGGGTGATGTTCCACATGGAGCTTAAGAATGTGCTGGCGGCATGCCCCAACACAATCACCGATGCCATAAAGTGGTGGGACCAGTGCGTGAAGTGGCAGCATGAGTTGATGGGTGCAGACAAGTACTACGACCGTTGGAATGACCTTATCTTGGCGAAGGACGGTTATGAAGGCATGTTCATGTATGCTACCGAGACATATACTTACTACGAGTATTATACACTGCGCGACATATTGCCTTGGGAAAAGGTGTATGCCGACCCGGGACAGATGTGGGGACCGGCCCATGAGATTGGACACGTGAACCAGAATGCAATCAACGTTGTCTCTTGTACCGAAGCTACTAACAACCTGTTTGCCAATGCACAGATTTTCCGCACCGGAAAGACAACCACACGCGGAAATGGTGTGAGTGTGTGCCGCAAGGATTTCAGTAACAGGACTCCGTTCCCGTTGCGTGGTGCAGACATCATTGCAAAATCGAGAATGTTCTTCCAGCTCTATCTCTATTTCCATGCTGCGGGCAAGGATACGACGTTCTGGCCAAGAGTGTTCGAGGCTTTGCGCAAGAACCCGCTTGATAAAGGACCTAAAGACCGTAACTGGACATCGCTGACACAGGCGAAGGATGACCAGTTGAGATTTGCCGAGGTGTGCTGCGATGTTGCGCAGATGGACTTGAGTGAGTTCTTTGAGGCTTGGGGTATGTTCGAGCCTATGACCGATGCAGGCGTGGGCGATTACGAGAACTTTATAGTGAACCTCACCAAGGAAGAGGCCGAGGCAAGCCGTGCGCGCATGCAACGCTATGAGAAGAAGGGTGGTCACCTGCTCTTCATTGAGGATCGCATCAAACCATCGCCAAGAACAGATGGTGTGGCGGGTAACAGACTCGACTTCAACGATGAGTTTGCCATTGGCAAGATGGGTAGCACCGGCCAGTGGGGCGACTACATTGACGAAAGCGTGAAGGCGCAGGGTTACTATTTTGCAAGAAGCCAGAACAGCATCTCAATCAAGGAGGCTGCGGGTGCAAAGGGTGCTCTCGGTTTCAAACTGTACAATGCTGCTACCGGCGAATTGCTCGACTTCAACAACG
>JAZQZM010000064.1:0-10873 GCA_045634085.1 Bacteroidaceae bacterium
GTAATCACCAAAACTTCGATAACACTTGCAGCAAAAGGTCACGCGTAGCGCGGGCGCAGTTCGCGCCGTGTGGGTTGCGAAAAGCAAGTGTTGTCAGTGGTGCTTGTTAAATAAGTGGCCTCACCCTAACCCTCTCCCTAATGAGGGGAACTATAAAAAAGTGGCCTCCCCTAACCCCTCCCTAATGAGGGGAACTATAAAAAAGTAAATTAATAAATTTTAAAAAGTCCTCCAAACTCTCCCCTATGGGGGAGACGGAGGGGGCCTCTATAATATGAAGAAGACTTATGTATCACCTCTCGCAGTAGAGGTAGCTGTAGAGGCATCACAGATGCTTGCAGCTTCACTTCAAATGAACAGTGACAAGACAGTAGATACCTCAAACGGCGGTCAGCTCTCAGGCGGCCACCGCGGTCAATGGGGTAATTTGTGGCAGTAATTCCACAAATTACCTTATCGACGAGTTTTGCAGCCATTGGTCACGCGCAGTGCGGGCGCATTTCGCCCCGCGTGGGTGGCGAGAGCAAAACGAGTCAATGAGGCGCTAGTGGCAGTAATTCAAATTACCTTATGGACGAGTTTTGCAGCCATTGGTCACGCGCAGTGCGGGTTCATTTCGCACCGCGTGGGTGGCGAGAGCAAAACGAGTCAATTGGGGCAACTTGTGGCAGTAAATAGTAATGTGGGCGACCCAAAAGAAAAGCGGGACGCCCACATTTGTCATGAGGTTGAATAAAAAGAGTTATTTTTAGGCGTGCGAAGCCTGAAAAAGCGGAGTTTACTAAGCGTAAATGAGCATTTTGAGGGCAAGCACAACAACAAAAGAGCCTTTTTAGTCATCCTCATTATTTTTTGTTATTTGGACATAATATACATTAACCAACGTCCGTTAGTTACATAAGATTTGACACCTCCTCTGCTTGTAGAGGAGGTGTCACGTAGTGACGGAGGAGTTTTTTTTCTTTGCGCCTGCTTGTGTTTTTCGTCTACTCCTCACCCCTTCGGGGAGCTCCTCTTATCATGAGGAGCACTCTTAGTATAGCTTAGCTGTAGGTTGGTCAAGCTTGCTTGTGTTTTCGTCTACTCCTCACCCCTTCGGGGGGGCTTCGGGACTCCTTTGGGGAGCTAAAGCTCCCGTCGTCGCAAGCAGTGCTGTGGCTTCGCACTGCCCTCTTATCATGAGGAGCACTCTTAGTATAGCTTAGCTGTAGGTTGGTCAAGCTTGCTTGTGTTTTCGTCTACTCCTCACCCCTTCGGGGAGGCCTTCGGGACTCCTTTGGGGAGCTAAAGCTCGGTGCTAAAGCACACTCCTCGGGGGAGGTAAACCTCCCTTCGTCGCAAACAATGCTTTTTTCGCATTGGCGTCGCAAGCAGTGCTGTGGCTTCGCACTGCCCTCTTATCATGAGGAGCACTCTTAATGTAGCTTTAAGGGCAAAAAGGCCGGTAAGGCCGACGCCTTGCCTGACGGCAATCAATACCATGTGCGGGCACACTGTTGTTCATTGCATTGTAACGTCCTTATAGTCTTTTTAGCCCTTTGGGGCCTGATTGCAAACTTCTCTTGTAAGCGCCCTTCCTTTATTTTTTACATCCCTGCATTCATGTTTTTGCGTGGAATTTAGTATCTTCGCAAGGATTTACTTTTAACAAAAATATTGCATCCATGATACTTTCTATCGTATACTTTGTGGCGGGTATCGTACTCGTCATTCTTGGTGCCGACTGGTTGACCAAGGGTGCGTCCGACCTGGCGCGCCGCCTCAAGATGAGTGAACTGATGATTGGTCTTACCATTGTGGCTTTGGGTACTTCGTTGCCCGAGCTTGTAATAAGTGTAAGTTCGGCTCTCAGCGGCAATTCGGGTATTTCGCTTGGCAATGTGCTTGGCAGTAACATTTTCAACGGCATGCTCATTCTTGGTACTACGGCTCTCATTGCGCCCATAACATTCAGCGGCAGGATGCTCTCGCGCGAGCTGCCGTTCAACCTGCTGGCATCACTGGTGGTTATCCTGGTGTCGGGCAGCATGCTTGTGGGCGGTGCTCCGGGCGAGTGTATAACACGCTACGGCGGTATGCTGCTGCTCTGTTTCTGCGCTGTGTTTGTGCGTTACACGTTCAGCATGGAGAGTGACGAGTCCGAAGAGGGTGCTCCCGAGGCGCCGATGTCTGTTGCAAAGATTCTGCTTTTTATTGTAGGTGGCCTTGCGGCGCTTATCTTCGGCGGCAATATATTTGTCACCGGTGCGTCGGATATTGCACGTGAGTTCGGCCTTTCCGAGGCTCTTATAGGCATTACCATTGTGTCGGCAGGCAGTTCGTTGCCCGAGCTGGCGGTATCGGTGAGTGCGGCGCGCAAGGGAAATGTGGGTATTGCGCTTGGTAATGTGCTTGGCAGCAATATCCTGAATGTATTCTTCATACTGGGCTGCAGCGCTACCATTTCGCCCATTTCGCTTGATGGCTTTACTGCTGTCGACTACTATGTGCTGCTTGCCTCTTCGCTTCTCATTTATCTGTTTGCGGCGTTCTTTGGCAAGAACACGATTACGCGCATTGAGGGTTTCCTGCTTGTGGCGGGTTATGTGGCGTACCTGGCATATCTGATAATGAAAATTTGATTTGCTTTTTTGGACATAAATCCTTATTTTTACAATTATTTTTGAATAGAACGACAAATGCCCGTAACTGTTATAAAAGTAGAGACAAAGAAGCAACTGAAGAGGTTTGTGGACTTTCCTGTAGAGCTCTATAAGGATTCGCCATACTATGTGCCCGAACTCTTTGACGATGCGATGAATACACTCCGTAAGGACCGCAATGCGGCCTTCGAGTTCTGCGATGCGGACTATTTTCTTGCCTATCGCGACGGCAGGATTGTGGGGCGCATTGCTGTTATTGTGAACAGGGCTGCCAATGAGAAGTGGGGGCAGAACGCCGCCCGTTTCGGATGGGTCGATTTCATTGATGACAATGAGGTTGTGGATGCTCTGTTCTCGGCGGCCGAGGAGTGGGCGCGCCAGCGTGGACTCACCGAGATACAGGGGCCTTTGGGCTTTACCGACCTTGACAGGGAGGGTATGCTCATCGAGGGCTTCGACTATCTGGGCACCATGGCTACAATATATAACTATCCATACTATCCCAAGCAGATGGAACGCCTGGGCTATGTGAAGGATGTCGATTGGGTTGAGTTCCTGCTTAAGATGCCCGAGACGAAATGGGAGAAGGCCGAGAGAATATCGGCTTTGGTGGAACGCAAGTATGGCCTTCGCGTGGCGAGGTTCAAGTCGCGTTCCGAGCTTGCGAAGCGCTATGGCCGCCAGCTCTTTGAGCTGGTGAACGAGTGCTATGCTCCGCTGTATGGCTATACTCCGCTGACCGGTAGGCAGATTGAGCAGCTCATCAAGACATATCTGCCGGTAATTGACCTGCGTCTTATCTCACTCATTGTGGATAAGGATGATAATCTTGTTGGTTTGGGCGTGAGTATATACTCGCTTGCCGAGGCACTGCGCAAGTCAAGAGGCAAGATGCTCCCGTTCGGCTGGTGGCATCTGCTCAAGGCTCTGTTTATCAAGCCGTCGAAGCGTCTCGACTTCCTGCTTGTGGCCGTGAAGCCCGAGTTCCAGAGCAAGGGTGCCTTTGCGATGATTTTCAATGACCTGATAGGCAATTATCTCGATTTGGGCATTTACGACATTGAGAGTAATCCTGAACTGGAGACTAACCACAAGGTGCAGAGCCAGTGGAATGAGTTCGAGAGGGTGCAGCATAAACGCCGCCGCGCATTTAAAAAAGAACTGAAATCCGAGGTCTTGTAAACCGAGGATTCCGCTATGAAAGAATATTGACTATACAATAATATGGCCGAAGACAATAATTTGGATTTTGGAACGAACGTGCCCGAGTCGGCGGCGTATACCGATGACTCGATACGCCACCTGAGTGACGCAGAGCATATACGTCTGCGTCCCGGTATGTACATTGGTAAGCTTGGCGACGGTTCGCAGAGTGACGACGGTATATATGTCCTGCTGAAGGAGGTTGTTGACAACTGTATCGACGAGTTCAAGATGGGATTCGGAAAGCGCATTGAGGTGGATATCATCGAGAACCACACGGTTGCAGTGCGTGACTATGGACGAGGCATTCCTCAGGGTATGATGGTTCAGGCCGTGAGCAAGCTGAATACCGGTGCAAAGTATGATGACAAGGTGTTCAAGAAGTCGGTGGGCCTGAACGGTGTGGGTCTCAAGGCTGTGAATGCCACAAGTACACAGTTCGAGGTGCGCAGTTACCGCGACGGGGTGGTGCGCAGTGCAAAGTTCGAGAAGGGTATACTTGTAAGCGACACCACCGAGAACACGAATGACGAGAACGGTACTTATATCTCGTTTACTCCTGATAACACTCTGTACCGCAACTATGAGTTCCGCGATGCGTACATTGAGACGCTGCTGCGCAACTATACTTACCTGAACACGGGGCTCACAATCATGTTCAACGGCAAGCGCATTCTCTCGCGCAACGGTCTTGTCGACCTGCTCAGCGACCGAATGACGGCCGATGCCATGTACCCCATAATCCATCTGCGCGGCGAAGACATTGAGATTGCCATAACACATGCCCACCAGTACGGCGAGGAGTATCACTCTTTTGTGAACGGACAGCATACTTCGCAGGGCGGTACTCACCAGAGTGCATTCAAGGAGCTTGTGGCGCTTACAATACACGACTTCTTCTCGGCAAAGAACTTCGACTACTGCGATATACGTAACGGTATTGTGGCAGCCATTGCCATAAACATCCAGGAGCCTGTGTTCGAGAGCCAGACGAAGGTGAAACTTGGTTCAACAACCATTGCTCCCGACCCGGGCAGCATGAGTGTGAAGAAGTTCATCGGCGATTTCATAAAGGAGGCGCTTGACAACTATCTGCACAAGAATCCCGAGGTCAGCGATGTCATTCTTGCCAAGATTACCGCTTCGGAGAAGGAACGCAAGGAACTTGCGGGTCTCACCAAGCAGGTGCGCGACAAGGCGAAGAAAGTGAACATGCATAACCGCAAGTTGCGCGACTGCCGCATTCACTACAACGACGCCAAGGGCGACCGTATGGACGAGAGCTGCATATTCATTACCGAGGGTGACTCGGCCAGCGGTTCTATCACCAAGAGCCGCGATGCCAATACCCAGGCTGTGTTCAGCCTGCGAGGCAAGCCGCTGAACTGTTTCGGCCTGAGCCGTGCGGTGGTGTACCAGAACGAGGAGTTCAACCTGCTGCAGGCTGCACTCAACATTGAGGACGGTCTTGAGGGGCTGCGCTACAACAAGGTGATTGTGGCTACCGATGCCGATGTCGACGGCATGCACATCAGGCTGCTCATGATTACATTCTTCCTGCAGTTCTTC
The DNA here is from genome assembly GCA_045634085.1 of Bacteroidaceae bacterium. Lineage (GTDB taxonomy): Bacteria > Bacteroidota > Bacteroidia > Bacteroidales > Bacteroidaceae > HGM04593. Next base: position 5,415 of record JAZQZM010000064.1, read on the forward strand.
CCCGAACTCATAAAGAAGGGGCATGTATACATCCTGCAGACACCGCTTTTCCGTGTGCGCAACAAGCGCAAGCTGCCGCGTGGCAAGAAGGGCGCCGAGGAACGCAAGGAGCAGAAGGGTGACTTTGAGACCATATACTGCTACAACGAGGAGGAACGTCTTGCTGCCATAGAGAAACTCTCTCCCAACCCCGAGATTACACGATTCAAGGGACTTGGTGAGATTTCGCCCGATGAGTTCCGCAACTTCATCGGTCCCGATATGCGCCTTGAACGTGTGGAACTGCACAAGGATGACAAGGTTGAGGAGCTGCTTGCCTACTACATGGGAAAGAACACTATGGAACGCCAGAACTTCATCATTGATAACCTGGTTGTTGAGGAGGACAAGGCCGGCGAGGAGTAACAGCTCAAAAGAATCTCCCTCTTGTGCAAGAGGGAAAGTTGTGAGTAAGTGAGTGCAATGCAAACTTGTTTGTGATTGCACAACGAATGTAAACAACTTCGCTAAAGGCAATACCCGTAGGGGGTAGGAGTTGAGAAATTATAGTGTGTTGTTTAACTCCCTCCGCAACTATTCTTGTTTTTTATTGCCCTAAATGTAAATAGTGCGTGGAATTAGACGGATATGAACATTTTACTATGCCGGGTGGTACGTGCGATTTGGAAAGGACAGAATTCCTGAATTCATGCGGAATACGTGTGTTGCGCTTTGAAAATAATGATGTCTGGAATAATATAGAAGGTGTTCTTGACGTTATAAGGAATGAGATTACTAAATAATGGCTTGAAAAGAGATTTTGTAGAGATTAATTAAAGCAATATGTCACGTACAGCACTTTTTGCAGGGTCGTTCGACCCGTATACCGTGGGACACCATTCCATTGTGGAACGTGCCCTGGCGCTTTTTGACAGCGTGGTCATAGCTGTAGGGTGCAATATGGAGAAGCAGTGCCTGTCGGCAGCCGATGAACGCGTGGCTGCAATTGAAAGGTTGTATGCCGGTGACAGCCGTGTGAGAGTTGTCACATACAGCACGCTTACAATGGACCTGGCGCGCGAGGTGGGCGCTACTGCGCTGCTACGTGGTGTGCGCACGGTCAAGGATTTTGAGTATGAACGCGAACTGGCAGATGTAAATCTGCGTCTTGGCGGCATTGATACGGTTCTGCTGGTGAGTGAACCGGAGTATGCCCACATAAGCAGCAGCCTGGTACGCGAATTGTTGAAATATGGCAAGGATGTATCGAGCCTCCTGCCTCAAAGGAAGTAACTATGAAAAAGATTCTTATGTTTGCCTTTGCCCTTTCACTGGCAATTGGCATCAATGCGCAGGAGATGCCTGACTACCTGCTGAAATTACTGTATACGGGCAATATTATATCGAATTTCTATGTCGATTCACCCGATAATGACAAGGTTGCCGAGGCTGCTGTAAAGGCGATGCTCAAGGAGCTTGACCCGCACTCTACATATACCGACCCCAAGGAGACAAAGGCACTCATGGAGCAGATGCAGGGCAGTTTCTGCGGTATCGGTATCCAGTTCAATATAGTTGCCGATACTCTTTATGTAATACAGACAACGAACAACGGTCCTTCGCACCGCGCAGGCATCCTTGCCGGTGATAGAATCATTGCGGTAAATGACACAGCCATTGCCGGTGTCAAGATGAGCCGCACCGACATCATGTCGCGTCTGCGTGGCGAAAAGGGTACAGAACTCAAGGTCGATGTCCTGCGTCGCGGCATCTCGCGCGTGCTCGAGTTCAATCTTGTGCGTGACGAAATCTCTACCGAGACTGTCGATGCTGCCTACATGGTCGATAAGAATACCGGTTACATACGCATTACATCGTTCGGTGCAAAAACACACAACGAATTCGTTGCAAGCCTCGATTCACTCAAGGCATTGGGCATGCGCAACCTCATCATTGACCTGCAGAACAACGGTGGCGGTTACCTGAATGCTGCTGTCGAGATTGCCAGTGAACTGCTTCCAAAGGAGAGCCTGGTAGTGTATACCGAGGGGCGTACTACAGGACGTCAGGATTATAAGGTGTGGCGTCAGGGACGTTTCCTCACCGGCAATCTGGTAGTTATGGTCGATGAGACTTCGGCATCGGCCGCCGAGATTCTCTCGGGTGCCGTGCAGGATTGGGACCGTGGTGCCGTTGTCGGTCGTCGCAGCTTCGGCAAGGGACTTGTGCAGCGTCCTTTCGAACTTTTCGACGGCTCGATGATTCGCCTTACCATTGCCCGCTATTATACTCCTACAGGCCGCTGTATACAGAAACCTTACAGCGACTCGATAAAGTATGAGGATGACCTCATGAAACGTTACAACAGCGGTGAGATGGTTTCGGCTGACAGCATCCATTTCCCCGATTCTCTAAAGACCCATACACTGCGCCTCAAGCGTCCGGTATATGGTGGCGGAGGTATCATGCCCGATTATTTTGTACCTGTTGACACTGCGAAGTATACTGCATATCACCGTGAGCTTGCTGCCAAGGGCTCAATTATCCAGGCATCGCTTCGCTATCTTGATGTAAAGCGCAAGGAGATTGAGGCAAACTACAAGACTATTGATGAGTTTGACAAGAAGTTTGTTGTAGATGACGAGTACTTGGCAATACTTAACGACCAGGCAAGCAAGGATAGCGTGGTACTGAAGGGTGGAGACGATGAGCTCAAACGTTCGTTGCCCGAGATAAAGAAGCAACTGAAAATGTACATTGCGCGCGACATGTGGGATACAAGCGACTTCATTATGATGTTCAACAAACAGGACGATGTGTTCCTCAAAGCCTATGAACTTGTGCGCAAGCGTAAGATGGATAAGGTGCTGTTGAAGGAATAGTCGTTATAAGAAGTGGATAACCCAATTACTTTTGGGTCATCCACTGGCACAAGCGTAGCGCAGTGACGGAGGAGATATCCCCGTTATCCTATTCTATGGCAGAGAATGAGCACCCTGTTGCCACTTGCAAGGGTGGTGGCGAAGATGTAGTTGTCGCCGCCGTCGGCAAGCTTCAGTTTCTTGCGCAGCAACTGTACGTTTTCAGGGAAGTTGCGCACGGTTATATTGGCTTGCCCAAGCGCCTGTATCTCCTTAATCTCATGCTTGGAGAACCCGTAGACCTTTTCAACGGTGAATGCACGCCCTGGGAACTCAGGGATAAGATGGTCGGCTGTGTAAAGTTGGCTGTTGGGGTGCAGCTTGGGGGTATTGAACCTCTGCGACAGTGCGCGGCTGCAGCCGCTTTTCTGTATGGCGGCATTGGGCTCATAAAGGTATTTGCCCACAGTATCGCTGTATGTGGCAGCGGAACCGGCCTCCTCGCCGGCAGTGAACGTGAAGAGGTGTGAACCGTCCTTGCGTATGTTGGCACAGGTTACAGGCGTGTGCGTGCCTTTGCTTTCGCCCAGAATGAAAAGCAGTTCCTTGCACTCGTTGTTTACTGCTACAATATGTATCTCCTCAATGCTGTTCAGCTGGCGTGCTGCGGCTGTGATGTCGAGCATGGGTGAGCATTTTACCATTACTTTGCGGGCCTTCTCAAGCAATAGGGATTCGAGTGCTGTCACGTCGGGCTCGCAGTCACTCAGTGCCACAACCTTGCGTCCTTCGCCGTCGCGGCGGGCAGGGTCAATGAATATCCAGTCCTGTGCTACAAGGTCGGGCAGTACATCCTCGCTGTTGCCGTTGATAATCTCTATGTGGTCAAGCCCCAGAAGCGCGAAGTTCTCTTTGGCTATGTCGCATAACAGGCTGCTGCGTTCAACGTATGTGGCACGCTTGAAGCTGCGCGCCATGTAGCTGCAGTCAATGCCGAATCCGCCTGTGAGGTCGGCAAGTTTCTCACCGTTTGCAATTGAACCCTTGTATAGTGCTGTGGCTTCGCTTGAGCACTGCTCCATGGATATGCGTGGCGGGTATATTATGCCGTCGGTGGCTGCCCATGTGGGCAGCTTTTCGCGTGCCGCCTGCCAACCCTCAATCTGTGTTACAGCCTTGTGCATGTCCACGGTGGGGTAGCGCTTGGCTTGGAGCGCAAGCGTGCGCACATCGTCGTTGCGGTGCTGGAGAATGAATTCGGTTGTGTCGGTATGGGGCATTACTTTATTCTTCCTTGTTGAGTATAATAAGCGCGCCGATTACTCCTGGAGCCCAACCCAAACCGGTCAGGAGCAGGGTTATCAGAAATGAGCCACATCCCTTGTCGACAACTGCGAGTGGCGGAAATATTATTGCTAAGATGACTCTGAAGAGTGACATGCGTTGATCGTTTTTAATTGGTTTTCCGGTGATATTCTTATGCAGGTGCAAACTTACATTAAAAAAGCGGTTTGGCAAACAAAAAAGAGGTTGACTAAAAAGGCTCTTTTGTCGTTACGCTTGCCTCCAAAATCCTCATTTACTTCAAGTAAACTGCGGTTTTGGAGCCTTCGCGAGCCTAAAAATAGCTCTTTTTATTCAAACCTCAACAAATGAGGCCGGGTCAAAAATACTTTTGACCCGACCTCCATATTTAGGTTTAAGCGTTTATTAGAGCTTTGGACCTGCAGCAACGAGAGCCTTACCAGCCTCATTACCTGTGTACTTTGTAAAGTTCTTGATGAAGCGGCCTGCAAGGTCAAGTGCCTTCTCCTCCCACTGAGCTGCGTCAGCGTAAGTGTCGCGTGGGTCGAGGATAGCTGGGTCAACACCTGGCAACTCTGTTGGAACAACAAAGTCGAAGTGTGGGATAACCTTTGTAGGAGCTGTATCGATTGAGCCATCGAGGATAGCGTCGATGATACCACGTGTATCCTTGATTGAGATACGCTTGCCGGTACCGTTCCAACCTGTGTTAACGAGGTAAGCCTTAGCACCGTTCTTCTCCATCTTCTTAACCAACTCCTCACCGTACTTTGTTGGGTGGAGGCTCAAGAATGCTGCACCGAAGCAAGCTGAGAATGTTGGAGTAGGCTCTGTGATACCGCGCTCTGTACCAGCCAACTTAGCGGTGAAGCCGCTGAGGAAGTAGTACTGTGTCTGCTCTGGGTTCAGGATAGAAACTGGAGGCAATACACCGAACGCATCAGCTGACAAGAAGATAACCTTCTTTGCAGGAGCTGCCATTGAGCCTGGCTTGATGTTGTTGATGTGGTTGATTGGGTAAGATACGCGAGTGTTCTCTGTAACGCTCTTGTCTGTGAAGTCGATCTTGCCGTTAGCGTCAACTGTCACGTTCTCAAGAAGCGCATCGCGCTTGATAGCGTTGAAGATGTCTGGCTCGCTCTCCTTGTCGAGGTTGATAACCTTTGCGTAGCAACCGCCCTCGAAGTTGAACACTGAGTCGTCGTCCCAACCGTGCTCGTCGTCACCGATAAGCATACGCTTTGGATCTGTTGAAAGGGTTGTCTTACCTGTACCTGACAAACCGAAGAAGATAGCTGTCTCGCCCTTCTCGTT
>JAZQZM010000065.1:0-19708 GCA_045634085.1 Bacteroidaceae bacterium
TGAAGGGCAGGTTGGATACGCGTTACTCACCCGTGCGCCGGTCGTTCCTCAAAGGCGAACCTTATCGAAACCCCTCGACTTGCATGTGTTAAGCCTGTAGCTAGCGTTCATCCTGAGCCAGGATCAAACTCTTCGTTGTAATTTATATCTGTAAATGCCTCCATAAAAGAAGACATCACTAATCTAATGAAATTGTTTGTACTGGCCGGAATTAAAAGTATATCAAATTTATTTGACGGTTCGTTTTTCGTTCCTTACTTACTATCTGTCATTCTAAAAAAAATAATAAAATGACCGACACGTTGTACTGCTTGTCTGTATGGAATGTTGTCAAGGATCATCTTGCGTTTCTGAGTCGCAACCGCGTTGCTTCCCGAAAGCGAGTGCAAAGGTACAGCTTTTTTCTAAATCACCAAACAAATCCCAAGAAAAATTTATAAAAAAGTGAGAAATTTTTCAAAACACCACACCCTTGTGTACAATTATATAAAATATCATGCATTTCTGTGAAATAATACACAATTTTACACAAAGACCCCATTGACCCCGACAACTAAAAAAAAGAGACATTTTTTACTTTGTACTGCAATTCTTTTATTGTATCTTTACGTTCCTTATAAATAAAGAACAAATGATAGACAGAAAAACCATAGAACTGATAATGGACACCGCCAAGGTTGAGGAGGTTGTCGGCGATTTCGTGGCACTGCGCAAGCGCGGTGTAAACATGATTGGCCTATGCCCGTTCCATAACGAAAAAACTCCTTCATTCACGGTATCCCCATCCAAGAACCTATGGAAATGCTTCGGATGCGGCAAAGGCGGCAAACCGGTACATTTTATAATGGAACACGAGCAGTTGAGCTACTACGACGCACTCAGATGGCTGGCAAAGCGCTACCACATTGAAATAAAGGAGCGTGAACTGACAGACGAAGAGAAACGCGAAGAGAGCATCAGGGAGAGCATGTTTATCATAAACCAGTATGCCTTGCAGTATTTTACAGACACACTGCACGACAGCGATGAGGGGAAAGCAATAGGCCTCAACTATTTCCGCCACCGCGGCCTACGCGACGAGACAATAAGAAAATTCTGCCTGGGCTACTCACTTGAACGCAGAGACTCCTTTGCCAAGACCGCCGTTGCTGCAGGTTACAACCCCGAGCTGATAGCAAAGACCGGCGTGTGCTACAGCACCGATGACGGCAGACTGCAGGACCGATTCTGGGGGCGCGTCATATTTCCGGTACACACAATATCGGGCAAGGTGGTTGCGTTCGGTGGCCGCATACTGCAAAACAACGCCAAGGCCGCCAAGTACGTAAACTCACCTGAAAGCGAGATATACCACAAGAGTGACCACCTGTACGGTCTCTACTTTGCCAAACAAGCGATAATGCAGAAGGACCGCTGCATTCTTGTCGAGGGTTACCTTGATGTGATATCCATGTACCAGGCAGGCATCCAGAACGTGGTTGCTTCTTCAGGAACATCACTCACCACAGGACAGATAAAGCTCATACACCGTTTCACCAACAACGTGACACTGCTTTACGACGGCGACAATGCTGGTATAAAGGCATCGATACGAGGAATAGACATGCTTCTTGAGGAGGGCATGAACATCAACGTAGTACTGCTACCCGATGGCGAGGACCCCGACAGCTACGCACAGAGCCACTCTACCGAGGAGGTTGAAGCATACATCGAACGCAACAAGGTCGATTTCATCAAATTCAAGACAAACCTGCTGATGAGTGAGGTGGGCGAAGACCCCATACGCCGCGCCGGACTCGTGGGCGACGTAGTCAAGAGCATCGCAGTCATACCCAACGACATCCTGCGCAGCGAATACATAAAGAAGTGTAGCGACATGCTGAACGTAAGCGAACAGCTACTGGTAAAGGAGACAGCAAAAATCAGGATGCAACGCGCCGAGGAGCAGCAGAAGAACCGCTACAACGAGAAGCAGGGCAATAACACCGAGAACAGCACGGAGACGCCCGCAATTGACGAGTTCCAGCAGAACATCATCAACAGCTACAACAACAACCCATTACACCATAAGGAAAGAGCCATAATACAGTTCCTGCTGAAGAACGGCGGCAAGATGATGCAGGTACCCGCAAACGAGGTCGAGAATACACCGGCATTTACCGAGAGTGTAATATCACACCTCTTCTACTCATTCGACATTGATGGTATCGAACTCTCCCACCCACTCTACAAGAAGGTATTTGCCGAAGCAAGCGAGCATGCAGCCGAGACAAGTTTCAACCCCGAGAACCACTTCCTGGCACACCCCGACCCCGAGATATCGGCACTCGCCGCCGAGCTCTGTGGCGAAAGATACTTGCTGAGCAAATTCTTCAGCCAACAGAACTGCGACGAACGCAACGAGCAGGCAGTACTCTTTGAGCAGACAACCCGCCTTGCCATAGCATACAAGTTGAGCATAGTAGACGAAATGCTGAAAGATGCAATGCGCAAGCTGAAAGACCCTGCAACAGCAGCCAACCCCGCCGCCCTGCAGGAGTGCATGGAAGATTTCAAGTTTCTGAAGGAGACCCAGCAGGTACTCAACAACGTACTACGCAGCTATGGATTCGGCAATCTGGCTTTAAATGTTTAACCTAAACTGAAAGCGGAAAACGGGAAACAGAAATCTGAAAGTTCCACAAGTTTTCACCTTCAGATTTCACCTTGCCGATTGTTACGCACACGCGTATATATATAAGGTATACAAAGAATGAGGCCGACTAAAAAGGTTCTTTTGTTGTTGTGCTCGCCCTCAAAATGCTCTTTCACGCTTAGCAAACTGCGCTTTTTAGGAGTTCGCACGCCTAAAAACAACCCTTTTATTCAACCTCGTAATAAGAAGTGGATAACCCATTTACTTTTGAGTCATCCACATCTATTTGGAAACATATCTACTTACGCAAGGAAATATTCAATAGAAGTCTTGTTAAAGAACTTCTTGTTGTCAAGATTACATGCGTGACCCGCATCAGGAACAACGACAAAAGAGGAACGTGGATTACTGTCGGCAGCACGTTTGGCCTCTTTTATAAAAAGGAAATCATCCACGCCCATAAGATACATTGTCGGGAGTTCGCAGTTCTTGCGGAAAAGGTCCGATATGACATGGTTCATCTTAGGAATAATACCCATCCACATCAAAAAGTTGCTATAAGACATCTTTTCCACACTCTCCATATAAATCTCACGAGCCTCTTTCTGCGGAATAATCACATTGACCAGCAGCCACTTGATTACTTTGAAAGGAAGTATGCGTTTGAGTTTGTCCGTTGCTACGACTATTATTTTTGCCTTGAGGTTCAGTCTTGTAATAGCACCCGCCAAAACCAACTTGTTGACACGTGAAGGATAACGCTGCGCTATCATCTGAGCAACCATACATCCAATTGACAGAGCAAGGAAATGACATTTCTCCAATTTCAGGAAATCAACAACCTCCATCACCTGATCGGCCAAAAGTTCAAAGGAGAATTTTCCCGAAATGAAAACATCCTGCGAGTCGCCATGGCCAGCCAAATCGACAAGCAACAGGTTGAAGTGTCTTGCATAATCGGGCACCTGACGAAGCCACGTAGATGTGCTACCGCCGGCACCATGAATCATGACGACCCATTCATTGTTTGGATTATTTCCTATTACTCTATAATTAATCATCTGTTTTAGTTTTTATAAGTTGTTTAGGCACCGCATCAACACTGTCATACATACGCGCTACACAATTTGCAATCCTTTAAAAATCAGCGGGTTAACCACACACAATCAACCATCTTACAGTTTCAAAAGGGCAAAACCCCGACCAATTTTGCATAAAAACTGGGCAAAGTTACAAAAAAAAACGCAACTCTGCAAATATGAGCACAAAATCACCATTTTTGTGCATTAAACACCACAGCCCATAGAATTGTGCAATACAAGGTATTTAAAAAAAACAAACAGGGTTTACACTATCACTTCAACGACAAGCAAAAAGCAGGTTATGGTATATAAAATAAGGTGTATAATTTGGAATATTTTTTAATAATGAATACTTTTGCGCATAACACAAACACACAACAGCCTATGAAACATTAGCGTATAATCAAGTACGCACATTTTAGACATATTGGAAAAGCGTTTTAGCTTTATTCTGTCATTTCGAAAGTTTGGCGACTAATGAATACCGACAAGGATACTGCAAAAATGCTCGTGCCTATGGCGCGGGCTTTTGGTTATTCTGTCGGTAGGTTACGCCAAACACCTCGAAATGCGGATACACTAAAAGTACCGCGTTTTTTTATGTGCGTATATCCCATCTCATAGGTACAACGGAGTAACCCGAAAAGCCGTAAAGTGAGTAGGAAACAACTTTAACAAATAAAGTTTATGAAAAAGTTTTTATTTTTATTGATTGGATTGTTTTATACAACATTTGCTTTTGCGGATAAATATGATGCTACTAAATCATGCAGAATCGAAGGCACCACAAATGATTATGTTGAAGCCACCGTTTATGTAACAACCACTGTGCAGGGCAAGATTTCTGGATATGTTATAGTTTCCAATTCATCAAGCAAACCATTAATGAGCTACAAAATTGTTGTAACAGCAGAGAAGTCAACAAAATACCATACAGGCGAAGAATATACTCCTATCACATTACACAGCGCAACACATCATAAAAAATGTGATCCATATTCAGAAGCCACAATAGAATTCACTTGTAACCAAACGACATATGGAGGACACCTTAAAAATCTCAATTTAAGCATAACAAATCCCGTATGCAAGTAATCAACGCGTTAATTAAATAAAAACAGGTTGCACCCATCGGGGCAACCTGCCTTATTTTCGTGCGGTTATATTATTTTGAGGAATCGAACTGAAACGAGCCATTAAAGGTTACCAGAAACATCTCAAAAAATCTCCACATGAGAGATTACCCCTCATTACAGTATCAAGAAGCAGAGTTTTCAGTTTTCCGATTTCACCTTTCACCTTGACAAGTCACCTATTTCGCAGCAGGTTCATAAACTCCTCGCGGGTCTTTGCCTGGTTGAAGGCTCCGCAGAAATCGGATGTCGTGGTAATGGAATTCTGTTTTTTCACACCGCGCATCTGCATACACATGTGCTGTGCCTCGACAACAACCATTACACCAAGCGGGTTCAGCGTCTTCTGTATACACTCCTTTATCTGCAGAGTCATTCTCTCCTGAACCTGTAGACGGCGTGAATAAACCTCTACCACACGGGCAATCTTGCTCAGGCCGGTAATGTAACCGTTAGGAATATACGCTACATGCACCTTGCCGAAGAAAGGCAATATGTGATGCTCGCAAAGCGAATAGAAGTCGATATCCTTCACTATGACCATCTGACTATAGTCCTCCTTGAACATAGCCCCGCGAAGTATCGCCTCAGGGTCTTCATTGTACCCCGATGTAGTATCAAGTATCGCACGTGCCACACGTTCGGGCGTTTTGAGCAGACCCTCACGTTCCACATCCTCGCCCATGAGCCTGAGCATGTTGCTACAGCACTCCTTGAGCCCTTCTATCCTTTTTTCTCTCTCCTCAATATCCATTGTGAACTTTATAATTTAATAAGGCAGGTTTATAAGACATTTCTTTACAGAAATCTCCTTGAACTTTCTTGTAGCCTTGAGCTTGTACATTACAGCCTCCGCCTCCTCGCGGGTACGGTAGTCACCATAAAGACAGGTTCTGATTGGCGGGTCAAAAACCACATAAACAGCAGCCCCGGGGAAACTCTCACGCACGAACTGGGCCATCTGGTTGGCCTCATCCCTGGCCTGCGCCGAGTTGTTTCCCGAATATACCATCACGCGGTAGCCCTCGACCTGAGGCACCTTGCCGTCAACTGAAATCATTGTGCCCATGAGTTCCATCAACCCCTTCGGCTGGTTTATCCTGACCTTGGGTCCAAAGAGGACAAATGACTCGATTTCATTGACAATATTGTTCTGCGCAGCAGCATAGTGCGCGCAGAACAATATCGAGATTATAAGAAACAGTTTTTTCATAGATTACTTAAACGCATCGATGATACCCTTGAAGTCTGCTACCTTGAGAGCAGCGCCACCAATGAGACCACCATCTACGTTAGGATTAGCGAAAAGTTCCTTTGCATTGCTTGGCTTGCAGCTACCACCGTAAAGGATTGAAGTGTTCTCAGCAACCTCATTGCCATACTTCTCGGCAATTGTAGAACGGATGTAAGCGTGAATCTCCTCAGCCTGCTCAGGAGTAGCTGTAAGACCCGTACCGATAGCCCACACCGGCTCGTAAGCGAGAACAATCTTAGAGAAATCCTCAGCAGAGAGTTCATAGAGTGAACCTGCCAACTGCTCATATACAACCTGGTTCTGGATACCCTGGTTACGTTCCTCAAGAACCTCACCGATGCAGAAGATTGGAGTCAAGCCGTTTGCAAGAGCAAGCTGTACCTTCTCCTTGAGAATCTCAGGAGTCTCGCCATAGTAAGCGCGACGCTCAGAGTGACCGAGGATAACGTACTTTGCACCTGTTGAAGCAACCATAGATGCAGAAACCTCACCTGTGTATGCACCAGAAACCTTATCGGCACAGTTCTCGGCACCTACACCGATGATAGACTCGTCAACAATAGGAGTCACTGAAGCGAGGTGGATAAATGGAGTGCAGATTACTACATCGCAGTTAGGTTTGTCAGCCACCAAAGCCTCGTTAAGTTCCTTTGCCAAAGCAATACCCTCCTGGAGATTCATGTTCATCTTCCAGTTACCGGCAACAATGTTCTTTCTCATTTTCTTAAAATTTTAATTGGTTATTGAAAATTATATATAAACTCATTTTTCATCACATCCACTTTCCACAGAGGACACCTCCCCGGCGGAGGAGACATCATTTGCCGCACCACTCTTCCGCGCGCCCCTGCAAGCCAAGGCATCCACAGCGGCAATAAACAGCAGAGGCACAACCAGCAACAGCATCCAGAATCTCCAGCCACGCATAGCGCCTACAATGGAAGGCAAGCGGTCGGGCATCCTTGTCGGCGAGGCCTCAAGCTCCTCGACAGCCGGCAAATCGGCAACATTCCACTTACCTACAATGACACCGTCCTTGAGCAACAGGACACCGGGGTTAGAACGTATCATCTCCCTCAGCACCGCCTCATCGGTCCAGAACACAGGATATTCTGCCCCCGTACGCTTGCGCCACAACTCGACGTCCTCATTTTCCGAGGCCGTTGTCACATAGAACGGGACCCCCTTCTCAAGACAGTAGTCATACATATCGTTTATCTTGTCGACACGGCTTACCGAAGCCTCCTCGACACGTTCTACCGCAACCACGCACACATAACCGGTATCGGCAAGCAGTTCCTCCGAAAAATCGGAATCCTCCTCCCAGTCTACGACCGAAAAATTGGACAAAACAGGCAGAGTCCCCTCCTTTACAAGCATGGAACGGCTGCCTACACACACCCATGAACTGTCGGGCAACTCCCCCTCGGGCAACTCACAGCGTTCGCCGCCGCGTTCATACTCATAGACAATCCTGTATTCACCGGGAGTGCCTTGAGCCATCTCGCGCAGGCTGGCGCCTACCGGATAACGTCCGAAATCGACAACAGGCAGATGCGAAAGGCTCAATATCTCGACCGCTGCAATGTAGAAGAGTGCAAAAAGCGTAACCATCCACCTGCTCTTTGAACTTATGTTAAAGACAAAGTTACGGCGTCCTGCCAGAAGCGGGATAGAAAGCAACAGAAAGAAGATGTTCTTTGCAAAAGTCTCACCGTTAGTCAAGGTAACGGCCTCACCAAAGCATCCGCAATCCTTCACATCGCCGCCATAGTATATTACTGCGGTCAGCACCGTAAAGAAGAGCATGACTGCGGGAACCACATTTGCAACCACCCTGCGGTACACTCCCATGAGCAGAAAGACACCCAACAGGAACTCAAGCACAGCCTGAAGTATTCCAAAGAACAGCAGCCAGTCGTCCGAGAACAGTTCTACAGAAAATGCCGTAACATACTCCCTCAGCTTATACATGGAGCCCACGGGGTCGACAGCCTTAACAAAGCCCGACACCACAAGCATCAACGAGAGCACCAAGCGGCAGACATTGACAAGTACGGTAAAATATTTACTCTTTGTCCACTCCATTCTTTATGAGACCAAAAACCGCATAGTTTATCATGTCCATGTAGTTCGCGTCAATGCCCTCGGAAACCTTCGTCTCACCGCCAAGTTCCTCAATCTGCTTTGTACGCCATATCTTTGTAAGAATCAGGTCAGTATATGAAGTCGTGCGCATACCTCGCCAAGCCTCATTATAGTCATGATTCTTCTTTTTCATGAGTTCAAGAGCCTCAGCAGCCTTCTTATCGTACAGAGCCATGGCCTCATCGGGAGTAATATCGCAATTGTCGGCAAAACCGAGTTCCAGCTGGACAAGGGAAATTATACCGTAATTGACAATGCCGATGAGTTCAGGAACGATACCCTCGCCCACCAGATTCTCGGCACCGGTCTCAAGATTACGTATACGCTTTGCCTTGATGAATATCTGGTCAGTAAGCGACTCGGGACGCATGATGCGCCACGAAGCGCCGTAGTCATACAGTTTCTTGCTGAAGAGGTCGCGGCACACCGCCAGCACTCTCTCAAACTGATAATTCGTGTTATTGGTCATAATATCAACTCTTTATTCTTTCATTTTTGGATATTTGCGGAACCAGCTTCCAATCTTCAGCCTCATGACGCCGAAGAAGGCTTCACTGAATATTCCGCCACTCATCTTTGACGTACCGAGGACGCGGTTCACAAAGATTACCGGCACCTCGCATATCCTGAACCCGCACTTGTAGGTAGTAAACTTCATCTCAATCTGGAAGGCATACCCCTTGAAGCGTATCCTGTCGAGTTCCATAGTCTCGAGCACCCTGCGGCGATAGCAGCAGAAACCAGCAGTAGTGTCATGCACAGGGATACGGGTCACAAAGCGCACATACTTCGACGCATAATAGGACATGAGAACACGCCCCATGGGCCAGTTCACGACATTCACGCCCGTAACATAACGGCTACCGATAGAGAGGTCATACCCATTCTTGGCACAGGCCTCATAAAGACGCGGTACATCGTTCGGATCGTGCGAAAAATCGGCATCCATCTCAAAGATATACTCATAGTCGCGTTCCAACGCCCATTTAAAACCGGTTATATAAGCCGTACCTAACCCGAGCTTGCCCTCACGTTCAATCATATGAACCCTGCCGGGATGCAGTTCCATCATGCCCTTGACAAGAGCAGCCGTACCGTCGGGCGAACCGTCGTCAACCACAAGTACATCGAACGAGTGTTCAAGGGAGAGAAGCGTACTTATCATACGTTCAATATTCTCCTTCTCGTTATACGTCGGTATTATAATCAGTGCATCACTCATCTTAATTATTTTTTCACCGTCACAAGGTGCTACGAGTTACAAAGGTAAATGAAAAAAGAACACAATTCAAATTATATTATCAAATAAAGTATAAATATTTCGCGCACGCATGCATATTAGGACATTTAGGAACGTATTTTCATTTTTTATCCTTATCTTCGCAAAGATTTTTACAAACACAACAATCGTGGAGAACAAGAAACTATTCATAGAGACATACGGCTGCCAGATGAACGTAGCCGACAGTGAGGTCATAGGCTCCATACTGAAAGTTGCGGGCTACACAGTCTGCGCAGAGATAAAGGAGGCCGACCTCATTCTCCTTAACACGTGCTCAATACGCGACAACGCCGAGCAGAAGATATACGGAAGGCTCGACCAATTGAATGCGATGCGCCGCGGCAAGAACATCTTGGTAGGCGTAGTCGGCTGCATGGCCGAACGCGTAAAGGAGGAACTAATAAAAAACTACAACGTAAACATCGTTGCCGGCCCCGACACATACCTGTCACTGCCCGAGCTCATTGCTCAGGCCGAAATGGGACATGCAGCAATGAACATAGAGCTCTCGACAACCGAGACCTACCGCGACGTGATTCCCATGCGCATATGCAGCGGCAACGTTTCGGGCTACATCTCAATCATGCGCGGGTGCAACAACTTCTGCCACTACTGCGTGGTGCCCTACACACGCGGACGCGAGAGAAGCCGTGACATCCAGAGCATACTGAACGAGGTAGACGACCTTGTAGCAAAGGGATTCAAGGAGATAATCCTCCTGGGACAGAACGTAAACTCATATAGGTTCACAGGAGAGGACGGCGAGACCATCACCTTCCCGCAACTGTTGCGCCGCGTGGCACAGCACGCCCCGCAGACCCGCATCCGTTTCACCACATCGCACCCCAAGGACATGAGTGACGAGACACTACATGTAATAGCCGAAGAGCCCAACGTGTGCAAGAGCATCCACCTGCCCGTGCAGAGTGGCAGCAGCACAATGCTCAAGGCCATGAACCGCAAATACACCCGCGAGTGGTACCTTGACCGCATTGAAGCGATACGACGCATCGTGCCCGACTGCGGACTCTCGACAGACATCATCGCCGGATTCTGTGGCGAGACCGAAGATGACCATCTGGAGACACTCTCACTCATGCGCTACTGCTCATACGACGCAGCATTCATGTTCAAGTACTCTGAACGCCCCGGCACATTCGCAAGCAAGCACATGAAGGACGACATTGAGGACTGCGAAAAGGTGCGCCGCCTGAACGAGATTATCGCACTGCAGCAGGAGTGCTCGGCAGCAAATAACAAAAAGTGCATAGGCCATACATACGAGGTACTCATCGAAGGCATCTCAAAGCGTTCAAAGGAGCAGTTCTTCGGACGAACAGAACAGAACCGCACTGCCGTGTTCGACCGAAAGGGATACAAAATAGGCGACTTTGTAAAAGTAAAGATAAACGGCTCAACAGCCGCCACATTACTTGGAGAGATTGTCGACTAAACCGATTGAAAGACAAAAGAATAATGGACTGCCAAATCGGCAGTCCATTATTCTTTTGTACATATATATTCCGGAGAGAACCGAAAAGCATATTTCTTATTTCCTTCCCAGACGTTCATTCATCCTGTCGGCATAATCCTTCTTCTTTTGCGCCGGCATTACTATGAGCAGGATAATATAGAACAGCACCGGACTGCCCAAGCCCACAAAAGCAAGCACAAACCACAGAAGGCGGAGTGTAGAGACATTCCACCCAAAGTGCTCAGCCACTCCGGCACACACACCAAAAATCACTTTATTTTCCAAATTACGAACCAATGCTGCCATTACAAAATATTTTTTGAGATTTAAATTTTGGCAAAAGTAACAAATGTTGCGCTAACAATATGTTAAAAAATACAATTTTTACCCTACCACGGAGTAAAAAACCGAAAAAAGAGGAGGAAATCGCACCAAAAGATATATTTTTGCACGATAATTGGAGGTAAAGTACCCTGTAAACAAATAGAGAGCCCCGTAATGAAGACAGTCACCCATAAAAATTGCCCGCTATGCAATGAGAGCAGCATAAACAAGCGCTTCACATGCAAGGACTTTTTTGCAACGGGTGAGGAGTTCGACATTTACGAATGTCCCGGGTGCGGCTTTGTATTTACCCAGGACATCCCCGATGAAAAGGAGATTGGACGCTACTACGAGTCGCAGGCATACATATCGCACAGCAACACGAAAAAAGGGGTTTTCAACAAGGTATACCACATTGTGCGTTCCATAATGCTACAGAGGAAAGCAAACCTCATGGAGCAGTTGACATTGCTGAAGAACGGCAAGATTCTTGACTATGGTGCAGGCACAGGCCACTTCGCCCGCGTCATGGCAAAGAGAGGGTGGGACGTTACTGCAATTGAGAAGAGTCTCCAAGCAAGAGAACTTGCACAAAGAGAGTTCGGTTTCGGGATGTTCCCCGAGGAGCATCTCGGCAAGATTACCGACAAGGAGTTCGACATAGTGACCCTATGGCACGTCATGGAGCACATCCAGGAACTGGACAGGTTCTGGGACGAACTCTACAGGATAATTGACGACAGCGGTATTGTCGTAATAGCCCTGCCCAATTGCAAGTCATACGACGCAAAAATATATAAGGAGAATTGGGCGGCATACGATGTTCCAAGACACTTGTGGCACTTTACGCCCATGACCATAATGCGTTGGGGTGAGAAACATGGTTTTATACTTGAAAGGCAGATAACGATGCCTTTTGACGGTTTTTACATATCGATGCTGAGTGAACGCTACAAAGGAGGCAGCATGCCTGGCATCATAGGTTTATGGACCGGGTTAAGAGGATGGCTTGCCACAAGCACACGCCGCGACGCCAGCAGTTCCATAATATATGTATTCAGAAAAAGAAGATGAAAAAGCCCGTTTTAAAAATACAGACGATAAGCGTTTACATCAGCACCACACTTGTGTTGTTGCTGTTGGGCGTCATGGGACTTCTGTTTGTGGCAGCACAGGAGGTTTCCAAGGGCATACAGGACAATCTTGGAGTATCGGTAATCATGAACGGCGAGACCGAAGAGGAGAAGACCCTGATACTCAAAGACCAATTGGACGCAAAACCGTACACACAGGAGGTGACATACATTTCCAAGGAGCAGGCACTGGAGGAGCAGAGACTGGAGTTAGGCATTGACCCGCTTGAGCAGCTAGGCTACAACCCGTACGAGGCAGAACTGGAAATGACTCTCAAGCCCGAGTATGCAAACAGCGACTCGCTTGCAATGATTGAGAACGAACTGCTAAGGAACCGCAATGTCAAGGAGGTCATTTACCAGAAGGACCTCATGAATTCAGTGAACAGCACCATCAGGAAAGCCGGAGTGGCACTGTCGGTACTCCTTGCCATGCTCACACTCATATCGTGGTCACTGATAAGCAACACCGTACTCATGTCAATCTACTCCCAACGATTCATTCTGCACACCATGAAACTGACAGGTGCCACATGGGGATTCATACGCCGTCCGTTCATAATACACAACATGTGGGTGGGAATGCTTTCGGGCCTGATGGCCGACGGCATACTTGCCGCCGCCCTTTACATACTGCAGCAACAATCACCCGGTCTCATATCATACCTGCCGGCCGAAAGCCTCGTTGCTGTGGGAACTACTGTGATACTTTTTGGAATTACAATATGTTGCCTGTGCGCATTCATATCGGTAAACCGATTCCTGCGCATGCGCAATAATGACCTATATTTTATTTAACCCACGTATGGACAAATCAAAATTCGCCTTCGGCAAGATTAACTACATATTGCTCATTGAAGGAGCAATTGCCATCATCGCCGGCTTCATACTGATGACAGGCCCAAGTTCAACAGAGACAATGTTCGAACCGGACATCTTCAGTTTCAGAAGAATAAAACTTGCTCCGGCAATCTGTTTCCTTGGCTTTGTATCAATGATTGTCTCAATAATGATAAAGCCCAAGGACAAGAAGGATATCAACAAGGATAACGAATAAAGAGGCTACACATGTCAGATATAACATTACTGCAGACCATCATCATCGCCATTGTGGAGGGACTTACAGAGTTCCTGCCGGTGTCATCTACCGGTCACATGATAATCACACAGAACCTTTTGGGCGTGCCAAGTACTGAATTCGTGAAGGCATTCACCTTCATAATCCAGTTCGGTGCAATACTGTCAGTGGTGGTACTCTACTGGAAACGTTTCTTCAAGTTGAACGACACCCCTGCACCTAAAGGTTCCACACACTTTAGAGCATTCCTGCACAAGTACGATTTCTATTGGAAACTGCTGGTGGCATTCATTCCGGCAGCCGTGCTTGGGCTGCTGCTGAACGACTTTATCGACGCTATGCTCGAAAGCGTTGTCGTTGTAGCAATCACCCTTATCCTTGGAGGCATATTCATGCTCTTCTGCGACAAGATATTCAACAAAGGAAGCAAGAAGACCGAGCTTACCGAGAAACGCGCATTCTGGATAGGTATGTTCCAGTGCATCTCAATGATTCCCGGTGTGTCACGTTCAATGGCAACGATCGTTGGCGGTATGGCACAGAAGCTCACACGCAAGAAGGCAGCCGAGTTCTCGTTCTTCCTTGCAGTACCTACAATGTTCGCGGCAACACTGTTCAAACTGCTGAAGATTTTCCTGAAACCCGAAGGCCTTGAGCTCATCATGAACAACATGGGCACACTGATTGTAGGCAACGCCGTTGCTTTCATCGTAGCCCTTCTTGCCATAAAATTCTTCATCAGTTTTGTGACAAAATATGGCTTCAAGGCTTTCGGATGGTACAGAATAGTCCTTGGAGGCCTGATTCTGATTTTATTGTTAACCGGACATAACCTTACTATTGCATAATGGATTTTGTTGCAGGAGAAGTTATACCAGTATATAAGCCCTATACTTGGACATCGTTCCAGATAGTAAGCAAGATACGCTACCACCTGAGCCGTAAGTACGGCATAAAGAGATTCAAGGTGGGACACGCGGGAACACTCGATCCATTGGCTACAGGCGTGCTGCTGCTATGCACAGGAAAGGCGACCAAGAGAATTGAGGAGCTGCAGAGCCACACTAAAGAGTACGAGGCCGAGATAATGCTCGGCGCCACCACGCCCTCCTATGACATGGAACACCCGGTAAATGCCACATATCCGTATGAGCACATTACAAGGGAGGCCGTTGAGGAGACGTTGCAGAAGTTCGTAGGCGAGATAGCACAGCGCCCGCCACTCTTCAGCGCATGCAAGGTCGACGGCAAACGCGCCTATGACCTCGCACGCAAAGGTAGCGACATGGAACTGGCACCAAAGCAGATACGCATTGACGAAATTGAACTGCTTGAGTGCGAACTGCCGAAAATAAAGATACGCGTGGTCTGCGGCAAAGGCACGTACATACGTTCACTTGCCCGCGACATCGGCGAGGCACTGGACAGCGGAGCATACCTCACCGCCCTTGCACGTACCAGAATTGGAGAGTATAAATTAGAAGATTGTATAAACCCCGAGACATTCCAGGAATGGCTTGAAAAACAGTTAGAATCATGACAGACGATCATTTTTACATAAACGGACAGCACATGAAGCTGTCGCAGTTCAAGTACAAGTTACCCGAGGAGAACATTGCTCTGTACCCGGCACCATGCCGCGACGAGTCGCGTCTGCTTGTTCTCCACAAGAAGACAGGCGAGATTGAGCACCGTATCTTCAAGGAGGTCATTGAGTACTTCGACGAGAAGGACCTTTTCGTAATGAACGACAGCAAGGTGTTCCCTGCCCGTCTGTACGGCAACAAGGAGAAGACAAACGCACAGATTGAGGTTTTCCTGCTGCGCGAGCTCAACGAGGAGTTCCGCCTGTGGGATGTTCTTGTAGACCCGGCACGCAAGATACGTATCGGCAACAAGCTCTACTTCGGCGAGGACAACTCAATGGTTGCCGAGGTAATCGACAACACCACATCACGCGGACGTACACTACGTTTCCTCTACGACGGACCGCACGACGAGTTCAAGAAGGCACTCTTCGCACTTGGCGTAGCTCCGCTTCCCGAGGATTTCAAGCGTCTGCGCAAGGAAGAGCCTGAGGACCTTGAGAATTTCCAGACATATTTTGCAAAGAAAGAGGGTTCAGTGACTGCATCGTTCGCCGGCCTGCACTTCACACGCGAGCTCATGAAGCGTATGGAAATCAGAGGCATTGACACAGCATTCGTGACCATGCACACCGGACTCGGCTGTTTCCGTGAGATTGACGTGGAGGACCTCACAAAGCACAAGATGGACAGCGACCTCATCAGTGTGGACACCGAGGCAGTACAGCTGGTGAACAAGGCAAAGGCCGAAGGCCGCCGCATCTGCGCGGTAGGTACATCAGTGCAGCGCGTGCTTGAGACAGCGACCCTGACAGGCGGCATGCTCAAGGAGTACGACGGCTGGACAAGCAAGTTCATCTTCCCCGAGTATGACTTCCACGTGGCCGACTGCATGATTGCAAACTTCTACGCCCCCTACTCTACAATGCTCATGCTCACAACGGCGTTCGGCGGCTATGACAACGTGATGAACGCATATAACGTTGCAGTGAAGGAGGGTTACCGATTCGGCCTCTACGGCGATGCAATGCTCATCATTGACTGATACACATGACAGTATACCTTGGTTTAGGCACCAACATAGGTGACAGACGGTTGAACCTGACGCGGGCGATAGAGCTTCTATCGCTCGCGCTTGGTAAGTGCATTGCCGTGTCGCGTTTCATTGAGACTGCACCATGGGGATTCAAGAGTGAGAACAGTTTCCTCAACTGCGCTGCCGCATTCGAAACGGAACTGCAAACGACGGAACTGCTTGATACTACAGAGAGCATTGAACGCGAATTGGGCCGCACAGTGAAGTCACAAGGCGGCAACTACAGCGACCGCATCATTGACATCGACATTCTGCTCTACGGAAACGAGACCATAGAGACCGAAAGGCTTACCGTTCCCCACCCGCTGATGCACAAGCGCGACTTTGTATTACAACCGCTGGCAGAGATTGCGCCGGACGTTGTGCACCCAGTACTGGACAAAAGCATCATTCTGCTGTTGAAGGAACTTGCACAGTAGCAGGCCTAACAATGGCAAATAGTTAAAAAACATTGTCGAAAAGAAAAAAACATTGGGCAGATGAACAAAATGCGCACAAAAGTACCTATCTTTGCAGTATCATAAAGATAAAGAAGCCCCCAAGAGGCTATGTGTGGAGAGATTTGACTGCTTGCAACCACGGTAAAAAATGCTAAAAGCCCCATCAGAGGGCGTTTGTAAAGGCACTTCAGCCGGCATAAGTTATCCCGCCACATAGTTACCGCAAGGGATTGGACTATTACAAGCAAATTATTAACCACGCCCATGAAGACACAAGATTATTGGTACCATCGGGCATAATACAGAAAAAACTATGGGATACTTATTCACATCAGAATCAGTTTCAGAGGGACACCCCGACAAAGTTGCCGACCAGATTTCGGACGCAGTTCTTGACCAGCTCATCGCTTTTGACCCACAGTCAAAGGTTGCATGCGAGACACTTGTTACAACAGGACAGGTAGTCATTGCAGGTGAGGTGAAATCATCGGCATACGTTGACCTGCAGGACATCGCACGCCGCGTAATCAACAAAATTGGTTATACAAAAAGCGAGTACATGTTCGACGGCGACTCATGCGGTATCTTCTCGGCAATCCACGAGCAGAGTGCCGACATCAACCGTGGTGTTGAACGCGAGGACCCCATGTCACAGGGTGCCGGCGACCAGGGCATGATGTTCGGTTACGCGACAAACGAGACCCAGAACTACATGCCGGTTTCACTCGACCTGTCGCACCTCATCCTTACCGAGCTCGCCGACATCCGTCGCGAGGGTAAAGAGATGACCTACCTGCGCCCCGACTCAAAGAGCCAGGTGACAATAGAGTACAACGACGAGAACAAGCCCGTGCGCATTGACACAATCGTGGTATCGACACAGCACGACGACTTTATCAAGCCTACCGAAGAGGGTGCCGAGGCACAGCTCGCTGCCGACGCTGCACAGGTGGCAAAAATCAAAGAGGACGTAATCAACATCCTCATGCCACGCGTGAAGGCAAAGATTGCATCGGAGAGTGTTCTCGCACTTTTTAACGATGACATCACATACCACGTTAACCCAACAGGCAAGTTCGTTATCGGTGGTCCTCACGGCGACACCGGTCTCACTGGCCGCAAGATAATCGTTGACACATACGGCGGTAAGGGTGCACACGGCGGTGGCGCATTCAGCGGAAAGGACCCCAGCAAGGTTGACCGCAGTGCAGCATACGCGGCACGTCACATTGCCAAGAACCTTGTTGCTGCAGGCGTTGCCGATGAGGCTCTCATACAGCTCTCATACGCAATTGGTGTTGCCGAGCCTGTAAGCGTATTCGTGAACACATACGGCACCGCTAAGGTGACACTCACCGACGGCGAGATTGCCGACAAGGTAAAGGCTCTGTTCGACCTGCGTCCCAAAGCAATTGAGGAACGTCTGAAACTGCGTAACCCAATCTACAGCGAGACAGCATCTTACGGTCACATGGGCCGCAAGCCACAGACAGTGACAAAGCGCTTTGAATCGCGTTACCTTGATACAAAGGTAGTTGAGGTAGAGCTCTTCACATGGGAGAAACTCGACTACGTAGAGAAGGTAAAGGAGGCATTCTCACTCTGATATCAGGTCACAGACAATGCTGAAGATAGGAGACTGGATAAACCGCAAAAGGCATAACAGGGGGTTTGGCATACAATCCCCCTCGGCCTTTTTCTTCATCACCCAGGTGCTGAGGGAGAGGCTGCCGTACTATGCCTATGAAAAACTCGACAGCATTGCCCGGAACTGCAGGGAGATGAACGAGGAGAGATGCCGCAGGCTGTTCAGGATAGCCAATGAACTTGCACCGTCAAGCGCAATTATCATAGGCTCTACTACAGCTGCGTGCGCAATAAGCAGCGCCCGTTGCAGCATACCCAAGAGATTCATCACCACCGGTACAGCAATACACGACGAGGCCGCTGCGCACCTTGCCGCATGCGGCTGTACATGCCTCAATGGCGACGCGCTGCAACTGTTCAAGGAACAGATGGAAGCCGACGGAACAATAGGCATGCTCTACATTGGAAAGTGCAGTAACCAGAAGGAGTTGCTTGAGATAGCCCTGCAGCACACAAACAAAGAGAGTGTAATCATTGTTGAGGGAATACACCGCAACAGGGAACAGGAGAAACTGTGGAACCGGGTGACAAGCGACAGCAGAACCATTATCACATTTGACATGTACAGCATTGGCATGCTCTTTTTCAACGACGAAAGGTACAAGCAGCACTACACACTCAAAATATGACAAGTAAAGCCGTAATATACACAAAAACAGGCGACGACGGTACAACCTCACTCATAGGCAACAGCCGTGTACGCAAGAACCACCCGCGTGTGGAGGCATACGGCACGCTTGACGAACTGAACGCCCACCTTGGGCTGCTCAACGTCGCAATTGCCGACTGCGACACAAAAGCCCTCATAGAGCAGATTGAGAACCACATAATCACCCTTGGCAGTTATCTTGCCAACGACAAGGAGTGCGAGTGCCACATCGGTACAGAGGAGATTGCAGCACTGGAAAACGCCATAGACAAGCTTGAGGCAACACTACCACCCATGCGCGAGTTCGTGCTACCCGGTGGCAACGAAGCAACGGCACGGGCAAACGTAGCCCGCACAGTGTGCCGCCGCGCCGAGAGGGCAATAGTTTCACTACAGGAAGAAAACCATGTCAACAACAATGCACTGGTATACATTAACCGCCTCTCCGACTATCTTTTCCTGCTCCAGCGCAAGCTTGCAGGCGGCAGCGAAAAAAAGTGGCAAAAACCTTGTAAATAAACAAATTTAGACTATTTTTGCACGCACTTAAAAAAATATTAACATAAAACAATTTACAATATGTATTGGACACTTGAATTGGCATCTAAATTGGAGGATGCACCATGGCCAGCAACAAAGGATGAGCTCATCGACTACGCAGTACGCTCAGGTGCACCATTGGAGGTAATTGAGAACCTGCAAGAGATTGAGGACGAGGGCGACGTTTACGAGAGCATCGAGGACAT
>JAZQZM010000066.1:0-26380 GCA_045634085.1 Bacteroidaceae bacterium
TGAAAACATTGTAGGCGATATGCTTGTAAAGCAAGGATACAATCTTTTCTATTACAACAGCGAAAAGCCGGCTCTTGAAATGGACTTCTTTGTGCGTGATGCCGATTCCCTTATTCCAGTAGAGGTAAAAGCCAATGATGGAGCAACTGCATCACTGAACAACCTATTGAGAGAAGATAAATATCCCGATGTAAAATATGGCATCAAGTTGGGATATAAGAATATCGGTTTCAATGGCAAATTCTATACTTTCCCTTACTTCCTTACTTTCTTGCTGAAGAGGTTTGTGGGAGAAAACAATTAAACAAATCCACAGATAATGGTTCCTCGGTATCGGGCAAGTAATGTGCAAATGAGTGAATGGAAGTTCACTTACATTCACAACGAATGCAGCCATTACTCGACAAAGGCAACAAACCCCAATGGTTGGTGCTCTAAAAAGATAAGGATGCGCAACAAAGTTGCGCTATCGCAGTTGATATCGCAGGTGCATTGAGCAAGTAATTTATTGTAACTCAATAGATTTACAGAGAGCCGTTCATTTGAACGGCTCTCTTTTTTGTTGTTTGTTGCGATGTAAACTAAGGATTGTTACAACCATCCTACGACTTCCAAATCCATTTTATATACAAATACTTTATTCCACTTTGGAGGTCTTAAATGGGTTTGTATTGACCTTTATGAGGTGTTTCGTACGACCAAATAGCGACCACTTTTCAGGTGGTCGCAAATAGGTTAATCCAGCTCTATTATCCATAAGGAAAACTTATAAACCTTGAAAAAGTTCAAATATCTATAGCTACCTGCTATCTTTATGTCGAAGTACTCTATCAGATAGGGATTTTTTATATTCTTGGCAGTGTTGTATTCTTTGAAGAAGAGTTCCCGGTAGCGTTCCAGATGCTGCAGCTCGGGGCGTAGCTGCTTTTTAAATTGTGTCTGTTTAAATAAAAAATCATTCCGAACGCACAGCGGTAGGAATCTAATAACAGCAGGGAGAGAACCCACCGGGTTCTCTCCCTGCTGTTATCAAACCTCGCAATAGCGCCCAATAAAACCTATTACTGCTCCAGCACTGTTACATTCATAACCACGTCGGTCTTGGGACGGTCGCCCATAGCGGTCTCTACCTTCTGGATTGCCTCTACTACCTCCAAGCCCTCTTCAACCTCGCCGAAGACGGTGTACCCACCATCGAGGAAAGGAGTACCGCCCTGTGTAGTATAAGCCTCAACCTGTTCAGGAGTAAAGGCTGGAGCACCCATTTCCTTACTTTTCTCCATGGTAATCTTGGCTAATTTGTCCTGGAGTGCCATCAAGCCGTCACGGTCACGGTTACGGCGCAGGTTCATAATCTCCTCGCGGTGTTCCATTGCAAGGGCATTGAAGATGTTCTGCTCCTGCTGCATCTTCATCTGATGCTCAAGCTGTTTAAGTTCGGGTGCCTTATACACCTTTCCCCAAACAATATAGAACTGGCTACCACTGCTCTCTTTAGTAGGATTCACTTCATCGCCAAGGCGGGCTGCGCTGAGTGCACCACGTTTGTGGAAAAGCGCCGGCTGAATTTCTGCAGGCACATTATAGCCCGGACCGCCACCGCCCAGGTTCTTACCGGCTGGAGCACCCTTACTCTCGGGGTCGCCACCCTGAATCATAAAATCCTTTATAACACGATGGAACAGGGTTCCGTTGAAGAAACCCTCCGAAGCAAGCTTCAGGAAGTTGTCACGATGAAGAGGAGTCTCATCATAAAGGCGCACAGTGATATCGCCCATTGTTGTTGAAATCTTGACTTTTGCCATAATATTTATCAATATATTTATTTTAATCTGTCCTTAGCATCTTGCAGCAAATCCATAGAGGAGCCACGCAGACTCTGCAGTCCAAACACCAGCCAAGCGTCCGTCACTTGCCTGCAGCATCAATCATACCCTTGCTGCCAAGATAGGATACTGAACGCGATGCAGTACGGCATGCAATCTCAAGACACTCACGTACGTTGTCAACACTCATCACTGAAACAGAGAGCAGGTTCCTCTCGCACAGGCAGGCAATGAACTGGCTTGTTGTCCAGTCACCGGCACCTTCCCAGTCTACGACATCATTGTTAGGAACAGGCTCAACCTTTTCCCATCCCTGCCCACGGAGGTTGAATTCGAGTCCTTGCGAGCCCATGGTGCGTATGAAAAGCCTGTCGGCATACTGGCCGATGAAAGAGACGTCGCCGACTTTCTCGTGGCTGAACTTTATGACGTCGCTTACATCTACCGCCTTCATGAATTTTGCCTTGTCGGAATCACTTTCCGGCTCAAAGTAGACCAGGGTCCCTTTGTTGCGCAGTTCGCCCGCCAGATAACGCAGGCCGGCCTCCGCAGCATCGAAGAAGAATACGTCGGGGGTAAAATCCAGTTTCCCGACAAACATGGGAGCCTCATCGCGCACACGTATGAACCTACGTCTTGGGAAACGGCTACCGGGGGAGGTTGCACGGAATGATGCTGTATGCTCCCCGGTCATCTTGTCACGTTTGTGGGTGCAACGCAGCAGGGTCGTTCCACCTTTGTCACTGTTCTCCACAAAACGCACATCGGCACCATAACGGCGCAGGTCCTCCTTCATCTGCAGACCCTGTTCCGAGGTATCGAAATGAGCTATCGGGAAGGCTTGCACTCCAAGATAGGGAAGCATGCAGCTGACGTTTCCACATGTATTGCCGACACACTCCGTAACGACAGTCTCGGTGAACTTGTTATTCTTACCGATAACGAATCCATCGGGGTATTCACGTGTCACTATGGTATCAAATGCAAAGTTACCACTTAACAAACAAGTCTTTTTCATATAGTTTCAATTCAATAATTTTACTTTGACAAACGTCTTTTACAATCTATCTTACCGGGCACTTCGCGACTTTAGAATATCAAGAAAGGTGAAGGCGTCGGCCGGCAAAGAGTACTCCAGCCTGCCGTTGTCGCGCAACTCCATAAGCAGACGACCAAGGAGATTGGGACCGGTGAAATTATCCCCATCGGGTTTCACCCCCCATGTATCGGGCGTTTTCTTGTACCAGGTCGTCTGGTCTTCTACAATATAAAAGCCCTTGCTTGCCTCAAGCTTCTCGCGAAACACGGCACTTTGCTCATACTTTTTAATGAGACAGAATTTCATTGCATCAACAAACATGGAGCCCCAATCGGCGCGACAGTACTCCTTCTCATAACTCTTCATGGTCTTCTTTATCTCATAGCAACGCTTGCCTTTACTTGTGATACCGTTCATCATATTGACAACAACACCAGCATCCTTGAACTTCATCATCTGGAACAGATGTTCACTGCTCTTGAATGTGATGCCGTCAACTGTTATAGGTGTCCTGGCAAAATTACAGAACACGCCCCACTCATCGGTAACCCTGTGAATGGTCACACACTCCCGTTTAGGATACGTCGAATAACCATAGTATTGGGGATAGAATTCCTTTGTGAAATCAACAAGGCGACTCATAGTATCACCTCCCTTCCTGAACCCGGGATGAGTTCGTTCTTGGCATTGACTTCAACCTGTTCTATCTTAAGAATATTAATTCTATTCTCACAGAGCACCGCACGGTTGGTTATACCATCGGGATTGGTCTGTGCATGCGGCCACACAAGATAATCGACACCTACCCCGTAGAGGAGCTCCAATGCGGCATCCTCTGCAGCGTCATCGGCCTTGTCCATCATCTTCTTCAACGTTCCACGCTTGCCGGTCAGCAGGTTGCCAAGATACTTGCGGAAGAATTTGCCGGCAACCTTTACCTCATCGGGGATGGGTTCACCAATCTCCTTCTCGACCCTAGCGATTACATCGGCGTTAACCGGTCTGCACGAGAACACATGATTGTCGTCCTTGATATCAGGCACTTCCACAGTGTATACGTATACACTGTCGACACCATTTCTCTTGGCAGCCTTTGCCCCATACTTGGCAGCTGTTGCATAGCTTGAGGTGATGTATATACCATGACCGAACTTTGCTTTTCCTTCGCCTGTGCCCTGGAACGAGAGTGAGAACTCGCCGAACAGGCGGTATGTTCCATGATAGAATATTTCCATAGTAACTTATTTTTCAGTAATGGACCGCACCGGGAACGGCTGCACTATGCCACAAGTGCGGCAGCGCCCCGGGATGCGGCCAGTTTTTTGTTTCACAAATATAACCTTCAGGTCCGGTTTTCCAAAACATTTCGCATCCTTTATAAAAGCTGCGACAGAAAAAGAGCTAGGAATGCCACATACCACAGATTCATTTTTACCTTATGGTTCATGGTCTTGCGATAGCTCATTATAAAAGAGACCTCATGGTCATTGTCCTGGGTCACCACCTCCTGCCTTGCACGGTAATCGACCATGTCGTTGTAGAAGTTCCGGAGTCCATGCTTCGTCTCGGTCCTGATTTTAAGCGCAAAGAATGCAATATAGCCAACAGTAGCTACAGCAAGAGACACAATATTGAACTGTTTTATAAACGTTGCATCAAACAGCAGCATGATACCTTCGGCAACCATGCAGGCTGTGACCGACATCACAAAGAATTGGTACGCGGCATTCACCAGGTCACATGCCTTCTGCTGTTTCAAAATGCGTTCAATACACTCCCCGTCACGATAATTGTACATGCTCACATGAGTCATGGCAAAAGAGAACGACCTGAGAAAAAAATAGACACACACAGCAAGTACTGACAAAACAATGTATTCCATAATCTTTTTAAATTATTGTGTTAGACATAAACTTACGACAAATGGATTCATCTCCCGGCAGAGTGCGGCACACATCACCTGCACCCGACACCGGCCATGCAAGGCTACGACTCAACGAGCACAAAGAGTTCGACCTGGGAGAGCCTCTCATAATCATCCAGCGCAATGAACTCACCCTCGGTACTTACATACCCCCACACACCATCCTTACACGCAGTCAGGTAGCCGTTGCACTCTTCCATGTCATCATAGACAGGAGGAAAGAAATTGCCATCCATAGTAAGGATGCCAAGCTTGCCGTCCTTAACAACACATGCCACATCGTTAGCCACAAAGTGCACAATATCCATCTCACAAGGGACAAGCAACTCTCCCTTGGAGTTGAGCACACCGGAATACACGCTGCTGCCGATATCCTTCTTGCACACGAAGAGGTTGTCGCTACCTGACAGGCAGGTTATCATGTCATACTCGAACCCGCACAACGGAGTACCCTTGCCATCACATGCCACAAGGGCATACTTGTCGTCAAAATCACATGCAGCCACGGGCAAACGTCCGGAAAACATTCCGCTGTTGAGACAGGAGCATTCTTTGTACATTGGCGGTACAAGCACATTGCCATGAGCGTCGGCAACACCCATCTTGCCATCCTTGACGAGAGTCCTGTCAGAACCGTCATCTTTATCATCTCCCTTACAGAGGCTCAACAAAAACTCCATGTACTCTTTCTCGTTCAGTACCTTGCCCACAGGGGCTATTGCCCTTGCCTTCTCGTTCAAACCCTCAAGACACTCACGCACACTCTCTGATACCTCTTTTTTCATAGACTGACAATTTGGATTAACAATAGATTTCTTTTTGCAACGTAAAGATAGGAGATTTCAACGAGGCATTACATCCATTTCATTCATGGCCGCCGGATGCCGCCCCACCGTTTACTCTGCAAAGAAAAGGCCCAACCATGCAGCCTTGCTGCATAGTTGGGCAAAAAACACGAATAAAGCCTATTTCCGGCAGCCGGAAAGAGAAGAACATGCACACCATTATCTGAATTCAATCACGTTCTTGCGAAAGAAATGGGACTCGTAATAGATATCCTTCCTTATGGGCTCATATGCAGCCAGAGTCTCCCACTTTACGAGTTCATCCTCCTCGGAATACTCGGCCACACCCAACTCCACATAGAAAATCTCGGAGTTCACTTTCCCTGACTGCAGCTCCGTATTGAAATCCATCACCATTACTCTCTGTTCATGCCTTGCATAGGGCAAGCACTCCATGCAGTTCCTCTCCTTGTCGAAGACCCTGAGTTCGTAATATTCGGGTTCCTTACCACTCCACTTCACATCGAAGTAAAGTTCCCTGTGACCATTGGTCGACAGTTCGACACTCTCAATTCTGTAGCCATTGCCGGCATCAGCAACAGCCATTTCGGGCTTAGCATTTGTTATCATAGCACAATTCTGTTATAATGTTATACAATCTGTCAGAAACCGACACGGGGGCGGTTGACCGAGGAAGCGCCATTCAGGTTCTCCTGCATGCAGTACGTGCGCAGGCTGTCAAGCGTTGGTTCCTCGCCATAGAGCACCTTGTCGACAAGCTGCTTGCGGGTGACATTCTCAATCTGTCCACCACTCAGGTCGAACTCGTTCGCAAGGGCATTGGCAGTAGTGCTGTCAAGGCCGCATATCATGGACTGCCATATGCGCTGCTTTGTTGCCACATCGGGTTTATGGAACTCCACCTTATATATAAAGCGGCGTTCAAAGGCACTGTCCATGTTGGCAGCAAGGTTGGTGGTTGCAATGAGAATGCCATCTAGTTTCTCAATCTCCTCAAGGATAATGTTCTGCATGGCATTCTCCATCTTGTCGACACTGCGTTCGGCATTGGTGCTGCGCTTGTTTATTATGGCATCGGCCTCGTTGAACAGCAGGATGGGCTTGACATCGCACTTCTCGCAGTAGGAACGGTAACGGTTGAACACGGCACGAATATTCTTCTCACTGTCACCTACCCACTTGCTCTTGATGTTTGCGATATTCACCTGCATTATGTCACGCCCTGTAGTGCGCGCCAGCTGCAGTACGGTCTCGGTCTTGCCGGTACCGGGTGCGCCATAGAAGAGGCATGCGAAACCGCTTCGCATACCGCACTCCTGCATGCGCTGCTGGATGCTGAGGAAATTCTCGTGCTTCAGCATCTCGCCAAGCTTGCCTATAGAGATATTCTCCTCACTATTGTAGAAGAGGTCCTTCTCCTTTATGCTCTCGAAAGTCATCAGCCCCTCTCTGTTGTTCTTCTCGGGTTCCTGCCAAGCGAGTCCCAGTTCACGGTCTATGTACTCGCGCACCTCCTCCGAGATGGCAACACCGTCGCGCGGCGAAAACCCTTCAATGACAGCATCGCCCAACAGGTTCTCCTTGAACAACTGACTGCGGCGTGATGTCACGATGCAGCGCACACGTGACTGGTCGGCAGTAGAGAACAGAGCCATGTAATCCACCTCAATGACGTTAAGGTCACCCTCGAACACATATTTGGCAAGGCATACGAAGAAGAGTATCTTCTCGCAAGTGCTGAGCTTGCCCATCTTCTTGCACAGCACGTGCTTCTTATTCTCTCCCATGAGCTCCTCAAACTCCTCAAAAAACTGCTTGTCATTGAGGTTGGCATCCTTGTAATCACCGATGATTGACACGACAGCATCGAGCAGTTTCCTTGTGCTGAGGTTCTTTCTTGACTCTGGAACATACTGCTCGTTCCTCATGAATGCCGTCAGAGCCATGGGGGAAATCCTGTACCCGGAATCGAAATCATCCTCTTTATGGATTACAATACGTCTCTGCACCAGCTCCTCAATCTCGCCCACATACCGCAGCATCCTGATATTCTTTATACCAAGGAAACTCGCCATCTTGCCAGTGGCCAGCAAGAGATCCGAATCGATGAGCATGGCTACCACCATTGATTGCATCTTTGTGAACGAGAGCCTCTCATTGAGCATCTCGAACTCATCATTTACAACCGCAAGCTGTTCATTGTCGAGTTCACAATCCTCAGAAATGGCAAGAATCCTCTCAAGGGCGAACATAATTGTTCCCGGGCCACAATCCGCCTTTGAATAGTCAACTCTTCTGCTACTGCTACCGTTTCTCTTTGTCTTCAGTCTTCTCATATGTGTTCAGTAATTTAAATGATTTAATGATTGGATATTGCATCAACGTGCCTTTAGCCACAACAAGCTATCAAAACCATCTTCAATGTGCTTTTGCCATGCAGATGGCGCAAGGGTGGGACAGGTTCCCTGCCCGCGGAGCAGTCCTGTCAGAACTCCAGCAGAAGAACGAGTTCCTCCTCGTCCATGCGTTCCTCGTCGTTCTCGTCAATGAACTCACCTTTCCTGCTTATGTAACCCCAGGCACCTTCCTTACACACGTAAAGGTAACCATCCTTGTCCTCGACCTCGTCATACACAGGTTCAAGATAGAAGTTGTCCATTGTGATACCGCCGAACTTGCCGTCCTTCTCAATGACGGCAATGTTGTTGGAGACAGCATATATGACATCCATCTCACATGGGACAAGCATGTTGCCATCACAATCCATGACACCAGTAAAAAGTTTGTCCCCCACCTTCTTCCAGCACCTGTAAAGCGCACAACTGCCAAACATGAACTTTATCATCTCATACTCGAACCCGCACAGCGGAGTACCTTTGCCATCGCATTTCACAAGTGCGTACTTGTCAATGAAATTACAGGCCGGTACAGGCATGACGTAACCATAACGACGATAGACATAGGTCTCGGAAAAGTCCTTGTACATAGCAGGAACAAGCACCTTACCGGCCACATTGCAGAGCCCTACCATGCCGTCCTTCTCGAACACCTGGTCAAAAAGATCATACGCCTCACGAATCGCGTCGTACTCCTTGTACAAGGCATCGATCTCCTTGCGGGTGGCATGCTCCTCGCCGTCATGTATCCTGGCGAGTCTCTCCTGGATGCAATCCACACGTTTCACGACATCCAGAGTCGCAACCTTCTTCAACTCGTCATTCTTGTACATCGATTCCCTTACCTCATCGGGCATACTCTCCTCCACCGGCTCAGCCTCCTCATCGGCTTCAAAGTAGCCATCATCACCAACATACCCCCACTCGTCACCCTTGCGGCCACGCAGATACTCGGGATCACTGTTCTCCAGCTCATCGAACTGTGGCTCAATGTATTTGCCACCAGAGCTCAATGCGCCCACCAGCTCACCCTTGTACAACAACGAATAGCCATTGATCATTATATCAATATACTCCACCTCACAAGGTACAAGTTCATTACCCTCGCTGTCAATGACACCGTAGAACTGTTCCCCTTCACCCACAACCTTGGTACAGATGTAGTATTCAGGACTGCCGTAAAGGTCGCCTATGACATCATACTCGAAAGCGCAGACCAGAGCACCCGTTCCATCACACTTTGCTAGAGCACACTTGCCATCGCCATTGCGCACAGGTACCGGACGTGGTGTGGGAAGTCTGTCATAACATGCATAGTCGTAAGTCTCGACAATCCCGTCATACAAAGCCGGGACAAGCACGTGGCCGTTGATGTCAACAACACCCTTCTTGCCATTCTCCTCAAAGACACGGTCATGGAGATTGTATTCCACACCTATTTCATAAAGTTCCTTGTCAATCTTTTCCAGCTCAGCATATCTGCCATGGGCATCATTAGCAGATATCTGCTTAAATTCACTCAACAAGAAATTCACTCTCTCAACTACCTGTGGGGTCACATTTTTCTTCTCCATAATCTATCTGTTTATAAAGTAACTTTTGATTTACAACGTAAAATTAACACTAATTTGCGAGGTCCGTCATCCATCCCATTCATGGCGACAGGCCACTGTCCGCACTATTGACAATGCGAAGGAAATACCCATCTATGCAGAGTTACTGCATAGAAAAAGAAAAAAACAAAAAAACAACGATTATCCAGCAAAAGGCATGAAACGTCCTTTTCCGAACGTAAAATTACGGCAAGCTTTTAGGGTAGTGGTCACCAACCTTATAATCCTTATTCATATACACGGCATCCAAAATAACGAGACAACAAATCAGATACGTATTTCACATTCGACACTCGGCTCTCACAGCGCAAACATTCCAGTTCTACCTTGAGTTTGCCGGTACAAAAGTATGTATAGTTCTCCACTCACATCGGAAATGTTTGGGAAATCTTCCAGTGTACACGACTGAAACATTAAGAAATACATCCTTAAGCACACAAGGCAAGCATGCACACATTAATAGGTAGTGGAAGAGACCAAAACCAAATAGTCACAATCGGCTCACAAAAGAGATACATGTCGGCAGGGAGTGTATACTAGAGCTCACCACGTGAGGCACGCAAGCAGCTTGCCAAGAGAGATGCCTTACTAGAGATAAGTAAAGAAGTGAGGCTGACCCAAAAGTAAAATGGGTTAGCCTCACTTGTTGAGGTTTGATAAAAAGAACTATTTTTAGGCTTGCGAAGCCTCCAAAACCGCAGTTTACTTGAAGTAAATGAGGATTTGGAGGCAAGCGTAACGACAAAAGAGCCTTTTTAGTCAACCTCACAAACAAACAAACAAACAAACAAACCTTAAACCTTTACGGTTATGGAAGTATTTATATAGCCGCAACAGGCTCACCAAAGAGATGCATATCGGCAGGGAGTGTATATTCCAGCTTACCCCTTGTGGCACGGAGTTCTGCGAGCAACTTGCCAAGGACGTTGCAGCCGAAGTAGTACTTCTTGCCATCTACCTCAACGAGCCTTGCCCGCCAGAAGAGGTTCGATGCGTAGTTGGTAGCTGTTGCATCCTCCACGGGAATGCGGGTTGTGGAATGCAGGTCGGCACGGAACTCGCTGTTATCGCGGTACTTGAGACAGAGACAGTACTTCATCCACTCGGTCTGCACCTCCTTCCAATCGGCACGTTCCTGTCCACGGAACTTGGCCTTGTACTCCTGCTTCTTGCGGGCATCTACCCTCTGCTGGAACAGGTTATCCCTGAGCCACTCATGTGCCCCGGCACTATCCATGCGGGCCATATTATAGAGAATCTCAATCTGACGGAAACGTAAATCCCTGTAATGCATCCAGGTAGCGGGCTCCTTGAGAGGGAGCACCGACATGTTGTCGAGGGAATAGAAAGGGGTTCCCTGCTTGGTCACAAACGGCTGACACTCACTGGCCGGGTACAGACCCAGTTTCTGCAACTGCGCGAAATCCTCTTCACTCTCGGGAATCAAAGCCTCTACTGATGATACTACCTTTGCCAACTCTGCCTTCAAACGCTCATCCAGGAGCTGTTCCTTGATAAATTCTAACTTCATGTCCTTCATAGATGTAAAATGTTTTCACAAACATACAGGCCATCTATGCAGGCTTAGTTCATAGATAAAGAAAAACTGTGTCAAATATCATATTTTTCAAGGTTACGCCTTATTGCGTCTGCAATGCCCTCGCGGTATTCCACAGGCTCAAGCACTTCTATATCAGGAACATACGAAAACACCAGTTGATCCAATTCCTTATTATGCTTGACTGTGATTTCAACAATACGCTCAGCCTCATCAACTACCCTCTGCGAGTGGTGCAGAGGCTTCGTGAGAATATACGGAAACCTATTGGGAGAAAAACGGAACCTGAAAGTCTGCAATGGAACATCATCATGCACTGTCACACCGACAACATCCTTGAAATACTCATTATAATCGACTTTAGTATTCTCCACAAACTGCCTGTTCGACTTTTTAAAACTGCGTATGCGGTCAATGGGGAAAATTGAATGACGATAATCGGCTACCCCCCGATTTGTCAACCTTGACTGACCACAGATATACCACCGTTCATTGTACTGCTTTACACAATGGATACTGAAGACATAGCTGAGTTCCTCACCACCAAACTTGCAGTAAGTCATTTCAATGGCCTCGTGATTAAGGGCGTACCCTATAAAGTCACTCAAGCGTTCAATACCTGCCAGTCCCCTGTTCTCCTCAAAATGCACTATCTTGTCATTATTGGGAACAATGTCAAAACGGCACTCAAGCTTGGTAATCAGTTCCTCAAGCCAAGGGTTACCGCTCCTGTACTTGCCCAGCATCTCAATTGTCGAACGCAAGGAGATGAACTCCTCATCACTCAACCCTGTCTTGAAGATAGAGAAATCAGGGTCTTCATAATAATAGTAGCACTCGCGTTCCCTGTATATACCCTTTGCAATAGGCGCGTTGTACATTGCACTGTCCTGCAGCACCCTCATATCCTCGTCAAGCTGACGACGGCTGATACCGTTGATGCCCTGGTCGGCCAGAGCCTCGTTCACAGTGTCAAGCAGCTTCACCTTGGTATAATCGAACCTGCCACTGCTAAGGCAACGGTCCAGAATCTTGTAACGTAAAAGAGCGTTCTTACTTACAGGCATAATTCTTTAGAATTTATTGTTTGACATTTCAAATAAACAAAAAAGTTAGTTACGTTTTGTAATTACATAATATACAATATCTTCATTGCGTTTTACCATCATCGTATCATTCGCTCCAACACGGTCTATCTCAAAATACTTCTTGGCAATTTGCCAGCCACCTCCAATGCTATGATCCGGTCGTATTTCTACATATCCTTTTTCTGATTTTATAATAAGCGTTCTATGGTGTGGTGCTTTGCTTAAGTCAAATTCTGCATTTACGTCCAATTCTTCATCGATTAAGCCCAACACATAATTATCTCTAGAAATGTTGTTGTTCCAATTCAAGTGCAACTCAGCATAGTCAATACTGTTGTAGCTCTGCCAAGTTTTAGTACCAAATGACAAATAAATATTTTCAATTTGCAAATTATACTCAGTCTTGATACTCTTCAATAAATATACAAGAATGAGACAAGACAAAGCCGAATTGCAGAAATTATCCTTGAAATATATATTGACTTTCTGATCTTTCAAGATGTCAACAATCGCATTGTTTATTTCATTGTCACCGACATCTTTTTTGATAATACTCCACAAACCACCAATGCTTGAATAGCCAACTTTACTGATATCGCTCTCTCTAACTAATTTCTCATTTACAATCAAATTTCTAATATCAGGCAGATTTCTTGTCTCAAATTTTGTTTGCATATTATCATAGAACAGAGTTTCGCAACTGTCTCCCCATAGTTCTGTTACTTCCAGCACTTCGTTCTGCTCTGTGAAATAGCGATAATTACGTCCGCTCTTTGAGTATGAAATCGCTATATGTATGCCATCATCCTGCTGCTTTACAAAATCAACACAAGCACCCAAACCTACCATTTTGTCGTTGAGTTTATTGAGCATAAAGACCGTTTCATACTTATTCAGGTATTCATCATCAACAACGAACTTTACATTTACTCTCTTGCCATTACCCACAGCCTTTCGTAACAGGTATCCTATTGCGTTGCTACTGTCATTCCAGGCCGTTGTAGACATTTCGTCATCTATTTCGCCTACGATGGTAAAATCACTGACTTCTTTATCATTGACAATCTGCTTCAACACCTGCGGCAATTTCAGGTACGAAGATTTTGCATCATTTGAAAAATCGCGAATACTCTGCGGCACATCAGCTAATATGCCTTTCTGTAGCAACAGCCATTGCATTACTTTATTCTTTGAGAGTAGTGTTACATATCTCGACGTGCTACGTTCTTCAAGGCAGGATGTACATACAGCATCTTCATACTTTTCACAATCACACCCACATTCCTGCAACATAGTCAGGGCCACGTCAAATATCTTTTGGGCATCATCACTGTTAGCAAATATCGAAGCATAACCAGAACCACCTTTATTCGTGTCATATAAATACAATACACCTCGATTTGGAACACGGTTAGTATGGCCCATTTGTACACCAAAATCAACATCTCCGGCATCAATGCCAAGATATTTGACCAAAGCGCGCTTCAAAATGACACCAAGAGAATACAACAATTTGATGTTATTTATCTGTTGGCCGGCATCATCCTTTATAACAAAAGTTGAAAACGACGTGTGGAATTCACCACCCAGAAGGATATTCGGTCGTATATTGGCATTACAATTATTATAGCTGTCTCTACTCCATATTATAGGATGGGACATTGTCAACCGTCTTGGATCTTCTATTCTGTTTGCAGTTTCTGCATATCCACAACCACAGATATTAAAGCCAAAATTATTACCTTTATTGTAATACAATATTACACCATTATCACTACTGTTTATTCTACACAAATTCACATCCGAAACAACAGTATTATTATCTGGCAACAACTCTGTAGTTATATCATAATATCTTTTTTCGCTAATTTCAGTTCTATCCTCCCTACTAGATGCTGCAGTTCTGAATCCAAGCGGTTCATAAAACGTTGTGAAATTCGTTTTATTTTCATTAATTATGCCACGTATGTGACCTCCACATACAGGACATGTATTACCAACGTTCGGTTGATTTCCTGGATCCAAGACATCGTAAAACGCCTTACCACAACCATCGCATTTAGACAAGCAACGGTAACGTCCATTATTCTGATAGATATCCGCGTCCGTCACTCCTGAAGAAATATAATTCTTCTCATCAACAACAACAGTCTGACCTGGAGCATACTCATTCAAAGCAACACGCAGTTCTCTAGTTTTCGTAGTGCTTTTCTTTATCTTTTCAAGTATTTCTTTTTCTACGAGCAACTCTTCCCGACACCTATTTTTCTGCTCTTCAGGCACATTATTTATTCTCTCTTTTAGGCTTCTGATTCTATTTAAAGATTCACTGATTATTTCATGAGTTCCACTATCTACACACTCAAAAGTCATAAGCCCTGTGGGCATATTGGCATTAGGGATAAACTGTTTTTCAGCCAAATATATCAACAGACTTTCATCCTGCAATCTATACAATTGCCACTCAATGGCCCTCTGTTTATTTACATTACGAGCTGCAACTGCATCATTAATAGCGTTTCTAATATCAGCCACTAGACCAGAATAGCTATCACGCAATTTGACGATACTCTCTTTTATAACCCTTGAATCAAATGGTTTATTACCAAAACCCAACTCAAATCTGGACTTTATTATACTATATATACTTGAATTGGGTCTATCACATTCTTGCAGGAAAGAAATGAATCGTTCGCAACATGTACAGCCGTTAGCATCTCTCTTTTCAAAGAAATCCTCCAGACATCCCAATTCTATTCCACCACGTAGGACAAACTGTCTGAAATAAAAAGAATTTATATGACGTTGAACTATCTGTTGGCTCTCTCTTGTATGGCTGATTGGATGATTGGCTGTTATTGCCCACATTGGATCATTAAAGACCTTGTTTCCGATATTGTCACCTGTGCATATTGAATATACTGCAGCTCTATTCTGGCCGGCACGACCTGCGCGACCTGCACGCTGCATATAATTTGCGGCGGTTGGAGGTATTGTAGTAAGCAACACCAGCTCCACATCTCCTATATCAACACCCATTTCCATAGTTGTAGAACAATTCAGGATGTTCAGGCTGCCATTCTTGAATTCATCGGCATATCTCTCCTGTACATTTTGTCCTTGCTGAGCGGAATGTTCGGCTGCAACATACTGTACTCTATCCGTATAGCAATATGCAGCCTCATGAATGTTCGTCCACAAACCAAGTTCCTTTAACCGTCTGACATCATTATTACTCTCCAACCAAGCCTTAATTGCTGACAAGTCTTTGTACTCGGAAGGGATTGCCGGCAACTTTATAACATTGTCAACATCTACCTTATACAATGGAATATTGGCAAATGCGCCCTTCATTGCAGGGCTGTACCCACAAAACGTAACATCAATAAGTTTACGTGTCATTGGACAATACCATAAAGATTCAGGCCTTGCCAAACAATAACTACGTCTCTCAGCAGCACCATCAGCAACTAATGAAAACACGCCAGAAAGAGGCGAAAGATCAAGATAATATTTATTTAAATTTTTTGAATTCTGGCAAAAGTATCTGTCGGCTTGGTCTACTTGAGTCAGAACATTCTGTTTCAAGAAATCCCACGCGCAACACAAAATTCCATTAATAACATCAATATTGTTTTGTTCCCTCAACTGCTCTTCACTGCTTATACCTAGAGCTGCACACAACAATAGCACCAATTTCGATGGCTTTGCAGCATCAACACTCCAAGGATTATCCTCAATGGGGGTACAATTTGTATTATTTCGGACGAATCGGCTTTCTTTGTCCTCAACGGCTTGTATATGATTACCCATTCTCACTACATAATCCAGAGCTATTTTCAAGAAATTACGCCACTCAGTCTCAGTTATAGGAGTCCCAATGAGACAGTTCGGGAGTTGGGCATCATCCAATGACGGATAAATAATTGATACCAATCCCAAAGACTCCAAAGAATTCTCATACAAAGGTCTTCGTCCAATTGCATTTCTGTATATTGCCTTCAAATATGATGCAGCAGCATCACGATCAGAAGACAAATGAACAAACATCCTATCACCACAAAGAAAACTTTTAGCATCAGACAAAGTAGGTGTCATTGGATTTCTGTTAAACCTTGCAAAAAGAGATCTATAGACATTTCTCTCTGACTCGACATTAAGTTCTTTTGTAATTGTTGCAGTACCTTGCCTGCTATCAGTGAAAGCAATATATTTTCCTATAAAAGCATCATCTTGAGCTGTTGCCGAAAGCAAAGGCAATGCAACTGTCTTCGTCAAGATACGAGATGGTAATCTAAAATAATTGGAATTGTTTTTGCCCAAAGTCGTTCCACAGTGTGTACAAGCATATTGGTTGTTCCCATTACGTTTTGTAACAAAATTAGCAGGCTCGTTATCCTCTGCAAATTCATATATCAACCTGTTATTCTCATTTGAAATGAAAACACGGTACAAACCATCCATTGGAGGATAATCTGCCTTCAGCTTGCCAACCACGAACTCCCTTTCCCCCACAATGGAAATATCATCTTCTACATCGGCGGAGGCATTTTCTACAACGTCCTTACAATTTGTTCGTTTTATATAATTGCGACCATCTTCATACTCCTGCAATGTACCTTGCAACATGAACTCACCACAACGTTTACATTGCACCAATTCCAACAGAGGTTTTTGACAATGCGGACAAACCGATGACTTTTCTGTTGTAATATACCCCAAATCCGAATTGCCATGCTTGGGACAATCAGGATTAGAACACGCATACATACCATTGACTGACTTTGCAAAAAAATGTCCTCTCAACATCAGCAATTTCTGTTCAAAGCCACACAAATAGTCAACAGCCTTCAAAGCCTTTTCTATGTCATATTCTTTGCTATTTGGGAACAGGGTATTCCATATCTCACGCAAATGCATACCGTCTGTTTGGTTTACGTCTGCACGTAACATCTGCACACAATCTGCTGTAAATCCC
Source organism: Bacteroidaceae bacterium (assembly GCA_045634085.1). Lineage (GTDB taxonomy): Bacteria > Bacteroidota > Bacteroidia > Bacteroidales > Bacteroidaceae > HGM04593. Next base: position 17,229 of record JAZQZM010000066.1, read on the forward strand.
CACTCATTATCGGCTATCAAACCTTCAATTTCAGAGTTTGTCATTTGAGGAACATCCCTACTACCACCAATAACCTCAATCTTATCGACATTTTGGCCTGTCAGTCTTGATATAAAATCAGCAAGTTCGGCATCATTGTCGCCAATAGTAGCACTTGTACACACAAAATGCACATCATTGACATCCATATCAAAGGCTTCCAATATGCGCCCTATCTGATATTTAAGTTCTACTGCAGCAGACCCGGTATAAGTATGTGCCTCATCAATGACAATCCATTTCAATTGTTTTTTTGAACGCTCAATAAAATCCTTATCCTTATCCCTCAACAGTACATATTCAAGCATACTTGGATTAGAGAGCAAAATCTGTGGGGTTGTTTTTTTATCACGAATCGCAGTTCTTGTAAGAATACGAGCATCATCCAATATATGTGTTCCGTATTCTGGTGTATTACCATTATATACAGCAAAACGGACATCCAATTTGTTGCATAGTTTATTCAACCTATTGCATTGGTCGGCCATAAGAGCATTCAACGGATACAAGAATATGGCCTGAACAGCAGACCTGTCCTTATCAATATCATCCAAAATAGGATACATAAAACACTCAGTTTTACCAGATCCAGTACCACTGGTCACGACAACGCTTTTTTTGTCGGAAACCTTACCTGTCAACACTTTCCAGGCATTACATTGATGTGAATAAGGGGAAAACGAACTTAGGAGTTTACGTACACATTCTTTTTGAAACCAATCTAGCCAAGCAACCTCGTCGGTATGCTTCCATCCAAACATTGATTGGAAAACAGGTTCGGCAAGCACTTTTTCCCTCAGTAACATATCTTCAACAGCTTTTCGCATCGGGTGTTTTCCATTAACCCACAACGAAAGAGCCATAGAATTTATAGTGTCTAATGTATTTTTATAAATTTTAAAGAATTCCATATCAATTATTTTTAAATCTATTATTAAAGTACTGTCTGTCGTATTTGTGGTAATATCTTATTGTCCTTTTTATTTGGTCATCCTGCTGCAATATATCATTGTCTGTAATATGCATTTTCAAATAATCAACAATCAAATCACGAACATCGGCCAACCTTATGTCACGGCCTATAAACTCTTTCAAAATCGCAATATAGTTCCCCTCTGAGTTATCAGCTCTTGGTGCATCTATGAAGTCATTTTCTTGTTCTTCTGGATTGTCATCAATAGAAAGTTTTTTCAGTTCTTCGTAAAAATGCAGCAACTTATTTTGGAGTTCCAAGATATTTTGTGTTTGTGGATAAGATTCTACCTCTACATTATGGTTCATGCAGGCTTTGTTAAAAATATCAATATCAAATAGTGTATAATTTAGATTATCAAGTTTCAGCCAATACCATTCAAAGACCAACTGCTCCTGTAGGTGCAATAAGAATTTCAGCAGCTCACCAGTCTTATATTCGGGCGTTTCGGCCCATAATATGTATGCCAGCCTTTCCAACAGCACACAATTCTTTGAAATAGCTATCAAATCCCATATACTTTGAGCATGCACATAACCTTTTTTGCAAACCATTATCCATTTTTTTATAATATCCCATTCAGGAGTCAATAAGGTTTGGGAATCAAGCAATTTATCTTGCTGTTTTTTAATATACTCCAAAGCACGAAGCTCCTCTAATAGTTTTTGCACCTCCTTCAACAGTTCTTTTGCATTACTCGAACACGTCATCGTAACTTCCTTATCCACCAATTTATCAAGAATCTGCCCGGTCCAAGATGTACCATATTTTTCTTGACCTTCCTTAGCCATATTAAATGCATTCTTCAAATCTGTTTCAATAAATTCACCTCTCAAGAGCAGTTTCCTAGGCAAAACACAATATGAGTGCTTAGAGCAAATGAGATATTCATTCTTTTTCAAGACTTCGTCAAGTTGCGCTTCGGGAATCATATAAACATCACCATTCTTACACAAATCAATCCTTTCTTCAGGATTATCAAACGACAAAAGGAAAACTTGTGTATCAAGTTTGCCGCCATCAATAGTTATATGCGGAACTCCGTCAATTATACTATACTTGAATCTATATGGAAAATCAATTATCAGCACCGTGAGCGGATTGTTTTGATTTCCGGCACTATCAATCAATTCAATTTTGACATTGGCACTAGTTATGTCACTAATTGTCGCATCCAGCAATTGTCTGACATCACTTATATTAAGTTTATCAAGAACCTGGTTCAAGACATTCTCAAGCGAACTAACTCCGTTTATATCCACATACACGCGGGTGCGATCCTGACGACCAAGATTTGGAAATACAACTTTCACACCAACAGATCGAACACCTGTTATTTGGTATGAGGAAAGATCAGAGTAAGGTATTTTACAACTATTCTGCAACCTTATTGACTTACCATTAAACACTGGTTTATACACTATCAGTTCTTTATATGGAGAATCCATATGCAACGTAAAAGAAGGCTGTCCATTTGGTTTACATACAAGCGGTATTACCCCCAATTGATCTGATTCGCTTTTACAAATCTTCCAAACATCATCAGCCTCGACATACGTACATTTCTCAAGCTTGCTTTTATCGGGCCTGATGTCTCCACCTTGCCAACGACACCTCAAATGACAAGTTGTAATATCACTGTAAACAACTTTACATTCAGGCAAAGATGACAAATTAATGAATGGTGGTGTAGACATTGAACTTACACCATCCTTTTTGACAGTTGCAAAAATCCTACCTTGCATAACAACATTCTGCCAATCTCCGTTCAAAGACCTGTAACAAACAGTGTCACTATATGTAACTCTTTTTTCACGACCATCTTCATCCAAAAGCCTAAAATCCTGATAACCTTTTACATTTACTATCGGCTCCAAAAAAGGTGTACCGATATAAGGATCAGCAATACATATGATTTTATATGGTGAATTATCAAAACTCAAAACCCGTTCTTCTTTGGTTTTGACGTTTGTAATTTTAATTTCTTTTGACAAATCCCCAAAATCAACAACTTTTACATATTCTTCTGCGTCATTGTCAATATATTTATATTCTTGAAATGCAACATTGTCCTCCAATAACCATTGTGAAGGTATAATACAACGATGAGCCCGTCCTGTTTTCTTACCCAAGTTATAACATTGCACATCATCGGTTCTATAAATAAAAATAGGCTCGTCTGACAATACCATATAATCAGACTTCAAAACATTTTCGCCATGCTTTATCTCAATCAACGCAGAATCGGTATACTCATCTATCCAATCTTCTTTCCAAAAAAGAGTTCCATTTATGTACTCAAAAGTCTTGACAATGACATTATCCATATAAATATGGATCTTACATTTGCCACGACCGTCCAATTTTTCGTCGATATATTTCTTCGACAATGTCGATGATGGCTTTATCTTATATTTGACAAGCAGTTCCTTAGCAATGTCATCAAAAACGAACTCCCAAGAGATTGCAAAGGGATTTTCGTCACGATGACGCACTCTCTCGCCATTTATTATCTGTACAACTTTCGCATACAACTCATCATCAGTTCCGTCACAATAAAAAGGCATTTGTTCAAAATCATCACTATTATAAGCCCTTTCTATAACATCACAGAATTCAGCCAATTCTTGCGATTTCTGAGCAGTCAAAAAGCTACTCTCATCATTATCACCATCGCCAAGCACTGTTATGCCAGCAAGTTTACGAGTCCAATACGAATACTCATTATTATTGAACCTATCAATAATCCATTTCAAAGGAAGGCCGCCCTGAAACATTACAGAAAGTAGTCGCTGTTCATTCACCCTGGCCTTGTACATTCTTAACCAACCACATTCTTTTATTTCCTTTAGGGCATTATTGATTTTTGCAAGATCGTTCAACCCCAAGGATTTCATTATCTCTTCTCTATATGAAGCAGATAAACATTCCCTTCGCCACCATTCGCTTATGTATAAAGCAAAATCCAAACTTGAAAAATCCTTATTTGCAAGCACAAGGCTCTTCAAATGGGATTTCAGTCCTTCATACTCCTCGCCTGTAAGTTTTAGTTTCCAAAAAGGAATAGCATCATAGACATTTACGATATTGCGTTTTTTGAGTAATAGAGGTGTGTATTCAAACATGATGATTCGTTTTAAACGTATAATTCACAAATGCTTCTAGCACTTAATTACAAATATCCTATTTTAAAATGACAGACACAAATAATTTGCCGAAAAACCCTTCTGCATTGATAAAGTTCTCGTATCTATGCACCAACTCTGCATAGATGGCTCTTTTCTTTGCACCGTAAAACATGAAAGCGTTTTTACAGGACCAAGATATCAAGTACTTGGCGAGAGTTTCACTAACCAGATATTATTTACAGCTAATCTAAGAGGAATACTATGGAAATCATTTTGGCAATTATCACAGGAGTGGCATTGGGTGTGTTTATGGGGTTTGTTTTTGCACGTGGCAAGAAAAAGGGAGTGCAGGACACAGTAGACAAATTGCAGTGGCAGCTGGACATTGAGAGGAACAATGCCGAGCTGGCAACGGCAAGTTTCCAAAGGCAGATTGCCGAGGTAAAGACCGATGCAAAGGAGCAGATTGAGACAGTGAAGGCCGAGTGCGAGAAGCGCATTGCGGAGGCGAAGAGTGATGCCGAGAAACAGGCACGTGAGGCTTTGGCTTCACAGGAGAAACGTCACGAATTGGCGACAAAGGCACAGCAGGAACTGTTTGATGAGACCATGGCGAAGGTAACGGCACAGGTAAAGACAGCTACCGATGACATGCTCAAGCAACGACAGAAGGAGTTTGCCGAGTCGAGCAACAGCAACATAGAGCAGATTGTGACACCGCTGCGCGAGACAATCGAGAAGATGAAGCAGACCATGAGCGACAGCACACTCAAGCAGACCGAGCTGAGCAGCGAGATGAAGGCGAACCTTGAGAACATGATGAAGCACAGCGCGGCAGCCAAGGAGAGTGCCGACGAGCTTGCGCGTGTATTCAAGCACAAAAGTAAGGTGCAGGGCGACTGGGGCGAGCGTGTTCTTGATGAATTGCTCACATCACAGGGCCTCACACAGGGCGTACACTACGAGATACAGACAACGATACGCGACAGCAAGGGCAATGTTGTGAGAACCGACACCGGCAGCAACCTACGCCCCGACGTAATCATGCACATTGACAGCAACCGCGAGATAATCATCGACTCCAAGGTATCGCTCACTGCATTCATGGACTACGTGAATGCCGAGAATGAAGAGGACCGCCAAAAGTACCTGAAGGCTCACATCGAGAGCATACAGAAGCACGTGAAGGAGCTCTCAAAGAAAGACTACTCGTCCTACATAAAGGCACCGAAGGTGAGAATGGACTACGTGATTATGTTCGTACCACACACCGGTGCTCTGTGGACAGCACTGAACGCACAGCCCGACCTGTGGCGCAACGCCATGGAGCAGAACGTATTCATCGCAGACGAGCAGACTCTCTTTGCAGCCTTGCGCATGATAAGCCTCACATGGACACACATTGCACAGGCCGAGAACCACGAGATGGTATACGAGCTTGCGAACGAGCTTCTGGACCGAGTTGGCAAGTTCTTAAAGAACTATGAGAGCATCGGCAAGGGTATCAGGGATGCACAGCATGCCTTTGAGGAGTGCGAGAAGAAACTGACCCCTGGCGGACACAGCATTATCTCTACCTGCGCCAAGCTTGAGAAGCTTGGCGCCAAGCAGAACAAGAAGTTCCCGATCCCAACCGGCTCCTTAACTGAAATTGAGTGACAGCAGATGACTATGTTTGAGATTGGAAGCAGTCACAGTTTCAGCACAGATGATTGTTGCTACACGGCAACAATCATCTACAACAACGGCGAGTTGGCCATTGGTGGCACGGCATATGAAGTAGAACGCGAAAGCAACTATGACAATAATTGGGAGCACACTCCCTTTGCATTGACAGCCGAAGAGGTGAAAGCGTTTGTCCCGGACATGGAGGACGAAGGCCTGCACCGCAGCTATATTGTTGTAGACCTTACCGATGGTCACCTGGTTGGGATACGCGAATGGCTACGCCGCAACAACGGCCTCTTTATCCCGGGCAAAGAGTACCATGCCCCCGATGAGTGGAGCTGCTGCATGGGAGAGACCATGACCGTGTACCGCCACAACGGCACAGCTATAATAAAGGTGTACAACGGAGAGGGATGCGTGTGGGATGCACTCAAAAGAGTCGGGCACAGCATGGAGGAGGTGTGCGCGGCATTCCCGCAGTTCACCGACAACTACCCCACAGAATGCAAGGAGTTTTTCTACATATGCATAAGGGAGAGCGATGACGCATACATTAACCTTGAGGGCAACCCGGTAACAGATATAATCAACGAATCAGTCTAAGAGATGAGCACAATTTCCAAAAACCGCATAATAGGAGCTGTCATAGGCGACGTTGTTGGCTCAACCTTCGAGTTCGCCGACAAGATACCCACAAGGTTCAAGCTGTTCAGGAGCGCATGCTCCTTTACCGATGACACCGTGCTGACGACAGCTATTGCCGATGCCCTACTGCACGGCAGGAGCTTTGCCGATGCAATATATGACTGGGGCTGCAGATACACATATGCCGGTTTTGGACACTCGTTCAGAAACTGGAAGAGACGCAGGGAACAGGACCCCACTGCAACAAATGACAGCAAGGGCAACGGTAGCGGAATGAGGGTGTGCCCGGTGGGATTCTTTGCAAAATCCATTGACGAAGCCATGACGCTTGCAAAGAAGACTGCAATCATCACGCACAACTCACCAGGCGGCATTGCCGGAGCACAGTCAATTGCAACAGCTGTGTTCATGGCAAAGGAAAAGAGAAGCAAGGAGGAGATAAAAGAGTTCATAGAAAAGACCTTCGGCTACAATCTTGGACTGAACAATAACGAGATACGCACCCTTGTAAATGAGTTCGACAACGTGAACAAGATGCAAAGGGAGCGCGAATGGGCTGAGAACACATGCTCCGTTGCCATAATGGCATTCCTGCACTCCACAGGCTACGAGGATGCTTTGAGAACAGCCATTTCATATGGCGGCGACGTAGACACCATTGCTTGCATGGCGGGTGGCATTGCGGCTGCATACTATGGAGTTCCCGACGCATTAATCAAGGGTATCGAAGCATTCCTTCCAAAGGACATCATTGATATAATCAACAAGTTCGACGGCCTGGAGTTGGAGAACAGGAACACCCCGGCAACCTTCGACCGCTGGGCAAAGAGGGGACATGTTCTTGTCTATGGCAGCGGAAAAGAGATGTTGGAAAACAATGCTACCGCAATGAGAAACAACGAATCAAAGGGTTACATTGCCAACCGCAGGTTCCGTTCGAAGCACCAGCTGGAAGGCTTGTGCGGCGACTCATATGCCATACCCACTGTAGGGTTCACGCTCAAGGAGATAGAAAGCGCTGTAGAACGTTTCGCCGCTTATGTCAACGCACACCCCGAATTGACATTCCTTGTCACCGACATCGGTTGCTCGAAGAAGGCCGGCCATTCTCCATCAGAGATTGCTCCAATGTTCAGGTGCATTGCCGACCGCCCCAACGTTTATCTGCCAAAGGAGTTCCGCAAGGTCATAGAAGAGTTGTAAAAAATTTGTTTTCTCGCTCATTTGCAATTATCTTTGGCACAAACAGTTTAAGATAAGAAATCTCAAAACATGGAAAAGTACATTGCTTCAGCAACAAGATACAGTAACAGCGACGACAAATATCGCCGCTGCGGCAACAGCGGAATTCTGCTGCCTAAGGTGAGCCTCGGTTTCTGGCAGAACTTCGGTGCCGACGCATCATACGACAATGCGCGCGCAATAGCACGCCTGGCATTCGACAACGGTGTGACGCATTTTGACCTTGCAAACAACTATGGTCCCCCACCGGGTGCAGCCGAGGAGTTGCTTGGGCGTATGCTGAAAGATGATTTTGCCACCCATCGCGACGAGTTGTTCATTGCCACGAAAGCGGGCTATGACATGTGGGCCGGGCCTTATGGCAGTTGGGGTTCGCGCAAGCACCTGATGTCAAGCCTTGACCAGAGCCTAAGACGCATGCAGCTCGATTATGTAGACCTCTTCTACATTCACCGCTACGACCCCGTGACACCGCTCGACGAGACACTGCAGGCGCTTGTTGACATTGTACGCGCCGGCAAGGCACTTTACATAGGTATCTCGCGTTGGCCACTCAATGCGCTCAAGTACGCCAATGAGTTCCTGCGCAAGCAGGGTGTTCCGCCACTCATTTTCCAGGGTCGCCTGAACCTGCTCGACAGAGCCGTGCAGGAGGAGGGTGTGCCGGCCTATTGCAAGGAACAGGGAATAGGGTTCATCTCTTTCTCGGCTCTTGCACAGGGGTTGCTCACATCGCGCTACCTTGGCGGCATACCAGGCGACTCGCGCATGGCACGCGGCGGGTCACTGCAACAGGAGAAACTGTCGCCTGAACTACTGGAGTACCTGAACAACCTTAATGCATTGGCTACGGAACACGGCGAACCGCTCGCCACAATGTCGCTTGCATGGGTGCTTGCACAGGAGGGAGTGACATCGGTACTTGTGGGCGCACGCACCCCCGAGCAGTTTGCCGAGTCACTGCGTTGCATCGAGGTTTCGCAAAAGATATGCAAGGAGTTGCCACTCTACCCTCACAAGGTATTCTAAAAGAGAATAAATAACAAAATAAATTAGCGGAGCGCCCACGGGCGCTCCGCTAATGCTATCATTCAGGCTTTTATCAATAAACCAATACCTTCTCGCCATTCACGACATAGACACCCGCAGGCAATGCAATTCTTGTTGTACCGGCATTGACACGTACCTTACGTACAAGGCGGCCGTCAACAGAGTAGACTGCAACCTCCTGTGCCTCGAGCGCTGTCACCTTTATGCATTCACCACCCTTGACAGAGAATGTAGCATAGACATCTGACATACCTGTCGACTGGCTGAAGGCAATCTTCACGTCATCAAAACGAACCTCTTCGTTATTGTTGTCTACAGCATATGCATTGACAATTTCTATTGCGCAGGCATCTTCCTCAATAACCGATGTAGCGTTTGCATCAATATTTACAATCACATCGTCACTA